>NZ_CP013106.1:1268662-1585828 GCF_001431725.1 Halomonas huangheensis | reverse complement strand
TCCTGCGCCAGGGTGACCCTGACTGGCACTGGCTGGAATCCCGCGACGACGACCAGGTAATCGCGTTTCTCGATGCTGCCAACCAGGCATCAGATAGCTGGTTCGCCCCTCTGGAAGGGCTCGCCGAGCGCCTCTATGACGGCCATCTAGCACGCCGGGAACTCAGTGTCACCGGGCTCGCCACACGCCTTGACCACTTCACGGTATGGAGCGAAACCGCGGCCGATGCCGAGTATCCTCTGTGGTGGCGACATCCCAACGACAAGCCCGATCAGCGCGAGTGCTTCCTCGACCTGGAGGCACGCGCAGCTCAACAATCCTTTCTTGAACTTGGCGATATGGCACTGTCACCCGACGAGCAATGGTTGGCCTGGACAGAAGATCCTCAGGGAGACGAGACCTACACTCTGCACCTCAAGTTCCTTCCCGATGGTGATCCGATCACATTACTTGAGCAGATCGGTGCCGAATTATGCTGGGCAGAGGACGGTTCGACACTGCTTTTCACCCGCTACGACGCCACACAGCGCCCCGATAGCGTATGGCGTCTACCGCTTGCGCTGGGTGCCGACGGCGAATGCCATAGCCACGCGCCAGAGATGATTCTGCGCGAGGAAGACCCGGAGTTCTGGATTGGACTCGGCAAGACTCGTTCACGTCGCTGGCTGATGATCGACAGCGCCTCCAAGGACACCAGTGAGACCTGGCTGATCCCGGCCGATGCGCCCGCAACACCACCGCAGTGCTTTCAGCCTCGCCAGCGTGGTGTTGAGTACGCTGTGGATCACCGCCCCGGCAGCTTCTATGTGCTGCACAACCAGGACGCCGTACACTTTCAACTCGACGCAGTTGCCGAACACACCATTACCCGCCGACCCCGCAGCAGGGAACCTGCGTCGGCCGCTCAACGTCACTCCGTCATTGCTCATCGTGAGCACGTTACTCTCGAAGGCATCGATGCCTATCACTGGGGCTTGATCATCACCGAGCGGGACCACAACACCGCTCAAGTCCAATTGCGTTGTCTGGAGTTCACCACTGACGACGCACTGCAGCGCGATGAAATCCTCCCCGCCTCGGCACCACCGGTCAGCGTAGGGCTGGGAGATACACCACACTTCGATGCGCGAATCCTGCGCCTGCGTGAGGAATCATTTACCACACCTGCCAGTTGGTGGTCTCTCGATCTCGATACTGGCCAACGCGAATTGCTCAAGCGCCAGCCGCTGCATGGGGATATCGGCCCAGACGACCTGATCTGTGAACGCCTCTGGGCAGAGTCTCATGATGGCGAGCGAATTCCGGTCTCGGTGGTACGTCTGGCACGCCTGGCCGGTCAACCGCTGCCTACTCTGCTCTACGGTTATGGCGCCTATGGCGAGGCCCTTGATCCATGGTTCTCGACATCACGCCTGGAACTGATGGCACGCGGCGTCGCCTTCGCTGTTGCTCATGTTCGTGGTGGTGGTGATCGTGGCGAGCCCTGGTATCTGGCCGGCAAGCTGGAGCACAAGTCCAACAGTTTCCACGACTTTCTGGCCGCTCGGAACACGCTGGTCGACCAGGGCCTGGCCGAGCCCGAACATATCGTTGCCTATGGTGCCAGCGCCGGTGGGCTGTTGGTCGGAGCCAGCCTCAACATGCAACCGGACGCCTTTTGCGCCGCCGTTCTCGATGTCCCGTTCGTCGACGTACTTCGAACCATGGAGAACCCCGACCTACCGTTGACCACCGCGGAATACACCGAATGGGGAAATCCAGACAACCCACGCGATGCACGGTATATTCGAGGCTATTCACCGATCGACAACCTGGTCGCCAGCGACTGGCCAGCGGTGTTTCTACAGGGAAGTTGGCACGATACTCGTGTGCCCTACTGGGAACCCGCCAAGCTCTATGCACGCCTGGCACTGGCGAACGCAGCCGACACAGCATTGTCCAATCGACCTGTACTACTGCGAACCGATATGGAGGCAGGCCACGGTGGTGCCTCTGGTCGCTTCAAGGCCTGGCGTGATGGTGCCCGCCAGGATGCCTTCATTCTCTGGGCTCTCGGTCTCGCGAATGACGATCTCGCGGAAGACGATGGTGAGGCCAGCACAACCAGCACCAGCAACTGAAATTGGTCATGCTGAGACGCGCATCAAAGCCGGGTCTGCGCAGTCTCCGGAATCAATACCGGTAGGAAAAGGATGTTTCTCATGAATGCAAAACCCATGCTCGCCCTCACCGCCGCACTATGGCTTGGCATCGGCCTCGGGGGCTGCTCCGACGGTGACGATGAGAGCACGGAGCAGAGTGAAACCACCACACAGAACCAGTCTTCCGACGACACGACCGAAGTGGCTGCCGAAGACACAGAGGAAACCCCATCCACTACCAGCGAGCCGATGTCGGAATCTGATCGTCAAGCTAAGCTGGAAGACTCACTACGTGCCAACTTCGACCCCCAACTGGGTGAAGTGCGCTATCTCATAGGTTGGGCTGACCTCAACGGCGACGATCAGGAAGAAGCCGTAGTTCACGTCGTTGGCCCCATGGTATGTGGCACTGGTGGCTGTGACACCCTGATACTGCAAGCCCAGGACAATGCCTGGCAGGTAATCAGTGCACAACCGACCACTGAGCCGCCTGTGCAAATTGCCAGCAGCTCTCATGAAGGCTGGCAGGACCTTCTGGTCCAACGTCATGTGGATGCCGGCGAGCCCAACGAAGTCGTACGCCTGAGCTTTGACGGCCAGAGCTATATCGAAGCCGAAGAAGGTGTTGCGGATGCCGAGGCTACCAGGACGTTGATCGAGCCCTTCGACAGCATGGAAGACGCGGAAGCGCTGTTCCATGGAGAAGTATCCGGAAGCTACGAAGGAGCCTCGCTGGTGGACGAAGAGGAAGCCGCAACTGCTGCCGAACCGCAGGACCAGAGTGACGAGGCTACAGAGGGTAGTGAACAGGATGGTGCCGAACAGGAAAGTCCTGAGGAAGGTACCGAGCAGAACGCCACTGATCAGGGTGCAGCCGGCGACGATGCTGGAGAAGCCTCCGAGGAAAACTCGAACAATAACTGAATTCTCGACAGCACCAAGCCGAGCGGTCTTCCGGTCAATATTGACCTGGGCAATATCTCGAAACAGGAGAGGGCTCTCCAGCGGGAGAGCTCCCTTTTCTGGTCATGATCACCAGGCAACCGTGAAGTCAGTTATTGAGCAATGGGAAAGTACGCCCCATCCAACACGAACTATCCGTGGCAAGGCTTTCAATCATCAACGGGAATGACCGCGATGATATGGTCTTCATAGTGCTCTTCGGCAACTTCGGTCTGCGAGACAGCGAACGAGCGAACGCTGATACCCTTGCGATGCACGCGCTCAGGATCACCGCTGATCAGATGATGCCAACCCGCCAGCTTGCGCCCCTCTGCGAGGCGTCGATAGGCACAGGAGTGCGGCAGCCACTTGAAGCGCCCAGCCAGCTCCGGAGTCAGTTGGGTGCAGTCCGGCACCTTGTCGAAACGATGCGGATAGTCACTGCAGCGACAGCCGTGGATATCCAGCAGTTCACAGGCCACATTCAGCACGGCCAGATCCCCGCTATCCTCATCCTCGAACTTGAGTAGACAGCACTGCCCACAACCGTCGCAGAGCGCTTCCCACTCCTCGTCAGTCAGTTCCTCGAGCGTATAGCGCTCCCAGAATCGTTCTCTCATTTTCACGGTCATTCTGTTGTCAAGCCGACGAGCATACGTCGCTCTAGTCTGAACTCAGTTCTTGCTGCGGCCCATGGGATAGCTCGTAGCTCGTAGCTCGTAGCTCGTAGCTCGTAGCTCGTAGCTCGTAGCTCGTAGCTCGTAGCTCGTTCAGTACCTAGCTTCAGTCGGGGTCCGATAGAGGTCCAGAAGATACTCATCCTTGGCTGGCGGCATCTGCAGGTAGAACCCCTTCTCCTCGATGGCCTTCATCACGTCGGCGCCAGTAGTGCGTGCCAATGCCTTGTCGGCGGTGAGGATCATCGTCATCGCTGACACTGGCTTACCAAAGCGTTCCAGCAGTGCCTCGGGAACCTCTTCGAGCCCCTTGAGCTTATCAACATAGAGGTACATCTCCTCCTTGCGCGAGCTCTTGAAGATTTCGCAAAGTAACTTGCCTTGCATGGTGGTGTGGGTCATTGCTGTCTCGTCATCATGAAAAGGCCTTCAGTGCATCTTCGAGTCCGGTATTCAGTAACTCACCTCGCCAGCCCTCCGGCAGTGACAGCGGTTCATTACGCATATCAGCTGTCACCAGAGCTTCGAGGTCACGGCGGCGCATCAGTACTTCGGGAGCAATACCGAGTTGTTGTGCCTCACCATTGACGACCTGCTTGAGCGCCTTGAGGCGCTTCTTGAACGGCGGCAATGCCGGCGAGAGTGGCGCAGGCAGTAGGTTGGCCGCATCCTGGTGCTGTGCCTGCTTGACCATAGCGAGCAACGAATCACCATCTCGCTTGATCATGGTCGGTTTGACACCGTCCACCTCAGCCAACTCATAGCGATTTTCCGGCATACGCTCAGCAATGGCATAGAGAAGCTTGTCCTGCATCACCCAGCCACGCGGAAGATTGCGCTGACGGGCTTCCCCTTCACGCCAGGTGGTCATCAGTCGATAGGCATCGACCTGACGGGGATTGAGCCGCCATAGCTGGCGATGACGCAGATACCACTGGCCATCGCTTGCGGTACTGCGCTCGGACTGCTCCAGAATCTCGGCACAGTCCTGCATGACCCAATCGATCCGCCGCAGGTCAACCAGTGCGGGTTCCTGGCGCTGCCAAACCTCCAGCAAATAGACCACATCCAGCGCCGCATAGCTCAACTGCGAATCGGACAGCGGGCGCTCCAGCCAGTTCGAGCGCGTCTCTTCCTTGGGCAACGTCTCGCCCACCCAGTGCTCCACCAGACGCTGATAGCCCATGGCAGCATCCTCGCCAAGCAGGCTCTGGGCCACTTGCGTATCCACCAAGGGAGAAGGCAGTACTCCAGCCCAATGGGCAAAGACCTCCAGGTCTTCACTACTGGCGTGCAGCAGCTTGAGAGCATCATTGGTCAGCAATGCACGTAACGCATCCGTGCATTCCACCGCCAATGGATCAATCAGGTATGCCGGGCCGCCCGCACAGATCTGGATCAGAGCAGGCACTGGGTGAAAGGTCTTCTCGCGAAAGAACTCGGTGTCCAACGCCAGTACCGGCGCATCTTGCAGTGCGACGCAGGCCTCATCAAGGGCGTCGCCATTATCGATCCAACGGATATCAGGGGAAACAGGCATTCAAGCGTCCAGCTCAGGGAAAGGTCTCACTCGCCGGCAAAGGGCAAGCGACCGGAAAAGGCGCGACTCAGCGTGCCGCCATCGACGTACTCGAGCTCACCGCCCATGGGAACACCATAGGCGAGGCGTGACAGGCGCGCACCCTGTGCCTCGATCTGGGTCGCGATATAATGTGCGGTCGCTTCACCCTCGACGGTAGGGTTGGTAGCGAGTATGACTTCCTCGACCTTGCCTTCCGCGATGATGGCCTCAAGCTGATCAAGCCCGATGTCCTCGGGACCGATACCATCCAGCGGCGAGAGATGCCCATGCAGCACGAAGTATCGACCCTGATAGCCACCGGCTTCCTCCATGGCCAGCATGTCGGCGGGAGACTCCACCACGCACAGTAGCCGGTCATCACGCCTCGGACTCTCGCATAGCGAGCACAGCGGCTCTTCGGTCAACGTACGGCAGCGCTGGCAGTATCCCACACGTTCCACCGCTTCCCGCAGCACTCCTGCCAGGCGATCACCGCCTTCGCGGTTGCGTTCCAGCAGATGCATCGCCATGCGCTGCGCCGTCCGCGGTCCGACACCTGGCAATACTCTCAGGGCTTCCATCAACTGCTCGACCAGCGGGGAAAAACTCATCGTTGTCTCGACTCAGCAGAAAAGTGCCATCACAGGGATGGCACTTCGTGATGTCATGCGTGAAAAGCACGTCAATGCGGGATGCCCTGTCTTTCGGCAAGAGTCTTTCGGCAAGAGCCTTTTGGCAAGAGCAGGTTGCCCCGTGGCCTATCTCAAAAGTTGGCGAGCGATAGCCAGACGACGCCTAGAACGGCATCTTGAAGCCTGCCGGCAGATTGAGCCCAGCTGTCGCTTCTTCCATCTTTTCTTTCGAGCTGCTTTCCACCTTGCGCACGGCATCGTTGACCGCCGCTGCCAACAGATCTTCCAGCAGTTCCTTGTCCTCTTCCATGACGCTCGGGTCGATCTCGACCTTGCTGACGTCATGACGGCCGTTCATGGTGACCTTGACCATACCGGCACCAGACTCACCCAGGACTTCAGCGCGCGCGACTTCTTCCTGCACACGCTGCATCTTCTCCTGCATTTCCTGAGCTTGCTTCATCAGGTTGCCCATTCCACCCTTCATCATGGTTCTGTCCTCATTTGCATGGAGAGCCGTCACTGACGCCTCTCGAAATCCGTACATTCAAGCGCCACTTTCCGCCTCTACCGGAGTCACTGTTGACTCAATCAAGCGGGCGCCGAATGTCTGCTGTAATTTCTGTATATGGGGATCACGCTTCAAAGCCTCAACCGCTTTGGCGTGACGTTCTGCTGCCAGACGATCAAACATCTGTCGTGGCGTTTCTACACGACTGTCAGGCTCGGTCACTTCGATGTCCAGCTTGCGAGGAAAACCCGCCGCCTCGAGGCCATCTCGAATCCTCGTGACGTGGACTTCTGCATGCATTGCCGCCTGTGACGGATCAAGATGCAATACCACTCGCCGACCATCATCTTCGGCGACAATGCAGTGTGCTGCCAGGTTTCGCGTCAGTCCGGAAAGCCCCAACTGATCGAAGCACGCCAACCACCCAGCATGGTTCAGGACTCCTTCCGGCGCTGGTGGCGGTGGCTCAGGCGCGACAGTGGCTGGTTGCTGTTCCTGTTCCTGTTCCTGTTCCTGTTCCTGTTCCTGTTCCTGTTCCTGTTCCTGTGAGACATGCTGGGGTTCAGCAAGCATGGGCTCTGACTGAAGCTGGTGAGACTGAACCTGAAGAGGCTCGGCCTGGTCACCAGCATCAGTTGGAGATTCCTGTGGCTCATCGCCAGAATCCGGTTGCCTGGGCACCGACAGCTCAGCGGCTTGCTGTTGAGCAACGGCAGGCCGTTCAACGCCCACATCTGACGTCACCGGGGCTGCATGCTCAGCCTGCTGAGGGCTCTCTACTGGCTGAGGGCTCTCAATCTGCTGAGGGCTCTGACGTACTGCCTCCGCCTCTATCGAGGAAGGCCCAGCAACTGCCTGCCCCTGGCCGGCGGCCATCGAGTCATGTTCGGATAGGGGCGCCTCAGCGCCCTGCGAAGGGTCCTCGGGTTCGCCGCCCTCCCAGGGCGGAGGAGGTTCTACGCTTTCGCTCGCAGCAGGTATCGCCTCGCTGGTCGCCGGTGGTGGTTCGGAGGACTGAGGCGCCGCTGCCACGGTGTCGCTTGCCGCAGGACTCACCGGGGCCTCGGCAGGTATGCTCTGCCCACTGCCAGGAGCCGAGGCATTGGCAGCACTTCCAGCCTCTTCACCACGCATCGGCAAGGGTGTACGCGCCGGCTTCGGAACGCCCTGCGGGCGGAATGCCAGCATGCGCAGCAGCGTCATTTCCAGTGCGGTACGTAAATCCGGGGCGTGCGCCATATCGGCTCGTCCCTGGATTCCAATCTGGTAGTAGAGCTGCACATCCTCAGCGGTAAAGCGTCCCGCCAGCGCTATCAGCGCCTCACGATCACCCTGCCCATTATCCAATGCCTGAGGCACCATCTGGCCGATGGCCAGTCGGTGCAATACCGCACTCATATCATCGAGTACGGCGGCAAAATCCGGCCCCTGTTCGGCCAGGTTTGCCACGGCCTGCAACAGTCGTTGGGCATCCACGTCGGCCAACGCCTCGACGAGTTCCAGAACATGACGGTGATCGAGAGTACCGAGCATCGCCGCGACATCGGCATGTCGCACCTCACCCTGACCAAATGCAATCGCTTGATCGGTGAGGCTCATTGCATCACGCATCGAGCCTGCAGCCGCCTTGCCCAGCAGCCACAATGCCGACTCCTCGAAGGGAACCTGCTCAGCCTCCAGCACCTTCGATAGGTGACCGACGACGCGTTCCGGCGGCATATGCTTGAGCGTAAACTGCAGGCAGCGCGACAGCACGGTGGCAGGTAGCTTCTGCGGATCAGTGGTCGCCAGCAGGAACTTCACGTGGGGAGGCGGCTCTTCCAGCGTCTTCAGCAGCGCATTGAAACTGCTGGTGGAAAGCATGTGTACCTCATCGATGAGGTACACCTTGTAGCGGCCCTGAGTGGGGGCATACTGCACGTTGTCGAGCAGCTCGCGCGTGTCTTCAACCTTGGTTCGAGAAGCTGCATCAACCTCGATAAGGTCCACAAAGCGACCTTGATCGATGGACTGGCAGGCATCACAGGTCCCGCAGGGAGTCGAGGTGATACCTTCATCACCATCGCCCTTCTCGGTGCAGTTGAGGCACTTGGCAAGAATTCGCGCCAGGGTGGTCTTGCCCACGCCACGCGTACCGGTGAACAGGTAAGCGTGATGCAGACGACCCTGATCCAGCGCATTGACCAACGCGCGTTGGACGTGCTCCTGTCCGACCAGTTCGTGGAAGGTACGTGGCCGCCATTTGCGGGCCAGGACCTGATAGCTCATGAGGCGTGGTTTCCTTGCTGCTGGACCTGAAGCAGATGCAGGCTGCGAACGCTCCGGCAAAGCATTGCTCGTTCACTCGACAGTATTTTTCTGGGCAGTATTCTTTTGCGTAGTCGTGGCATTCTACCGGTTGGCCGTAAAAGCGTAAAAGCGTAAAACCATAAAAGCGTATAAACGTATAAGCGTATAAGCGTATAAGCGTAAAACCATACAGGCGTGTAAACGTCTGAGTGCCGGGGCCACAGCCCCCGAGGGTCCTCCGCGATATATCTGTTTCGGAGCAACCGACGTTCATCAGTGGCATATCTGGATACACCCCCAATGCAATACGACCCCAATCAAGAGCCTACTCCATATTCGCCACCCGCACCGTCGGGCAGGACACCACACCGCCGCATGCAGGTGTGGCTCACCCTGCTGATTGCCGCCCTGGTCACCCTGTGCTGGCTGTCAGTACTCGATCGCGCCACCCAACGGCAGGTGGAGAGTGCGACCACTCAAGCCCTGGTCGCCTTTGCCGCTGCGCGCGGTTTGAACGCGGGAATCTCGGTGCTGCAATCGACCGAGGTGGGTGTTGGTGTCACGACCCACCCCTTCGAGGCCCTCGACCCCTTCAACGACCTGGTTGAGGATTACTCGAGCATCATGAAGCTGGCGATCGGGTCACTGATTGGCCAGACACTGCTGCTGGAAATCTCCTCCAGCCTGGTCTTCAAACTGGCATTGACGCTGAGCGCAGCAATATTCCTGGTTTGTCTATGGTGGCGTCCCGATGCCGCCTCCCGTGCATGGAAGCTATTTGCCTCGGTAGCACTGGTACGCTTCCTGGTGCTGCTCGCACTACTGGTCAACATCATGATCGATCAGGCATTCCTCGATGAACCGACCGAACAGAACATGACCGAAGTCCGGGTGCTCGCCAGCGATGTGCAGGCGACCAATGCCGGCACCAGCAACGATCACCTTGATACAGCAGAACGCGAGAGCCTGGAAACGGAGCGCGACGAGTTGCAGACACGCCGCAACGAGCTACACACACGGCTGGTGGAAGCCAATCGTCACGTCGCTCAGGCTGAAAGCAGCATGGATCAGACGCGCGGCCGCGCGGCCATTATCAAGGCACGCATGAGCCTCGCCGAGATCCTCAACCCTTTCCACGAGAATCCCGAACTGGAACGTCTCGAAGGCATCCTCGCCGACCAGCGCGCCAGCCTTGAGGGGCAGGTCGAACAACGCGAGCAACTTCTGCAGGAGCTTTCCCGGACCGACGCACGTCGCGAGCAGATCCGGCGCCGCCTGGCCGGTGAAGAGGAAAGCCTGGCCGACAGCTTGAGCCGACGCCTGGCGGGACTGACCGAGAGCTTCAGTGTCGAGGCCATTCAGGCACGAGTGGAATCGGGGACTCGCGCCATCCTCAATCTAATGGCGCTATTCGTGATGCGAACTCTGGTCGCGCCGCTGATACTACTGTGGTTGGGACTGAAACTGTTCCGGGCAATCTATGGCATTCGCCCACCGATCATTCAGCGACCCGATCGACTTCCACCTCCGAGCCACTGAGCATTGGTTACTGGCGATATACCTACATCGGTGACACAACCGCCCCACGGAATCAGCTCTCCGTGAGGCGGGCCTCGCAGCCAATAGTCTCCGGCAGTTGGTAGCGCCAGACAGTTGGTAGAATCAGGCAGAGGGCAGTTGTCGTTCAAGCTCGCGACACACACCTTCCTCCAGACCCAGCGCCGACGCCAACTCATCCAGCCAGGCACGCTCCATGGCGTTCTGCTCATCGATCACTGCCGCGCTGGCGAGGTAGATCTCGCGTGCTGCCTGGGGAGAGTCCGCCTGGCGCGCCAACGCCTGGGCATCCAGCGGTGCTTCGAGCTGCTGTTGCACCCAGGCGTGCATCTCATCATCCGCCCCCAGTTGCTGCATCTGCTCGACGATCAGGGCACGCTCATCAGCATCGATATGCCCATCGGCACGCGCCGCCATGATCACCGCCTGCAGCACTTCCAGACTACGTTGCTCCTGTTCCTGCCCCTGAAGCTCCTCCAGTGGACGACCCTCGCTCGCCGGTGCGTCCGCAGGAGACGCACCACCCTGATGCTTCTGCCAGGCCTTCCAGGCCATCATGCCGACACCGGCGATAGCGGCGTATTTGGCCGCCTTGCCGCCCATGCTGCGTCCCCGGCTCGAACCCATCAGCATTCCCAGTGCACCGCCACCCAGCAGACTCTTGACGTCGAAACCACCGGATGACGAAGACGATGAGGAGCGTCCGCTCTGGTTGCCACCGGATAGCTGCGACGAAACACTGTTGATCAGGCCCTTTACATCGAGACCACCACCACTACTCCGACTGCCGCTGCTGCTGGAGCCCGAAGCCTGTTTCATGATCTGGTCAAGCAGGTGTTTGGCGTTCATCGATATCTCCTGTTGAGAGTGGGACCGCTCACCCAGCATAGCGCGATCAACGCCAATCATGCCCGAGAAGCGGAAGACTCCGCAAAGCGGACTCAGAAAAGCCAGGTTCTGAAAAACAAACAGCCCCGGCGAGACAATCACCGAGGCTGCTGTCAGTACGATGCAGGGTTCCAGGCAACCGAGTTCCGAAAAACCAAGTCCAGGAAACCTGGCTCCGAGAAACCTGGCTCCGAGAAACCAAGCTCCGTAAAACCAGGTTATGAGAAACCGCGCATCAGCGCTTCTGAGCCACCTTCACCATCTGGCGGTTGACGAACTCATCCATCCCGGCCTTGCCAAGCTCACGGCCGAAACCGGAACGTTTGACGCCGCCAAAAGGCAATTCCGCTTCGCTTCCGGGTGGCTCGTTGATATGTACCATCCCCACGTCAAGCCGATCAGCAAGCGCCTGAGCACGCACTGGGTCAGTGGTTTGAATCACGGCTCCAAGGCCATACTGACTGTCGTTGGCCAGCGCGATGGCCTGTTCAAGGTCGGCAGCTCGGTACACCACTGCCACGGGACCGAACAGCTCTTCATGGAACACACGCATATCCGGCGTCACATCGACCAGCAGTGTCGGCGCATACCATGCACCAGCACGCTCGAGTCGCTTACCGCCGGTGACCAGACGCGCTCCCTGGGAGATGGCATCCTGCACCTGGGCATCGAGATTGACTAGCGCCTGCTCGGACGACATAGGCCCCATCACGGTGTCGTCGGCCATGGGGTCGCCAACCTTGATCGTTCCGATACCTTGCTCGAAGGCCGCCAGGAAGGCGTCGTAGACACTGTCTTCGACAATGATGCGCTTGGCGGCGTTACAGGCCTGGCCGCAGTTACCAAAGCGCCCCAGGATGGCATGGGTCACCGCCTGCTCGAGATCGGCATCGGCGAGCACCAGGTAAGGATCGGAACCGCCCAGTTCCAGCACCACCTTCTTCAGATGACGACCGGCCTGCTCGGCCACCGCAGCTCCAGCACGCTCGGACCCGGTCAACGACACACCCAGCACACGCGGGTCCTCGATCAGGCTGCTGACCTGTTCGTTGCTGGCAAAGATGTTGGTATAGAGCCCTTCATCTGCTCCCGCATCACGGAAGATCTGCTCGATGGCCAGCGCCGACTCGGGACACTGTGGCGCGTGCTTGAGCAGAATGGTGTTGCCGTTGAGCAGGTTCGGAGCCGCAAAACGCGCCACCTGATAGTAAGGGAAGTTCCAAGGCATGATGCCAAGCAGAACACCCAGCCCCTGCTTGCGGACCTGAGCAGTCGCGCCAGCGGTAGTGATCGACTCGGGAGCCAACCAACCCGGGCCATTGTCGGCGTAGTAACGATAGATATCGACCACGATCGACAGCTCACCCAGTGCCTGGGCCTTGGGCTTGCCCATCTCGCGCACAATGATATCCGCCAGTTCGTTGCGACGTTGATGGTGCAGGTCAGCCACTCGAGTCAACAGTGCCGCTCGCTCATCGGCAGCGACAGTCCGCCAGCTTCTCCATGCCTGATGAGCACTTTCCAGTGCCTCGCTGATCGCAGCATCGCTGGCCGTGTCATACCTTGCTTCCACTTCGCCGGTAGCGGGATTGGTCACCTGATAGCTGATCATTCGTGCCTCTCTTGAAGGGGGAAAGGGATTATTGTCATCTCCGCACATTACGCCGGACTCGTTCAAGTATCGAGCAGTTATACCAGTGAGGATATTGCAGAACACATACCCTTTGAACGGTATATGCAGCTTTCCCTGCTTCCGTCTGCCAGGCAGGACGGCCCGCGGTGTGCTATTCCTTCGCAGGCAAACACGTAAACCGCACGCTGATACCGATCAGTACTCTCGATTCCAGCGCACTCGGTTCCAGCGCTCTCAATTCCTACACTCTCGATTCCAGCAAACGGAAAACCTTGTCATGATCGTATCCCAACACAAACTGTCATGGTCTCTGGTCGGCGCTACTATCGGTACCCTACTGGCATCAACGGCCCACGCCGCCCCACCCGAACAGCGCCATAACCAGGTAGACGGCTGGTTTCGTATGCTGCTCGGCCAGCACGAAGTCACGGCGCTCTACGATGGTTACGTCGACCTCGATACCCAGCTGCTGTCCGGAATGAATGCCGAGCAGATTCGCGAACGCCTCGACAGCCTGTTTATCGATAGCGAGAACGGAGTACAAACCGCGGTCAATGCTTTCCTGGTGCACACCGGCGACCACCTGGTACTGGTCGATGCAGGTTCCGCGGCGTGCTTCGGCCCCACGCTCGGCCATGTAGCCGACAACCTGCGGGCTTCCGGGTACACACCGGAGGATGTCGATACCGTACTGATGACCCACCTGCATCCGGATCATGTCTGTGGCCTGACGGACAGCGACGGCAACGTCGTCTACCCCAACGCCGAGCTACGTGTCAGCCAGACGGACGCGGATTACTGGTTGAGCGAGGAGCAGGCAGCAGCAGCTCCCGAGGACATGCAGCCCTTCTTCGCCATGGCCCGCGATGCGGTAGCCCCCTATCAGCAGGCGGAGCAGATGGCTACCTTCCAGCCGGGCGATGAGCTAATGGAGGGCATCGATGCGCTGGACACCGCTGGACACACTCCGGGACACGCCAGTTTCCAGTTCCATAACGGCGACAACGAGCTATTGGTATGGGGCGATATCGTACATAGCCACGGTGTGCAGTTCGCCAATCCCGATGTGGCAATAGAATTCGACAGTGACCAGCAACAGGCGACCGAAGCGCGTCGGAACACTATGGGTGCCGCTGCCCAGGAAGCCTGGTGGGTCGCCGGCGCGCACATGCCCTTCCCCGGCATCGGCCATGTCATCGAGGACGGTGATGGTTATCGCTGGCTGCCGGTGGAGTTCGGCCCGATTCGAGAGTGACGACCAACTGACAGAACGTTCACTAGCCTGGCGGCCGTCCCGTCCATCGGGTCGCCCTGGCCAGCGGGACTGATAGGTGACATGCCCGCAACACCAGACATGCCCTCAACACCAGAGATAGCGGGCTTGTCCGCGGCCCCGGAAACGTCATGTCACCGTACCGCAACCAAAGAACACAGTTATCTATCTGATATTGCGCCAGAGTCTTGAGCGTGGTCGCCATTGTATACAAGTCTAGCGTATACGGACTGCGGCTTCTCGTCAGGCCTCTGGACTATCACCGGCAAGGCCCGGGGAGCAGGAAGTTTCCAGATCAGGAAGACATTCAAGGACAATAACCATCATGAAACTCTCAGCCAGTGTTTCAACACTTGCCACCGCGATCAGCACCGCGACCCTGCTTACCACCCTTCCCATCGCCAGCAGCATCGCCCAGGCCAGCGCCCCGGCCTTTACCATCGACGATGCGCTGGAACAGCAGGTCATCGACTGGCGTCGCGATATTCACCAGCATCCCGAACTCGGGAATCAGGAAACGCGCACCGCAGCGCTGATCGCCGAACACCTCGAGTCGCTGGGACTGGAAGTCCGCACCGGCGTTGCCGAAACCGGTGTCGTTGCTTTTCTGGAAGGCGGCAAGCCAGGGCCGACCATCGCACTGCGCGCCGATATGGATGCCCTGCCGGTGGAAGAAAAGAATGATCTGCCCTTCGCCTCTCAGGCCACAGCAACCTACAACGGCAAACAAGTCCCGGTCATGCATGCTTGCGGCCACGATACCCACGTCGCCATGCTGCTTGGCGCGGCAGATGCCCTCGCGGAAATGAAGGATCAATTGCGTGGCAATGTGCTGTTCGTGTTCCAGCCAGCAGAGGAAGGCGTCTATGAAGCCGAGAGCTGGGGTGCCGAACAGATGCTGGCCGAAGGCGCCTTCGACGAACACCCGCCTGAAGCGGTGTTCGGCATCCACGTAGTGTCATCTCTGCATACCGGACAGCTGGGCTATCGCGCCGGGCCGATGCTGGCCTCCAGCGATACCTTCGAGATCGATGTGACCGGCAGCCAGACACATGGTGCCTCGCCCTGGAATGGTGTCGACCCGATCGTTACAGCCTCTCAGATCGTCACCAACGCCCAATCCATCGTCAGTCGTCAGGTCGATATCCGCACGCCCTCGGTGCTGACCTTCGGCATCTTCGAAGGCGGTGTGCGCGAGAACATCATTCCCGAGAACGTTACTCTCAAGGGAACCCTGCGCAATTTCGATATGGATATCCGCGACCAGGTCTTTGCCAGCCTTGATCGCATGGCGACCTCCACCGCTGAGGCCAATGGCGCACACGCCGAGGCTCACCTGCATGAAGGCTACCCGGTGACGGTCAACGATCCAGAGTTGGTGAATGCCATGCTGCCGGTAGCGCGGGAATTGGTGGGTGAGGAAGACCTGGTTGAAGTGCCGATGACCACTGCGGCAGAGGACTTCTCCTACTACGCTCAGGAGGTTCCCGGCATGTTCATCAACCTCGGTGTTACCCCACCCGATGAAAATGTCGCCGATGCCGCACCGAACCACTCACCACACTTCTTCGTCGATGAAGCCGCGCTGAAAACGGGCACGGAACTGTTCGTCAACATGGCGTTGCGCTACCCGGATCAAGTCGACTCCTGATAGCTCACGATATCTCACCAGCGCCGAGGCTGACCTCGGCGCTGACTCACCCATCCCGACACCAGCTGAGACTCGTTCCTGACGCCGAGAAGGCGACATTCTCTCTGGCGGCAACTTCTACTGATGGAATGCCTCTCTCTAGCGCTCGGCTGCCGGCACCGACTCGGTATCGATTTCCTTGAGCTGCGCTTCGCTGTAGCGGTCGCCATCGACATCACGCAGCATGTCATCGAGGCGCGCAACGACCTCCGGCGCCAACAGGATATCCGACGCTGCGAGATTCTCCTGCATATGCGCAATGCTGCGTGTCCCGGGAATCGGCAGAATGTCATCGCCCTGAGAGCGCAACCAGGCCAGCGCCAACTGTGCGGGAGTGCAGTCAAGCTGCTCCGCCAGTGCCAGCACGTCCTGCAGGCGCTCCAGATTGCGCGGATAGTTCTCGGCACTGAAGCGCGGCATGCCCAGCCGCACATCGCCCTCGACCAGCGTCGAGACATCCTTGAGCTTGCCGCCGAGAAAGCCGCGCCCCACCGGGCTGAACGCCACAAAGGCCGTGCCCAGCTCACGACAGGCCGCCAGGGTGGCCACCTCAGGATTACGGGTCCACAACGAATACTCGGACTGAAGTGCGGTGATCGGATGCTCAGAGGCAGCTCGGCGCAATGTTGACGCTGATACCTCGGACAACCCGATACCACGAATCTTGCCCTCCTCGACCAGCCGCCCGAGTTCACCGACGCTCTCCTCGATGGGAATCTGAAAATCGAGACGATGTAGATAATAGAGATCGAGGTGATCGGTCTTCAGGCGTACCAGGCTTTCCTCACACTGGCGTCTCAGCACTTCCGGGCGGCCATCGATCACCTTGCGCTGAAGCTCTGGGTCACGTGCCATACCGCATTTACTGGCGAGGAATAGCTGATTGCGGTACGGCGCCAGCGCTTCACCCACCAGCTTTTCATTGAGTGTCGCGCCATATAACGTCGCCGTGTCGAAATGGCGATAGCCCATCTCGAACGCCTCGCGCAGGGCGTGCAGTGCTTCGGCGTCAGTCAGAGGCGTGCCATAGGCATGGCAGAGATTCATGCACCCAAGGCCAATCGTCGGATCGCTGGAGGTATTCAACAGATGGGTAACAGGCGCCATGGGAGTTGTCCTCGAACAGGGAGTAAACATGCAAGGCATCCAAGCCTATCGCAAATGCCACGAACCATCACCGCTCCCGGGCCGACCACATAGAGAAGAATTTACTCACTCGCAGGCTCAAAGGTAGAATTTGATTCTCATCACATCGGCGAATGGAGAGATTGACAATCGTGCCATCACTGGACCGTTATGACCGCCAGCTACTGCGACTGCTGCAGCAGGATGCCTCGCAGTCGGTCAAGCAATTGGCCGAGGCCGTCAATCTCTCGACCACCCCCTGCTGGAAACGCCTCAAGCGGCTGGCAGATGAAGGCTATATTCGTGCGCGGGTCGCTCTGCTCGATCCCGAGAAGCTGGGGCTGGGCCTGTCGGTGTTCGTGCAGGTGAAGACTCAGCGCCACAACAATGCCTGGCTGGAGGACTTCGCCCGCAAGGTGATGAGTTTCGAGGAAGTGGTGGAGTTCTATCGTATGTCCGGTGAGTGGGACTACATGCTACGCGTGGTGGTGCGGGACATCGCCGCCTACGATGCTTTCTACAAGCGACTGATCGCCAGTGTCGACGGGCTCAGCGATATCAGCTCCAACTTCGCCATGGAGCAGATCAAGAACACCACCGCCCTGCCTATCGACTATTGATCCGAGCAACCATCGAAGCGCGCCAGCCACTCTCTCGAGGGGGTCAGCGAACCGAGCTGCGCTGCAACCCACTCGGCATCATAGTAACTGTCCAGATAGCGCTCACCGCCATCGCACATCAGGGTCACGATGGAGCCCTGCTCACCGGCCTCGCGCATGCGTTCGGCAACTGTCAGCACGCCCCATAGATTGGTGCCGGTCGAGCCACCGGCCTTGCGCCCCAGATGCTGCTCCAACCAATGAATGGCAGCAACCGAGGCCGCATCCGGCACCTTGAGCATCTCGTCGATGACTTCCGCGACAAAGGATGCTTCCACCCTCGGCCTGCCGATGCCTTCGATACGACTGCCGACCTCGCTGGTCAGACTGGGGTCGCCCTGCTGGAAGCTGTCATGGAATACCGAGTTTTCCGGGTCGACCACCATCAACCTGGTGTCATGACCGGAGTAACGGATATAGCGCCCAATGGTCGCCGACGTGCCACCGGTGCCGGCGCCCATGACGATGGTATGCGGAATGCTGTGCCGCTCCATGGCCATCTGCTGGAAGATGCTCTCGGCAATATTGTTGTTGCCGCGCCAATCGGTGGCGCACTCGGCAAAGGTAAACTGGTCCATGTAATGACCGTTCAGCTCCTCGGCCAGTCGTTCAGCGCGGGCGTACATCTCGCAGCCGCGTTCGACGAACCAGCATTGCCCGCCAAGATATTCAATCTGCGCAATCTTGCTGCGCGCGGTGGAAGCCGGCATCACCGCATGAAACGGTAATCCCAGCAGGCGCGCGAAATAGGCCTCGGATACCGCCGTGCTGCCGGACGACGCCTCGATGACCGGCGTGCCCTCGAGAATCCTGCCGCTACAGATGGCATGCAGGAACAGCGAACGCGCCAGACGATGCTTGAGACTGCCGGTGGGATGCGAGCTTTCATCCTTGAGATAGATATCGATCCCCACCTGCTCCAGCGATGGAATATCCAGCTTGTAGAGATGGGTATCCGCCCAGCGACGACGATCACTGTCGATACGATGGATGGCCTGACGAACCCAGTCACGCATGGGAGACTCCACATGGATTATGTACCCGAGCAGTTTAGCCCCAGCGCTCGGGAAGAAGTTTTCAAAAACTGGTACAGCCGGAGACATTGCAGAGTAAATTTTTCTCCCATCCAGCAACATTCTATAAAATCCAACCTCGAAGACCACGCTGACCCGAATTACTTTCATCTGGTGTCGATATGACCACCGAGGCTAGTGACACGACCTGATCATGTGCTTGCTCAAGCAAGGGAGCGACGATATTTCGCTCTTCCCGCCCTCACCCAGCCGCTTCTCTTGATGATATAGACGCTCCTCAGCATGGTTAGGGCTGTCCAGGTCGAGATAATGGGAGCGTCATGAATCACCCGCATGACCACAGTTACAAATTGCTGTTCAGTGAACCAAGGGTGGTTCGCGACTTGCTGACGGGGTTCGTCAAGGAAGATTGGATCGAGCGGCTGGATCTCGATTCACTGGAGAAGGTCAGTAGCACCTTCGTCACCGACGACCTGCGCGACCGCGAAGACGATGTGATCTGGCGAGTGCGCTTTGGCGACGAATGGCTCTATGTCTACCTGCTGATCGAGTTCCAGAGCACCATCGACCCGTTCATGGCACTGCGCATCATGACCTACGTCGGCCTGTTGTATCAGGACCTTGTCAAACAGAAGAAACTGACCCAGGACAACAGGTTGCCTCCCGTGCTGCCGATCGTGCTGTATAACAGCGAAAAGCGCTGGAATGCGGCACTCAATGTCTCGGAACTGGTCCAATCGGTACCGGGTCATCTGGAACACTATCGACCCGACTTGCCCTACCTGCTGCTGGATGAAGGAGAGATTGTTGCCAACGGGGAATGGCCCGAGGAAACCCGCAATGTGGTATCGGCCATCTTCCGCCTGGAACATCACCACAGCCAGCAGGATGCCGTTGATCTGATCGGATTACTGGTACAATGGTTGCAAGCGCCGGAGCAGACCCAGTTGCGTCGGCACTTTGTCCTCTGGATCAAGCGAGTCCTGCTGCCGAGCTGGGTGCCCGATAATGACGAGAACGAGTGGCAGGCGCTGAACGATTTGAACGAGGTGCATAACATGATGGCTGAACGTGCAAAACGCTGGCCGGAGCAGTGGAAACAGCAAGGGCTTGAAGAGGGGCGTCAAGAAGGCCGTGAGGAAGGTCGCAAGGAAGGCGAACAAAGCCACGCACAATTGGTCGCCCGCAATATGATCGAACGCACCTCCATGGATGACCAGTTAATCTCTGAACTGTCTGGACTCAACCTCGAGCAGGTCCGCAGGCTGCGGGATGCGTTGAAGCCCTGATCCCGCAACCTCTTGCGTCGCCCCTACCTCTTCAGCAACGACCCCAGCACACCACGTAACAACTGGCGTCCCAGGCTGCTGCCCGCCGCTCTTGCCATGCTCTTGAGGAAGGCTTCGGTGCTGCTCTGACGACTCGATGAGCCGCTACGCGACTTGCTGCTGGTCTGCCTTTTCTCGGCAGCCTTTGCGGCAGTGACGCTCTCTTCCTCTGCCGCTTGTCGGGCGGTGCGCTCGGCGAGTATCTCGTGGGCCGAGCGTGGGTCTACCGCATCACGATAACGCCGCTGATTGGGATCATGGGCGAGCACGGCTGCGCGCTCCTCCTCGCTGGCCGGGCCGATACGTGACTGGGGTGGGCGTATCATCACCCGCTCCACCGGAGCCGGGATGCCCTTGTCCATCAGCGTCGATACCAGGGCTTCACCGACACCCAGTTCACTGATCACGGTTTCGGTATCGAGACCGGGGGTCTCGCGGAACGATTGCGCAGCGACCCTGACTGCCTTGCGCTCCTTGGGGGTGTAGGCGCGCAGCGCATGCTGCACTCGATTGCCGAGCTGGGCCAGCACCGCATCGGGAATATCCGCCGGGCTCTGGCTGACGAAATACACCCCCACGCCCTTGGAGCGAATCAGCCGTACCACCTGTTCGATCTTCTCCAGCAGCGCTTTCGGGGCTTCCTTGAACAGCAGATGGGCCTCGTCGAAGAAGAACACCATCACCGGCTTTTCCGGGTCGCCAAGCTCGGGCAGGGTCTCGAACAGCTCCGACAACAGCCACAACAGGAAGGTGGAATAGACCCGTGGGCTGCGAATCAGAGTATCCGCGGCCAGCAGATTGATCACACCGCGACCCTCACGGGTGGTCTGCATCAGATCTTCCAGCTGCAATGCCGGCTCACCGAAGAACGCCTTGCCGCCCTCGCGCTCCAGCATCAGTAGGCGCCGCAGAATGGCGTTGACCGATGCCCTGGACACGCCATAACCGCTGCCCAGCTCCTTGCTGTTGTTGCCCAGGTATTCCAGCGTCGAGCGCAGGTCCGCCAGGTCGACCAGCAACATGCCCTCCTGATCGGCAAACTCGAAGACCAGGGTCATGACGCTCTGTTGAGTCTCGTTGAGGTCCAGCAGACGCGACAGCAGTTGGGGCCCCATCTCGGAAATCGTCGAGCGAACCGGAGTACCCTTGTCACCAAACAGGTCCCAATAGGCGACCGGATAGCCACAGAAGCGATAGTCCTCAATGCCGATGCTGCTCACCCGCTCTTCGACCTTGGGATGCGCGGTGCCTGGCTGGCTGATTCCGGAGATATCGCCCTTTACATCAGCCATGAATACCGGAACGCCGAGATCGGAGAAGCCTTCCGCCAGACATTGCATGGTCACCGTCTTGCCGGTGCCGGTGGCCCCGGCAATCAAGCCGTGGCGATTGGCATAGCGCGGATCGAGACTTACCTTGCCGCTCTCGCAGCCTCCGACAAGAATGGCCTGACTCATGATTCCTTTCCCCTGGCAGCTATGCAATCTGTGCATGTCAGCGAGGATCATAGCCAGCTTTATCGATAGTTGTCACCGCACGCCACGGAGCGAGGCTCAATTCTGCCTCGCCAATAGATAGGTATCCATTATCCAACCATGCTGCTCGCGGAGTTCGGCTCGGCGCTTGAGGATGGTTGCGCCGATGTCCTTGAGTGCGCCGTCGATCAGACATTGCTGGTCCATGCCCAGGTAGGCGCCCCACCAGATATGGATGCCGTCGCTGTCCAGCGTCTCGAAGGCTCCTCCGCTGTCGAGCATTACCGCAACGCTTGTTGCATCAGCGGGCCAGCCGCGTTCGCGCAGGCGGCGTCCGGTGGTGATCTGCACCGGCTCGGCCAGGGCATTGAGGGGAATGCGGTGTTCGGCGGTCAGCACCTGCAGGCTGGTTATGCCGGGTACCACGTTCACGGCGACCTTGCTTCCGGCGACGCTCAATCGCTCGGCGATACGCAGGCTGCTGTCGTACAGCGATGGGTCGCCCCAGATCAACATGCCGACACGCCCACCCTGTGGCAGATGAACTTCCATCAGCCCGCCCCAGATGGCAGCAATCGCTGTATGCCAGTTCTCCACCGCCGCCAGGTAATCGCCGTCACTATCACGAGTGGGCAGGTCGAACTCCACCACTTTTGGCTGCTCGCCTTCGGTGCCGAGAATCTGTCGACACAACAGCCGGCGCAGGTCCACCAGTTGCGTCTTGCCTTCGCCCTTGCGCGGCAGCAGGATCAGGTCGGCCTCGCGCAGTGCCTTTACTCCGGCAAGCGTGACATGCTCGGGATTGCCGGTGCCGATGCCGATCAGCGATAACTGAATCATGACTCTTTGCCCTTATCTTCGTCACTGCATACGCCCTGTTCAGCCAAAAGCCTCGTCTCCGCGAAGGGAGAATCCGCCGATTGAGGGCGGAAGCGTCGGTCATAACCCAGTGCGTACAGGCAGCTTTCGTCGAAGTCTTCTGCTGCCAGCACCGGGCCGACAATGATCAGTGCGGTGCGATTCATTTCGGGGTCGAGTTTGGCCTCTACCGTGGCCAATTGCGCGCGGATAATGTGCTCATCCGGCCAGCTCGCTCGCCAGACGATGGCCACCGGGCAATCCGCGCCATAGAACGGTGTCAGCTCGGCGACAACGTGGCCCAGTGCATGGATGGATAGATGCAGTGCCAGGGTCGTGCCGCTGCGGGCGAAATTGGCGAGGGTTTCGCCATCCGGCATGGAGCTGGCCCGTCCTGAGGTACGTGTCAGCACTACAGATTGCGCCACTCCCGGTAGGGTCAATTCCTGGCCCAGGCTGGCTGCCGCTGCAGCAAAGGATGGCACGCCAGGCGTAATCGCATAGGGAATATCCAGCTCACGAAGTCGGCGCAGTTGCTCACCCATCGCCGACCACAGCGACAGGTCCCCTGAATGCAGCCTTGCCACATCCTGCCCCTCGGCATGAGCGGCAGCGATATGTTCGATGATCTCGTCCAGCGACAGCGGTGCGGTATTGATGATCTTCGCCGCTGGCGGGCAGTGTTCAAGTATCTGCTCGGGCACCAGCGAGCCCGCATACAGGCACACCGGGCAACTGGCGATAAGGTCGCGCCCGCGCAGGGTGAGCAGATCGGGGGCACCAGGTCCGGCGCCGATGAAATGTACGGTCATGCAATACGTCCTCTTGCCAGCGCTGCGGTAGCCTTGCGGTCTGCGGAGATCATGCGCGGGCCGAGTAACTCAGCTCCGTCACCAGCGGCGATCAACGCCACCGCTTCGGCGACACTGCCAGTGCCGCGTGCCTTGAGGCTATGTCGAGAATGGGTAATGGTGGCCGCCTGTGGCAGTGCGGCTTCTGCCACCGGAATTACCGCCACGCCTCGTGCCTCGCCCAACCTGGCGACCAGCGGCCACATGCTGTCGGCCACGGCGAGTCGGTCGATGGCGCCGTATTGCTCCACAAGACGGTCCAGCAACGCGTCAAGTGCCGACAGCGACGCCCCGGAGCGAAAGCCGAAACCGACGACCTTCATCGCCGCACCCGCCACTGCACAATGGGATAGGCCGACTTCCAGCCCCGCCGACTGCCAATCGCGGTCACGGTGGCCATTTCCAGGCGCAGCAACTCCCCACCGACCCGCTGCTGCCAGTCGATCAACAATGCCTCAGACTCCAGGGTGACCGCATTGGCGACCAACCGCACGCCACTCGGCAGCCGTTGCCAGAGTTGCTCCAGCAGTTCCGCCGAGAGTCCGCCGCCGATAAAGACCGCATCGGGCTGTGCCTGGCCTTCCAGCACATGGTCTTCCAACACGTCGGGGACGGCGCCTTCGACGACCTCCAGCCAATCAACGCCCAACTGCTCGGCATTGTGCCTGGCTCGGGCGGCACGCTGCGGGTGACGCTCGAACGCCAGCGCCTGGTTATCCGGGTGAGCCAGCAGCCATTCGATGGCCACCGAGCCGGAGCCGGTGCCGATATCCCAGAGCCGCTCGCCCGCAGCTGGAGCCAGTGCCGCCAGGGTCATGGCCCGCACACTCTGCCGAGTGATCTGTCCGTCATGCTCGAAAAACCCATCCGCCAGTCCGGGAGTCAGCGGCAGCGAAGGCCCTTCTCCGGCGACCTCCAGCCCCACCGCCACCGGATGCTGGATATCCTCCGGCAGCTCATCGGTCAGCGCCACGCTACGCAGGCGCTCTTGATCGCCGCCCAGCGCTTCGAGGATAGACAGCTGCGATTCGCCAAAACCCCACTGCCTGAGCAACACAACCAACTCGGCAACTGCGCCACCGTCACGCAACAGCACCAGCAGTCGTCGGCCAGGCTGCAGATGGGGACGAACACGCGTCAACGGCCTGGCATGTAGCCCGAGACAAACACAGCCTTCCAGCGGCCATGCCAGCCGTGAAGCGGCCAGGCTGAACGTCGATGGTGATGGCAGGGCCTGCCATTCACTGCGTGGCAGATGGCGGGCCAAGCGGGTACCGGCACCGAACCAGAAGGGATCGCCGGAGACCAGCATCACCACCCGCCGACCACGCTCGGCCAGCAGTTGGGGAATGCCTTCGGCAAAGGGCACCGGCCACTCACGAATCTCTGCTGCCAGCAGTGGCAACAGGCGCAGGTGACGCCGTGCACCAAACACCAGCTCCGCCGCTTCGAGTGCCGCATGGCTTGCCGGAGTCAGGGCCGCTGTGCCACTCTCCGTCCAGCCCAGTAGCGTCAGCCAGGGCGTTTCGCCCCAGCCTGAAGTGCCTTCGAGATCAACCATGAGCAAAGTCCTGATTCTGGGTGGCACCAGCGAGGCCAGTGCACTGGCCAACGCCTGCGCCCGCCAGCAGATTCCCGCCGTGTTCAGCTATGCCGGACGTGTCACCACCCCCAAGGCCCAGCCGCTGCCGACCCGCGTCGGTGGCTTCGGCGGTATCGAGGGTCTGAGCGCCTATCTGAGCGAGCACGCCTTTACCCATCTGGTCGATGCCACCCACCCCTTTGCCGTGCAGATGAGCCGACATGCAGTGCAGGCCGCGGCTGACACAGGCGTCGAGCACATCGCCCTGACCCGTGCTGGCTGGCAGCCGGAGGCCGGTGACTGCTGGCAGAGTGTCGCCAGTATCGAGACAGCAGTGGATACATTGTCGGGGCCTGCCGAGCGCGTGCTGCTGGCCATCGGACGCATGCATCTGGCCGCGTTTGCCGCTCAACCGCAGCACCACTATCTGCTGCGGCTGGTCGATACTCCGCAGACGCCTCCCCCACTGCCTCACCACACCGTCACCGTTGACCGAGGGCCATTCAGTGTTGAGGGTGACCTGGCGCTGCTGCGTGAACATCGCATCCAACGTCTGGTGTGCAAGAACGCCGGTGGCGTCGGCGCCAGCTCCAAGCTCATCGCCGCCCGCCAACTGGGATTGCCGGTACTGATGATCGAGCGCCCCGAACCGCCGCCACGCCGCGAAGTGCATGGCGTTGATGCGGTGATGGCGTGGCTGGCTCATGGCACCGACCTCGGCGTGTAGACCAGCGGCTCACCGCTGCTCCGCTCGATCAGCCGCGTAAGGCTCGATCCGACGATCACCAGGGTGCGCATATCGGCCATCTCCGGCGTCGCCGCGCCCAGGCTGGTCACCTTGATGGCTTCCTGTGGCGTCGATACAGCACGAGCGAAGACGATCAACCGCTGCTCGCCACAGGCCTCACGCAAAAGCTCCAGAGCACGTGCAAAGCCTTCGGGGCGCGCTCGGGAGCGGGGGTTGTAGAAGGCCATGGCAAAATCGGCCTCGGCGGCCAGACGCAAGCGGCGCTCGATCAATGCCCAGGGCTTGAGGTTGTCGGACAGATTGATGCAGCAGAAGTCGTGGCCCAGCGGCGCGCCCACTCGGGCACTGGCGGCAAGCATTGCCGAGATGCCCGGCAACACACGAATGTCGAGCGTTCGCCACGCCGGATCACCGGCTTCCAGCGCCTCGAAGATTGCCGATGCCATGGCAAACACGCCCGGATCACCCGATGACACCACCGCGACCCGGCGCCCCTCGGCGGCCATGCGCAGTGCCGCTTGTGCGCGCTGCAATTCCTCACGATTGTCCGAGGCATGACGCACCAGGCCTGGCCGAGCGGGCACTCGCTCGACATAGGGCTGATAGCCGACGATATCCGTGGCCTCGGCCAGGCTCGCGGCAACCTCCGGGGTCAGCATGCTCTCGGCACCAGGCCCCAGCCCGACGATGGACAGCCAACCGCTCATGGGCGCCTCCCGTTGCCATGAATCAACAGGATCGAGAAGTATGGCGCGCTGTCACCTGCCTCGCTGAAGGGCATTACCCGCTCCTCGGCCATAGCCGCATACTCGACCAACCAGGCCTGATCCTCACGTCCGGCGCGTTGCAGCGCACGACGCAGCTTGGCGAGGTTACGACCGATCTTCATCACCACCAGCGCATCGGTCTCGGCGATACGCTGCACCAGGGCTTCCTCGGGCAGCGTGCCCATCAATACCGTCATCACATCATCGCCCCAGGTCATCGGCTGCCGGGTCGCGGTCCAGGCGGCAGACATGCCGGTGATACCGGGCACCACTGCCACCGGCACCTTGTCCCTCAGACGCTGGTAGAGATGCATGAAGGAACCGTAGAAGAACGGATCGCCTTCACACAGCACCACCACATCCTCACCGGCAGCGCTGATCTCGCTGAGCTGGGCGACACAATCGGCGTAGAACTTCGCCAGACACTGGTTGTAGCGCGGGTCCTCGAAGGGAATCTCGGTGGTGACCGGATACTCCATGGCCAGCTCGATGACCTGTCTGTTCAGCATGCCTTCGACGATGCCGCGCGCATGCCCTCGGCGACCTCGCTTGCGGAAATAAGCGATATGTGTGGCCTGACGGATCAGGCGGTCGGCGCGTACGCTCATCAGGTCCTGGCAGCCAGGCCCCAGCCCGACGCCATAAATGGTTCCCGTCGTCATTCGTTACGATCCGCCATGGCATTGAGGGCGGCGACCGTGACCGCGCTGCCACCGAGTCGCCCGCGCACGATGCAGCAAGGCACCGGAGCGGTGTCCCACAGCGCCTGCTTGGACTCTGCGGCACCGACGAAGCCTACCGGGCAACCGATGATCGCCGCCGGTCGTGGGCAATCCGCGTCCTCAAGCATGTTCAACAGATGGAACAGCGCCGTTGGCGCGTTACCGATTGCCACCACCGCGCCCTCCAGATAAGGCCGCCACAGCTCCAGCGCCGCCGCCGAGCGGGTATTGGCCAGCTCACGGGCCAGATCGGGCACCCGCTCGTCATGCAATGTGCAGATGATCGGGTTGTCCGCCGGCAACCGCTTGCGAGTGATGCCCTCGGCCACCATGCGCGCATCACACAGGATCGGTGCACCCTGCTCCAGGGCCGTGCGTGCCCGGCGAACCACGTCACCGGCAAAGTGAATATGCTCGGCCAGCTCCACCAGGCCGGCGGCATGAATCATGCGCACCGCCACCGGCTCTTCGTCCACTGTAAAGCGAGCCAGCTCGGCCTCTCGGCGAATGGTGGCGAAGGACTCGCGATAGATGGCCGGTCCATCGGTCTCGTAGATGAAGGGCACCGTTACTCTCCTGATGAAATGGAGGACAGCCTGAAACAGGCGAATTCTTCAGAGCGTCCTTGAATGCTTGTACAGCTCAATCGTTTTATTGCACGACGTACTTGAGCACGTTCGTCGATTTACTCAGCGCTTCGTCTCTTTATGGGGTTGTCGAAATTGTCGAGGTAATCGAGTACTTCGGGCGCACTCAGGCCAGACACCAGCGGGCGGTCATCCGCTCGACCGTCGACAACCAGATCGAAGCGTCCGTCGTTGCCCACAAGGCACAGCGTCGCAGGGCACTGACGTGCACAGCCCTTGGCACAGCCGGAGACATGAACCGACCCCGCCACTCGCCCACCCAGGTGCTCCGCCAGCGCCTGAGTCGCAACACTCGCCTGGGCGCAATACGGCGCTCCGGGACAGGCATCCACAGCCAGCCGCGGGTCGCGCTCATCCATCGGCAGCCCATGGCTCGTATCAGTTTCGACACCCTCGATCAGCAGACGCCGCCAGGCCGTCACGCGCACCGCACTGATCGTGGTTGGTTGCAGGGCCTCGGCGAGGGTTGAGGCGGCCACGCGCCCAAAGGGAATGCCGACGACCATGCCCAATGGATACTGCCCCAACGCCAGCGGCTTGCGAATGGGCGCTGGCGATACGCGCCCCTCTGCCCAGTCCGGCAACGGCACACGGTGGCGACGCATGCGCCCCGCCGCATTACCCCCGCTGTCGATAAACCATTGCGCAAGGCGCAGCAGAGCGCTGATCGCCTCATCGGGTGAGGCCACGGCCAGCCCCTGTGCGCGGCCATCGGCACGCACCAGCAAGCTGCTGCTGGCCGCACGCTCGATGCGAAAATCCGCCGAGACCTCGCTCAACATCGGCGCCACTCCGGCATCGATGGCAAAGCCGACCTTGCCCGGCAGCGCCGGCAGTTCGTCCAGACGCGCCGTCAACTGCTCGGCCAGGCGTTGCGTGTCATCCCCCGGCTGCCAGTCCGGGGCCACCAGCAGATTGCGGCGGCGTTCGGCCTCGGGGTCCGGGTCAAGCAGTCCCTGTTCCGCGAGACAGGCCAGCAGCTCGGGCCAGTGCTGCCGGGTAACGCCACGCAACTGCAGATTGGCGCGATTGGTGACTTCGATCAGACCGCTGCCGAAGGTCTGCGCCGCCTGACACAGCGCCAGCATCTGCTGTCGCGTCAGACGGCCATGGAACGGACGAACGCGCACCAGCAAGCCATCGCCGGAGGCCATCGGCTGCCAGGCACCGGGGCACCAGCCCTTGACCAGCGGAGCCGTGCTTGCGCCGCGACTCATATCGACGTGCCTTCTGCGCTCGACATGCCGACTTCGCGGCCCTCATCGAGCTCCAACAACAGGTCCTGCAGCGCCGCACCATGCTCGCCGGGTTCCTGCCACAGCCCGCGCTGGGCGGCTTCCAGCAGGCGTTCGGCCATTTCCTCCAGGGCGGCGGCATTGTGTTGGCGCAGAAAGCGCTGATTGGCCGGGTCAAGCACCAGCGCCTCGGTGACCTGGGCATACTGATAGTCGGCCACCAGTTCGGTGGTGGCATCGTAGGCAAACAGGTAATCCACCGTGTCTGCCATTTCGAAGGCGCCCTTGTAGCCGTGCTCGCGCATGGCATGAATCCATTTGGGATTGAGTACCCGCGAACGGATCACCCGGTTCAGCTCTTCCTTGAGGGTCCGGATTCGCGGCCGTGCGGGGTCGGCATGATCGGCGTGGTAGATCGCCGGTGTTGTGCCACCGAGCATTCTTGCGGCATTGCTCATGCCGCCCTGGAAGGCGTAATAGGTACTCGAATCGAGGATGTCGTGTTCGCGGTTGTCCTGGTTGTGCATGACCGCATCCAGGCCCGCGAGCTGCTGCTCGAAGGCCGCTCGGGCGGCGGTGCCGGACTCGGGAAACTGACCATAGGCGTAGGCGCTTGCGCGTAGATATTCCTCGGCCAGATCATCCGCGCCCTGCCAGGCACGGTTGTCGATCAGTCGATCGAGACCGACGCCATAGTCGCCGGGGCGACTGCCGAAGACGCGATAACTTGCCTCACGCGCGGCGGCATCGGCGCTCAGTCCCTGTGACTCAAGCTGCTGCTGACGCGCGACGATACTGTTGCGAATGCTGTTGCTGTCCCCCGGCTCGGCATAGGCGGCTACTGCCTGAACGGCGCTATCGAACAGGCGAATCACATTGGGGAAGGCATCGCGGAAGAAACCCGACACCCGCAGCGTGACATCCACCCGCGGACGTCCCAGCAACATGGCGGGAATCACCTCGATATCGACCACGCGCTGCGAGCCCAGCGACCACACTGGCCGCACCCCCATCAGCGCCAGTGCCTGGGCAATATCATCACCGCCGGTACGCATGGTTGCCGTGCCCCAGATCGACAGCCCCAGGCGACGCGGGAAGTCACCGTTGTCCTGCAGGTAGCGCTCGACGAAGGCCTGGGCCGATTTCTCGCCCAGCGCCCAGGCGGCAGGCGATGGAATCGAGCGGTTATCGACGGTGAAGAAGTTACGCCCGGTGGGCAACGTATCCAGACGCCCGCGACTGGGTGCGCCACTTGGCCCCGGCGGAACAAAGTAACCGCTCAAGCCATCCAGCAGCGACTGGATTTCCATCTCGGCCCCGCGCTGCATCGCCGCCCATACCGTGTTGCGGGCATAGCGCAGCAATTCTGCAGTGGTCGGATACTCCCGCGCCAGTTCGTCGAGCGAGCCCTCGGCCGGAGCGTTCTCGGCCAGTACGTTCTCAGCCAGTACGTTCTCAGCCAGTACATAGCCGGCTACCAACCGATGGGCCAGCAACTCCAGTCGTTCACGCGTATCCGCCGCCGTGCGCCACAGCGACGTATCCAACTCTTTCAGCACTTTAGGCCTGGGGCCTTGCCAGGCCTCGGCTCCAGCCTTCAGCGGGTCGAAGTCGGCCAGATCAAGGTCGTCTGCCAGGTTATGCAGCAGGCCGCGCTGTGTGACCGACTCGCCGCGTGGCAGGCGCAGGATGGCGACCAGTGTGGCCGCCAGCTTGTCGTGCTTCGGCAGGCTACCGAGCACATGCAGGCCATGGCGAATCTGGGCTTCCTTGATATCGCACAGCCAGGTGTCCAGTTCGTTGAGCAGCGCGTCATCGTCGTCACGATCCATGCCATGGGCCAGCTCCTGGTCGATGCCGGACTCACGCAGATGCTCGACAATGCGCTCGCGCAGCAATGCCTCGCGCCGTGGGTCCATGCCCAGTGCCTGGTAATACTCATCGGCCAATGACTCCAGCTCCGCCATGGGACCGTATAGCTCGGCTCGCGCCAGCGGCGGCATCAGGTGATCGATGATCACCGCCTGGCTGCGACGCTTGGCCTGGGCGCCCTCACCGGGGTCGTTGACGATAAACGGATAGAAGTGCGGCAGCGGCCCCAGTGCGATATCCGGCCAGCATTCGGCGGACAGCGCTACGCTCTTGCCCGGCAGCCATTCAAGATTGCCATGCTTGCCGACATGGATGACCGCATCCACCTGATAGTGATCACGCAGCCAGAGGTAGAACGCCAGATAGCTGTGCGGAGGTGCCAGTTCGGTATCGTGATAGGACTGGGTCAGGTCATCGATGAAGTCGCGTTCGGGCTGGATACCGACGAAGGTGTCGCCGAGGCGAATACCGGCGATCATCAGCCGTCGCTGGCGACACTTGGGATCGTCCTCCGGCACGCCCCAGCGTTGTAGCACGGTGTGGCGCAATGCCTCCGGCAAGGTCTCGAACCACGCCTGGTAGTCCTCCAGCGCGATGCTCTGCCAACAGGGTCGCAGGTCCAGTTCGGCGTGCTGATTGGTGACCGCACCCTGCAACAGCTCGATCAGCGCATCACCATTGGCTGGCACGCCGTTCACTGGATAGCCTGCCGCCTCCAGCGCCTGCAGAATCCGCAGCGTCGACTCCGGCGTATCCAGCCCGACACCGTTACCGATGCGACCATCGCGGTTGGGATAGTTGGCGAGGATCAGGGCCAGCCGCTTGCGTGCGTTCGGCTGCTGTCGTAGTACGCAATAACGCCGGGCCAGCTCGGCCACAAAGGCCGCGCGCTCGGGGTGCAGCGCATGGCGAATGATCGGCAACTGGCAGCGCTCGCTGTACAGCGCTTGTGTCTTGAAAGCCACGGCACGGGTGATGATTCGCCCGTCCATTTCCGGCAGCACCACCTGCATCGCCATGTCGCGACTGCGCAGGCCATTGCTGCCTTCGCTCCAGTCCTCCTGTGTGCTGCTCGACAACACCGCCTGCAGCACCACCGGCCGTCCCGTCAGCAGCACGCCATCCTCCGTATCCCCCTCATCGTCAGGGCTGCGGTTGATGGAGAACCCGGTGGTATTGACGACCAGCATCGCCCCACTGTGTTCGAGCAGATGATTGACGAAGGCCAGACAACGCTCTTCCTTCAGCGAGGTCACCGCCACCGCCAATGGCTCCAGGCCACGACGGCGCAGCGCTTCACTCAGGCCATCCAGCGCCTGAGTATTGGCCCCTTGCAGATGGCTGCGATAGAACAACAGTAGACACACCGGACGCCCGGCAATACGCTGCTCTCGCCACTCACTCAGGGTGGCTTCCCGTCCCTCGCGATCAGCGGTGGCCGGAAGGTACAGCAGGGCATCGGGCATGCGCCGGGGCTCGCGCCAGTTCAGCTCCAGCCCCAGACACTGCTCACCGACACAACGCAGCAATTGCTCGGCGTTGTCGGTGCCGCCTTCGCGCAGGTAGCGCCAGACCCGATGCGCCAGCTCCAGAGGTACGCTGGAATCCTTGAACAGTGCCTCATCCGGCGCATCGCAGCCCGGCACCACGATCAACTGACGCTGCGGGTCATCTGCAGCCCATGCCAGCAACCGCTCATACCCATAGCGCCAATAGCCGCGACCACCAAGCAGCGACACGATCACCAGGCGGGCCTTTTCCAGCACGCGATCCTCATAGAGATCGTAGGCCGCTGGCTTGACCAGGTGCATCCAGTTGGCAAGCCGCAGTGTCGGATAGTCATCGGCCAGCCGCTCGACCGCCTGGGCCAGCGCCGACAGGCTGCTGTCGGCAGCGGACAGGATGACGACCTCGGCAGGCTCCTGCTGCAGATCGACGATACCTTCATCGTCGACGAACCCACCGGGCCTGGCGGCAAACAGATGCATCAGGCGCTCACATCAATCTCGGTAACATCGTCGATCTGTGCGGCGGATAACGCCTTGCGCAGTGCCGCTTCATCCAGTGACCTGCCGATGATCACCAGTTGCGTGTGGCGCACTTCGTCCTGACGCCACAGGCGATCGAAATAGCTTTCCAGACGCTCGCCCACGGCCTGGACCACCTGACGCATGGCCTTGCCGGGAATCGAGGCAAAGCCCTTGGCGCGATAGATCTCCTGGTCCTTCAGCAACTGCCGCAGGGCACCAGCCAGCGCCTCGCCATCGACGTCTCCCAGCCGGATGACGCAGGAGTCGAAATGATCGTGGGCATGGTCGTGATGGGCGCCTTCGGCATGATGGCGATCATGATGGTTATCGATGTGATCGATATGCTCCTCGCTCGCCGCACCGATCCCCATCAACGCCTCCAGTCGCGTGCTGTCGCCTGCCAGCGTCTGATCGATGAACAGCGTCTTGACCGAGTCCGGCACACGCTTTTGGATCAGCGCCTCGACCCGCTCGCGCTCCCCGGCTTCCAGCAGATCGGTCTTGCTGACCAACACCAGGTCTGCGGCGCTTAGTTGGTCGTCCAGCAACTCGCGCAGGCTGGGGTCATGATCAAGACTCTCATCGGCACGGCGCTGCGCCTCGACCCGCTCGACATCAGCGGCATAGCGTCCGGCGGCGACCGCCGGCCCGTCGACCAGGGTAATGATGGCATCGACCGTGCAATGCTGACGGACCTCCGGCCAGTTGAAGGCCTGCACCAACGGCTTGGGCAGTGCGAGACCACTGGTCTCGATCAGGATATGGTCAATGTCGTCACGGCGTGCCACCAGCTTCTTCATCACCGGCAGGAATTCCTCCTCCACGGTGCAGCAGATACAGCCATTGGCCAGCTCATAGATGCCGTCATCCGCCTCGGATGACGGACGTTCATCGTCGCAATCCAGCGCACAGCTACGTAGCAGATCGGAGTCGATATCCTGCTCGCCAAACTCATTGACGATGACGGCGATACGCTTGCCGGTCACACCGCGTAGCAGACTCGCCAGCAGCGTGGTCTTGCCACTGCCGAGAAATCCGGTCACTACCGTGGCGGGAATCTTGTTCAGTTGCATGCGGGAAACTCCTCAGGAGAACAGTCGTTCAGCGTATCGCCGCGCAACAGGCGCGCCACGGCGATGGGATTGTTGGGAAAGAACAGGTGCAGATAGGATGCCGTGAGACGGCGCACGCGATAGATGGCCTCGCCAGGCGCGGGATGACGCTGGCGTCGGCCATGGGCGATAGGCTCTGGGGTGCCTTCACTGACCGAACGGTGATGGGCATGGCCGCGAATCGCGCCCTCGGGCAGCTCGGCGGTCTGCATGCCCTGGCAGCCATTGCGGCCACGCATCCAGCCGTGGCCAGCCATCAGCCCCAGCATGCCGTGGGTCTGTTCAGCGTGATCCGTCAGCGTCTCCAGGCAATAGAGCATGCCGCCGCATTCGGCGAGAATCGGTTTATCCGCAGCGAAGAAATGCCGGATATCGTCTGCCAGCGAAGTGTTGGCCGCCAGTCGAGCGCCATGCAACTCGGGATAGCCACCCGGCAACCACAGCGCGTCACAGACCGGCAACCGCGCGTCATTCAGCGGCGAGAAGAAACGCAGCTCCGCTCCCATCTGTTCCAGCAGATCGAGATTGGCCTGATAGATGAAGCTGAAGGCCGCATCACGAGCCACTGCGACAACGAGCCCCTCGAGCATGGGAGGGATGCTGGCCTCGGGACGGGCATCGCCTGTCACGGTGTCAAGAGCAGGAGCAAATTCGACCGCTGGCATGGCGAGCAGCGCCTCGCCCAGCGAACGCGCTGAAGGCTCTGTCAGCAAGGCACTGGCTCCGGCCTCGAAGCGGGCTTCCAGGTCGTCGCGAATCTCCTCGGCCTGCACCAGCCCCAGGTGCCGCTCGGGTAATGCCAGCCCGGCGTCACGCGGCACCGCCGCCAGTAGTGGAATCGAGTCCGGCATTGCCGCTTCAATCAATTCACGGTGGCGTTGCGAGGCACAGGCATTGGCGATCAGCCCGACCACCTGGATGTCATCACGAAACCCAGCCAGACCGGAAACCAGTGCTGCCACCGTCTGGGCCATGCCCTTGACGTCCATAACGATCACCAGCGGCAGGCCGAAGCTGGCGGCGAGGTCGGCACTGGAAGGCTCACCGTCATACAACCCCATGGCGCCTTCGACCAGAATCAGGTCCGCGTCCAGCGCTGCTTCGTACAGTCGCTGGCGACACCAGGCCTCACCCGCCATCCACAGATCCAACTGTTCGACTGGCTGACCGGATGCCTGAGCCAACACCTGAGGGTCGAGATAATCCGGGCCGGTCTTGAACACCCGCACCCGCTTGCCCTGATTGCGCAGCATCCGCGCCAGTGCTGCGGTGACCGTGGTCTTGCCCTGCCCCGATGATGGCGCAGCGATAAACATCGCCGGACAGGCTGCGGTAGTAACCGGCAAATGCTCGCGCTGTTCGATGTGAGAGCTGATCGTATCAGTGGTCATGCCAGTACCTCGCCAGACAAGGGGCGATAGCAAGCATCCAGCTGCCTGGCAATCCTCTCCGCCTGGCCGCGCTTGACGCTGGACTGTTCGGTATCCACCACGATGCAGTCGCCCAATGGCGGCAGGTCACCGACAGACTCTCGAGTGCGGCCATCGGTAATCAGGTAGGTGCGCACATGCAGACCGGGCTGCTGGCGCCGCCATTGCTGAATCATGTTCACGGCACGCTGAACAGCCGCGCGCAAAGGTGTTCCTCCACCTGCCCGAAGGGTATCGAGTCGCTTGACGAGTTGCGCAGGAGCACGGCGGCGCGTCATCAAGGTGCTGACATCATCGTTACCGAAGCCCAGCACCGCCATCTGCTCGCGGGCGGCATAGGCCTGGCGCGCCAGAGCCTCGACCAGCCCCTTGGCACGGCCCAGCAGTTGCTGACCCAGCGTAGAGCCGGAGGTATCCAGCAACACGAAGTGCAGCACCGTCTGTCCACTCCGCGCTTTGCGATAACGCAGTCGCTGTGGCGGCCACTGGCCATGGTTGGCCAGCAGGGTGTTGAACCAGTCCGGCGATTGCGTATCGGCGCGTGTCCGTCGCTGCCCGGTCTGCCGCCCCTTGCGGTTGCGGCGAATGCCGGGTGGCTGATGGGAGATGTCCGCCTTGATATGCGGTGTGTTGATTTCCTGGAATTCGGGTAATGATGTCGCACGGGCCTGCTGCTGCACCGGTGGCATGGCACCCCACTGCCCCTGTTCGCCTGGTGTGCTTGACTCACTTGCATGCTCCGCCGAGCGCTCCCCCATCGTGGAAGCAGGTGCTTCACCAGGCGGCTCTCCAGCACCAGAGCCACCGCCACCTGACGGCTCATCAGGTGGAGAGCCGGGAGGCATTGAATCAGAAGGCGGAGAATCGGGAGACTGGCTAGCTTCGGCGTCGCGGGTGCGGCGATGGGCCAGTACCCAGGGTTCGACGATGTCGATGTCCTCTCGCGTCACTACATCGCTTCCACGCCAGGCAGCATGGGCCCGCGCAGCGCGGTGCCAGCTCACATCGGCACGCATCCCTTCAACACCCGCCGCATCACAACGAGTGGCAATCTGCTCATAGCAGCCATCGGATACGGCAATATCTGCCAGGGCTTCACGTGCGGCCTCGATGCGCTCTGTCAGCGCCAGTTGCTCGGCACGATGGGCCGCCAGGCAAGCCTCGGGGTCACGTTCGAACGCCTCGCGTTGCTGCACGATGGCGACCCGCTCCTCGACGCTCGGCGTCGCCTGCAGTTGCAGACACAGGCCGAAGCGATCCAGCAGCTGCGGGCGTAGTTCGCCCTCGTCCGGGTTCATGGTGCCGATCAGGCTGAAGCGTGCCGAATGGGCGTGGCTGATGCCGTCACGCTCGACGGTATTGATGCCTCGCGCGGCGACGTCGAGCATCACATCCACCAGGCTGTCCGGCAGCAGATTGACTTCATCGACGTAGAGCACGCCACCATCGGCTCGCGCCAATAATCCCGGCTGCAACCTCGCCTCGCGCTCCGACAGCACCTGTTGCAAGTCGAGGCTGCCAATCAGGCGATCTTCACTGGCTCCCAGCGGCAGATTGACGAATGGCGGGCGCTTGCCCTCGGCATCCTGCGGCAGGACGTCGGCCAAGGCACGAGCCAGAGTCGACTTGGCACTGCCCCTTGGGCCACTGATCAACACGCCCCCCACTCGGGGATCGATGGCATTGATCAGCAATGCGGTCTTGAGCGCCTGCTGACCGACGATGGCGACAAACGGAAACTCAGGCGGAAGTGTCATGAGCCACCAGCAGCGGTGCCTGGGTCAGGCGCCTGAGGACAAGCGTGCACAGCAGACCGGCCAACAACCAGAACAGCAGATTGGTGATGCCAGTGGCCCAGATGAACTCTCGATGCAACTCGTTCAACGCCTGCACCACTTGAGGGTCAGGGTGGCTGAACATCGGCCCTTCATGACTCGGCACCCAGCTATAGGGCACCAGCAGTAGCGGCAACCCGAGCAGACGCTTCCAGCCAGTGGCCAGAATCAGCAGCGCCAAGCCAGCGGCAGCAGCCACCACAGTGGTGATCCACCATGTCTGGCGGGCTTCGAGCGCTGCCGCCGAGGCACCGGGAATCTCCGGCGGCAATCCCAGTGACGGAGCGACGAAGATGGCGAGATAACCCAGCACCCCGACCGTCAGACCCGCGAGGGGCGTCAGCGTCAGGCGTCCCCGATCATGGAGTTGATTGAGCAATACCAGCAGGATGGCGGCAAAGCCGATGCCGGCACCGATATTGGAGACCATGGTGTAGAACAGCCGCTCGCCACCATCGGCCGGTGCCCAGGCCTCTCCCCCATGGTGGTGGTCATGATCACCATGCGCCTGCTCGTGGTTATGGCTATGATCATGGCCCAGGGCCATATCAGCACCACCGACGTTGAGTTGTTCTTCAACCTGAACGTCAGACTGTCCTTCAAATTGCTCTGCCGCCAGCAGAATGGGCGTCACGCCTATCACCTGCATGGTCGTCATCGCCAGCCCAAGGACAATACCGATCAGGCAGGCACGCAGTATCAGGGAACGGAACATCGCGAATCCTCCAGAATGCATTCAATACCTACGCCGCCGGTGCAGTCATGACGACTACACGGCGGCAATGACCATCAAGTCCCGCTCAGTGGCAGGGAAAGACGAAGACGTGTCGGGTATCGTGGGCCGCGTTATGGGCCACATTCATCGGCAGGAAGCCGACGGCATAGAGAATCAGCGCGCCAAACAGCACCACGGCGCCCTGCTGGAGAGCCGTCAATCGGGAATGGGAACGCGCAGAACGCTGGGAGGAAAGCGTGGAAATGGAAGACATCTTGTACCCCTGGGTGCCCGCCGCACCGCCATTGGATGGATCAGTGTGACAGGCCGGTCTCCGGGCTCGATGAGCGCGTTTCCAGTGGAGAAACGCAGTCGCCTGCACCTTCCCGGCCGGGGCCAGTGGTCTCTGCAAGCTACTCATTCATTACCGTTGCGGGGGCAGCGATGGGATTGGCCAAAACACGGCCGTACCATACTTCTCGATTATCCCCTGAATGGCAGGGGCACCTGTCTCGATTCGATTATCGTAAAGCAATTTTCCAGACAGGTGCAATCTGCATGCTCAAGTATCCCGAGAAGAGATGCCGCTGGATCTCTCGGATAGCCACTCGGCCAGCGGGTGTTCAGCGTCCAATGTCTGCTGCCAGCCGTTGTGATGCACCAGCTGTTGCAGAGGCAGCCGCGAGCGCCATCCCCTGGCTTCCAGCTCCGGCTGCTCGAGGAATTCACTGACATAACCGACACACAGATAGGCCAGCGGATATACCGATTCCGGCAGTTCCAGTACCTGGGCCAGGCGTTGCTGATCGAGGATGCTGACCCAACCGACGCCGATCCCCTCTGCGCGTGCGGCCAGCCATAGGTTCTGTACCGCCAGGCAGGTACTGAACAGGTCCGTCTCGACGATGGTGTTACGACCCAGCACCGTGGGACCGCCCCGACTGCGATCGCAGGTGATGCAGATATTCAGCGGGCTATCGAGGATGCCCTGCAACTTGAGGGCGAGATAGGAGGAACGTCGTTCACCATCGTAGTTGTCGGCCGCTCGGGTATTTTCGTGCTCGAAATTCTCCAGCACCCGGCGCCGCACCTCGATGCTATCGATCACCAGGAAGTCCCAGGGCTGCATGAAGCCGACTGAAGGTGCATGGTGAGCGGCCTCCAACAGCCGCCCCAGCACATCAGAGGGAATCGGATCGGGCAGGAATTGGGAACGCACATCACGACGCTCGTAAATGGCTCGGTAAAGCCCACGGCGCTCTTCCTCACTGAAGTCCTCACTAAAGGAGTGATGCGAGCGAGTCATTGATGCTCTCCACGGCAGATAGCGGAAATCGGCAGCATTGCGCCGCCCTGACGCCATGGAGCAGTCAGCGAAGACTTCCAGGCTTTCCTTTTCAATTCAACACACTGGGCAGGTCAATTCAACACACTGGACAAACATAGGCAACCTGGCAGCACGTCACTACCACCAGATCGGATCAATCGGTTCAACAGGGAGAGGCTTCAGATCACTGCAGGGTCACCACCAGAGAATGCCCGGAGCCGCAACGGCTAGTACGATCACCTGCGAAAAATCCACAAGACGCTTGTTGTCTTCACTGAAGGCCCCATTGGCAAAGAAGTCGTCGAAGAAGGTATTCACGGTGGCATGAAAGCTCAGGAAAGTGGCCATGATCAGCGCATACCCCGCTCCCGCAGCAATCACCCCGGAACCATGAAGCAGCATCAGTATCGCGATCACAACACTCGCCCTGAGCAGCAGGCGACGTACCCTGTTGTCGTATTCGTGCTCATAGGTTTCCTGCCAGCTCAGCAGCCAGCAGAGACCCTCGGACTCTACTAGATGGTCAATGCCTTTCATCTCTCTCCCCTGACGAATCAAGCGTGACAGTGGTCACGGCTGTCCGGCCATGGCCCCAATGGAGTCACGGTATCAGCAGAAGATTAAGCTGCGCTTACGCGTGGTTGAGCGTCGATAATTCCAGCCAGGGAAGATCGTCGACAACGATACCAACCCGGCGCACATGGCACGGTATCGACCATGATGACGCCAGGCGAGGGGATATCACAGCCACCGTCACGACACCGGGAACATACCCTCCGATATTCAGGAAATGTCCTACATGGCTACGTCACAAACCCGCCGGACAAGGATAGCGACGATCAGAGGTGCCGGCCTTGACCACTTGCCCCGGGACATCATGACCGACCAGTTCAGGAAGCGTTGCCGACAGTGCGATTAGCGCTTCCAGATCAACACCGGTGTCGACGCCCATCTGCTCGAACATGTGCACCAGATCCTCGGTACAGACATTGCCGGTGGCACCTGGCGCGAACGGACATCCGCCGAGGCCGCCCAGCGCCGCATCGAAATGCTGGATGCCCGACTGCCAGGCCGCCAGACAGTTGGCCAGCCCCATGCCTCTAGTATTGTGCACATGCAAGGTAAAGGGTGTCCGGGACCAGCGGGTCACCACCGATTCACACAACCGTGCCACCTGAGCCGGATTGGCCATGCCAGTGGTATCGCACAACGACACGCCCTGTACGCCGAGCTCCAGCAGCCGCTCGACAAATCCCACTACGCGAGCCTCCGACACATCACCGTCAAACGGGCAGCCGAAGGTCGTCGACAGCGAGGCATTGATGAACACCCCACTGCCCTGCGCGAGGCGGATGATCTCGGCAAACTGCTGCAACGACTGCTCAGGAGTCATGCGTAGATTGGCCCGGCTGTGGGAATCACTAGCCGACATCACCAGATTGATCTCATCGACGCCGCTCGCCAGCGCTCTCTCGCAGCCCTTGACGTTGGGCACCAGTACCACGATATCCACGCCCGGGACCCGGCGGATGCCTTCTACCACTTTCGCTGCATCGGCCAGGTTGGGGATCGCCTTCGGAGACACGAAGGACGTGGCTTCGATCTTGTCCAGCCCGGTCGTACTCAGGCCATCGATCAGACGAATCTTGTCCTCGGTAGTGACCCACTGCTTCTCGATCTGCAGCCCATCTCGCGGCGCCACATCATTGATATAAACCCGCTCACCACGATGAGACATGCTTCGCTCCTGATTCTTCACGCCCGCCTGTTTCTTCACGTCCGCACCATTCCTCTCATCGTGCATTACAGAATGCCCCTCTCGCGCAGCTTGTGTTGGGTCTGCTCATCAATGCCCAGTTCGTCCAACACCTCACGCGTATGCTGACCGAGCTCCGGCCCTCCACCACTGATCCGTCCCGGTGTGCGGCTGAGCCGGGGCAATACACCCGGCACCTTCAGCGACGACCCGGAAGCCAGTTGGATGCTCTGGATCATCTCGCGGGCCTGATAGTGCGGGTCACTGACAATGTCCTCAGCGGTATAGGGGAAGCCCACCGGTACTCGTGCCGCTTCCAGCACCTCAAGAACATGCTCGCGGGGATGCTCGGCGGTCCACTGGCCGATGGCACCATCGATCCGCTCGGCATGCGCCGTGCGTCCGTCGTTGTGCGTCAGACGCGAATCCTCGGCGAGATCATCACGCCCAATGGCGACCATCAGGCGCTTGAAGATGCTGTCGCCATTGCCGGCAATCAGCACGTAATCACCACCACGACAGGCATAGGCATTGGAGGGGGTGATGCCCGGCAGTGCACTACCACCAGGCTGGCGAATCTCCCCGGTCGCATCGTATTCGGGCAGCAGGCTCTCCATCATGCCGAACACCGACTCATACAGTGCCACATCGATAAACTGCCCCTTGCCACTACGTTGACGCTCCTGCAGTGCCAGCAAGGTGCCGATTACCGCATACAGCGCCGACAGGGAATCGCCGATGCTGACGCCAACTCTCACCGAAGGTTCTCCAGGCTGACCAGTCAGGTAACGCAACCCGCCCATGGCCTCACCGACTACCCCAAAACCCGGTTTGTCACGATAGGGGCCGGTCTGCCCATAACCCGAGACACGGACCATGATCAAACGCGGGTTCAGCGCCGAAAGCTCGCCCCATCCCAGGCCCCAGGACTCCAGCGTGCCCGGCCGAAAGTTCTCGACCACCACATCACACTCGGTCACCAGGCGACGTACGATATCCTGGCCCTCGGGGTCACGCAGGTTGAGCGTCAGCGAGCGCTTGTTGCGTGACTGCACATGCCACCACAGCGAGGTGCCGTCCTGCAGCTTGCGCCAGCGACGTAGCGGATCTCCTACGCCCGGCGGCTCGACCTTGATCACATCGGCACCAAATTCACCCAGCAACCTGGTCGCAAAAGGCCCGGCGATCAGTTGCCCAAGCTCCAGTACTTTAAGCCCCTCCAGTGCCATACCACCTGTTGCCTGATCCGACATCTTGCGTCTCCAGTCCTGTTGTCATGTATGGTTGCAGGATGGCGCAGCGCCCCACCTACAGCAATTCGGTATTGGTCCCATTTGACGTCGCAACGGACAACGTCTCGTGGGTACGACCTCTCTGCGCCCGCCCGGGATGCCCACCACAGCTCCCTGGTTGATAAACAACAATTACAACCGGGAAACACCGCCGCCATGACCAGACAGGCAGACTTCGATTACATCATTATCGGCAGCGGCGCAGCGGGCGCCATACTCGCCCATCGCCTGAGTGCCGATGGTAGATTCAATGTCTGCCTGCTGGAAGCTGGCCCAAAGGATCATCATCCGTTCCTTCATGTGCCAGCAGGCTTCATCAAGATGATCTTCAATCCACGCTTCGCATGGCAGTTCAAGACCGCACCCAATGCGCAAACCTGTGAACGCGAAATTCCCATTCCCCAGGGACGAACGCTAGGTGGCTCGACCTCGATCAATGGACTGGTGTTCAACCGAGGCCAACAGGCTGATTACGATCACTGGGCGAATCTCGGCAACAGCGGCTGGGACTATCAAAGTGTGCTGCCTTACTTCAGAAAGATCGAGCATCGCAAGGAGGGAGATGAGCAGCTACGCGGTCGCGACGGCCTTCTCCCCGTCAGCGATATCGACTGGACCCACCCGATTTGTGAAGCCTTCATCGAGGGCGCTGAACAACAGGGAATCCCTCGCAACCCGGACTACAACGGCGCGTATCAACAAGGCGTAGGTTATTTCCAACGCACCATCCATCACGGCCTACGCATGAGTACTGCCCGCGCCTACCTCCGGCCTGCAATGCGACGCCCCAACCTCACTCTCCTCTGCAACTCCCTGGCCACTCGTGTGCTGTTCGACGGCAAGCGGGCAACCGGCGTGGAATACCTTGATCTCAAGACTCGCGCGCTCACTCGTCTGACGGCCAGGCGCGAAATCATCGTCAGCGCGGGGGCAGTCAATACCCCGAAGCTGCTGCAGCTATCCGGGGTCGGGCCGCGCGAGTTGCTCGACTCAATCAACATTCCTATCGTCCATGACCTGCCCGGCGTGGGCGCCAACCTCAAGGACCACTACTCGGTACGTATTGTGGGACGAGTCCGCAACAGCACCACGCTCAATGAGCAAGCTCGGGGTCTACGACTGGTACGCCAGATTGCCAACTGGCTATGCCGTCGCCCCAGCATCCTCGCGCTCAGCCCATCACTGGTGCATATCTTCTGGAAATCCACGGAGGAGCTTGAGCGCCCGGACCTGCAGGGCGTCTTCACTCCGGCCAGCTATCGGCAGGGCTACGTCGGCATGCTCGACGACTATCCCGGCATGACCTGTGGCTTCTGGCAGCACCGGCCGCGCAGTAGCGGTCACGTGCATATCACCAGCGCAGATCCTCTAGCCGCCCCGATCGTGCAACCCAACTACCTGAAAGAGTCAGAAGATCGTGAAGTTCTCGTCAAAGGCATTCGTCTGGCGCGCCGTCTGCTCGCCAGCAAGGCTCTATCCCCCTATATGGATACGGAGGCACTGCCTGGTGCCGATCACCAGAGCGATGAGGATCTGCTGGCGTATGCCCGCCGCTATGGTGTGTCGTCCTACCACCTCAACGGCACCGCACGAATGGGACCAGCCAGTGACTCGATGGCGGTGGTCGATGATCAGCTACGCGTCCATGGCCTCGAGAACTTGAGAGTCATCGACTCCTCGATCATGCCCGAGATTCCTTCGGCCAACATCTGCGCGGCGACGATGATGATCGGCGAAAAAGGCGCCGACCTGGTTTTGCAGCCATCCACTGTGCACGGTTGAGAAACAACGGCTTCCGGCGGGAGCCACCTTATGGGCGGAGCCTATCCCTGATAGACTTTCCTCATCCCATCCACCTCAACTGAAGGCAGTGCCGTGCTACCTCTGCTGGCCGAGCGCACCTCGCGACATCTCGAACGTTCTCCCAAGTCCCCCAAATATCTTTGCCTGCGCGATGCGATCATCGAGCTGATCGTGGAGGGCCATCTTGGCGAAGGGACGCGCTTGCCCACCGAGCAGGCTCTGGCGGAAACTCTGCCGGTGAGCCTTGGCACCATTCAAAAAGCGCTGCGCGAGTTGGTGGAGAGCGGTGAGCTTCACCGCCGACGACGGCTCGGCACCTTCGTGGCGGGAGGCGATCATCGTCGCGAAATTACCACTCCAGCCTTCCACTTCATCCGCCCTGATGGCGCGCGCGTGAGGATGGTCTTCATCCACCTGTTGAAGCGGGAGCGAGTGCTTCGTCCCGGCGCCTGGAGTCGGATTCTCGGGGAGTGTACAAGCGGCTATGTTCACCTGGTGCGCCAGGATCGTATCGACGGCGCTTTCGATTGCCACACCGAGATATACCTGCGCACCGACATGGCCTCCGCTCTACTCGAAGCAGAAACCGAAGCTCTGGAGCATGAAAGCATACTGCCGTTGCTCGAAACCCAGGGTCGCGTGACGCTCAGCCACGCCGAGAACCATCTCCGCATGGTGCGTTTGCCCAAGGCAGTAGCCAAAGTGATGCTCTCGAGCCAGGACACCTCCACCCTCTTCGGCCTGAGGCTGGAGACCTTCTATCGCCTGGAGGACGGCACCACTGTCGCCTGGCAGGTCATGCATATCCCTTCCAATGATTACAGCCTCTCGCTGAGTACCGGACTGCGTTAGATAGCTCACCCTTCCTGCTTCTCTGTTTCTCCCTCTACCTCTACCTCTACCCAGCCTGAGGCTACATGCCATCAGGCGATGGAGTGGTGTGCCTATACAAGCATTACTATATAGTATTGACAGATACATTATCGTCCCTATACTGAGCCCTCATCGGATCATATAAAAAACGTAGTTTCATAATTGATACAACAACACCCCATCCCCGACCGATGAGGACCGCATCATGAGTTGGATAACCGTCTGCAAGACCGGACAGGTTCAGGAGGACTTCCCCTACTCCGCCAAGCTCGACGACAAGGAAATCGGAGTCTATGTCCTCGATGGCGAGTACTACGCCCTCGAAGACGTCTGCCCCCATGCCTATGCGCTGTTGTCGCAGGGCTTCGTCGAGGATGGTCAAGTCGAATGCCCCCTTCATGAAGCCACCTTCGATATCCGCACCGGTAAGTGCCTACGCGAGCCGGCGGACCGCGACCTTCATGTCTACCCGGTGCGCATCATCGACGATGAAGTGCAACTTCAGACCAGTGAGGAGAACTGAACCATGGCTCATCAAGACTACAACCCTCAGTTGAAAGACTGGCAACGCATCATCCCTTCCAGCGAACCCGGCCAGGGCTACATCGAAGCCCCCGGAGGCTTTGCCAACCCTGTCTGGCAGACCCGTTCCAGTGTGCCTGGTGCATTCGAAATGTCCCTCATCGACGCTCTCCAGGAAGTGTTTTCCGATGGTGTGACAGAGCTTGATTCGCTGGTAGAAGGCCTCAATGCCCGGGAGCACCATGATCGCCATGGTCAGGTCTGGACTCAGGAGAGCTTCCTTCAGGAAATGGCGGTTCTTGGTTAGTTAGCCATCGTCTTCAACATTTCCCTGCACTCACCCCAATCGCACAATCCAATAACGAGGTCGAGTCATGACCAGTGCATCTTCCACTGACACTTCCGTTCAGGATTATCTGGATAGTGGTCTGCGTTCCATGTGGTATCCCGTCGCTGCCAGTTGGGAAGTCGGCAGCAATCCCGTAGGCATCACCCGCCTGGGTGAGAATCTGGCGCTATGGCGTGATCACGATGGCACACTGCATGCCATTGAAGATCGTTGCCCGCACCGCGGTGCTCGACTGTCCAAGGGCTGGAACCTGGGCAATCGCCTGGCCTGCTGGTACCACGGCGTCGAAGTCAACGGTGAAGGTGAAGTCTGCGATGTCCCAGCCATCAGCAACAGCCCGTTGGTCGGACAAGGCTGCGTGCGCCGCTATCCAGTCCAGGAGGCACATGGCGCCATCTTTATCTATTTCGCCACCACACCCGACGAACAGCCATGCGAGCTGGTGCTCCCCGAGCAGTTGACCGACGAAGAGAGCTACGGACATTTCCTCTGCACTGCTACCTGGAAGTGCAACTACCAGTACGCCATCGACAACGTCATGGACCCCATGCACGGCACCTATCTGCACTCCGACTCGCACTCCATGGCGGAAGGTGATCGTCAGGCCGAGATGGAGCTGGAACCCACCGACAGCGGCTTTATCTTCAAGAAGACCGGGCAGTCCGGCGTCAACTTCGACTGGGTGGAATACGGCAATACCGGTGCCCTGTGGCTGCGTCTGTCGATCCCCTATCAGCAACGCTTCGGTCCGGGCGGCCCCTTCTGGATCGTCGGCATGGCCGTGCCGGAGGACAAGGACAACACTCGAGTATTCTTCTGGCGGATCCGCAAGGTCAGTGGCTGGCAGCGCCAGGTATGGCGTTTCTTCTACCGCACCAGGCTCGAGCAGTTGCACTGGGACGTACTGGAACAGGACCGCATCATTCTCGAGAACCTGGCCCCTGACGCCCGCAACCACGAGAACCTCTATCAGCATGATGTCGGCCTGGCCCGCCTGCGCCGGGTGATGCTGAAAATGGCCAAACAACAGCTGGCGCAACGCCAGCAGGCAGCCTGACATGCCTCGGATGCTCGCAGACAAGCGCATCCTGGTGACGGGAGCCGCCCGTGGTCTGGGCCGTAGCATCGCCGTAGCTGCTGCGGCTGAGGGAGCGCAACTGGTGATCAGCGACATTCTTGACGAAGAGTTGAATGCCACCGCAGAGGCACTACGTCAGGACGGTACCCAGGTAGAAGCGCTGGTCATCGATCAGGCCGACCCCGCCTCCATCGAGGCGGGCATGGTGCAGATCGCCGAAAATGGCCCCCTGCACGGGCTGGTCAATAACGCCGCCATCGCCACCGGTGTCGGCGGCGAGACCCTCATGGACTACGACCTCGATCTGTGGGACCGGGTCATGACCGTCAATGTGCGTGGCTCGTGGCTGATGACACGTGCCGCCGTGCCCCTACTCGCGGCCAGTGGCAGCGGCCGGATTGTCAACCTCGCGTCGGATACCGCTCTGTGGGGCGCCCCGAAGCTGATGGCATATGTGGCCAGCAAGGGCGCAGTGGTCTCCATGACCCGCTCCATGGCGCGAGAACTGGGAGAGCGCAGCATCTGTGTCAACGCCGTTGCCCCAGGACTTACGCATTGTGAAGCCACCGAGTATGTACCCCAGGAGCGCTACGACTTCTACGCCGAGGGACGTGCCCTGAAACGCGAACAGCAGCCCGACGATGTGGACGGCACCATTCTCTACCTCTTGTCGGACTGGTCGAAATTCGTCACCGGGCAGCTCATCCCGGTCAATGGCGGCTTCGTCTTCAACTGAGGACTGACGGACATGACAAGTGACATTCAGCGCATCGTCGTGATTGGCGGTGGCCAGGCTGGCGGCCATGCCTGCAAGGCACTGCGCAGTGAAGGTTTCATGGGCCAATTGGTAGTAGTGGCCGACGAGCCTCACGACTTCTACGAACGCCCACCGTTGTCCAAGGGAGTTATCACTGCCGAGGAACCTCTGCCGAAACTGTTTCCCGAGGATAGTCTGGCGGCGCTCGATATCGACTGGCGTCGTCCTCATCGTGCCACTCGCATTGACCGCGACGCCCGCCAGGTGGAGCTCGATGACGGCACCCGGTTGAGCTATGACCGACTATTGATTGCCACGGGCAGTCGGCCTCAGCTACCGGTGGAAGAGTGGTCAAGTATCGACAACGTCATGACGCTACGCTCCTGGGACGACGCCTGCCGCCTCAGGAAACAACTGGCAAGCGGTCGCCGCATCGGCATTATCGGCGGTGGCTGGATCGGCCTCGAGGTCGCTTCCAGTGCGCGCAAACTGGGCGTCGAGGTGGATGTCTTCGAGCGCGCTCCGGCACTCTGCGGCCGCAGCGTAGGTCCCGAAGTCGCTGAGGCCATCCGTGAACTCCATCAGCAACATCGCGTAGGCCTGGAGCTCGAGCGTCAGAATATCCAGCTTGATGCAGAACAGGACGGTCGCGTGACCATCCAGGCCGACGGCCGAACTCATGAGCCCTACGACCTGGTTGTGGTGGGTACTGGCGTGGCGATCAATCTGGAACTGGCACGCGAGGCAGGCCTCGAAACCGCCCGGGGTATTGTCATCGACACCGCCGGACACACCTCCGACCCGAATATTTTCGCCGCGGGTGATGTCGCTCAACACCCTCAGTTGGGCCTGTGCCTGCAATCCTGGGCCTACGCCCAGAACCAGGCACGAGTGGTAGCTGACGCCATGCTTGGCAAGCAAGCCCACTACGACGAGCCCGCCTGGCTGTGGTCGGATCAGCACGGCGTCAACATCCAGATTCTGGGAGTTCCCACCGGTGAGACCCGATGCGTGATTCGTCAGGAGCCTCAAGGCTCAGTGTACTTCTACCTGAATCGCGATAACCGTCTGGTGCAGATGGTGGCCTTTGATCAGCCACGCGCCATCAAGCTCGGTAAACGCTGGCTGGCAGCCGCACGGGTACTAGACCCGGAAGCGCTGGCTGATCCTGGCTTCAACTTGATGCAACTGCGCTGATACCCGAGATCCGACCGAACGACTAGCTCCCTGACAACACAGACCGACGACACAGACCTGACACCGATACAACAACAAGGTGATGAAATGTCTCATACCGCTGCTCCGTCCCATGCGACCGGAGCCCGGCAAGATGCTGGGCAAATGCCGGGACTACGCCGCTGGCTGGTGCCTCTGGCACTCCTGGCTTGCGTTATTCTTTCCTTCTTCGACAAGATCAGTATTGCGGTGCTGATTTCCAGCCCGGCCTTCCAGGCGGACCTGGGCCTGACGGGCGAATCAACCAAACTTGGCTTGCTGATGACGGGCTTCCTGCTGTCCTATGGCGCCTCGTCAATGTTCCTCGGCTTTCTCGGCGACATCTTCAGCCCCAGAAGCTGCCTGTACGCCATGATGTTTCTCACCGCTGCCATCATGGCGATCATGGGATTCGTCGACGATTTCGGCGTACTGCTGGGGTTGCGAGTGCTGCTGGGTATCGCTGAAGGCCCGATGTTCGCCGTCGCCTATACCATCGTCAAACGCCTGTTCCCACCAAAGGAACAGGCCCGTGCCACCATGCTGTGGCTGCTTGGCACACCGATCGGTGCCACGCTCGGCTTCCCCTTCACCATCTGGGTAGTCGATCAGTTCGGCTGGCGCGCCAGCTTCTTCGCCATCGCCCTGCTGACGATACCGGTTGTCCTGATTGTCTACCTGGTGTTCCGCAACCTGGACGTTACCACCCGCTCTCCAGCGCTGCAGCATAGCGATCAATCCCATGTCCCACTCTCAACCCACCGTTCTGCAACCACCACGCTGCTGAAGCGCTGGTCGTTCTGGTCGATCTGCCTGTTCAACGTTGCCTTTCTGGCCTACCTATGGGGCCTCAACAGCTGGCTACCGACCTACCTGGTGCAGGACAAGGGCATCGATCTCGATCAGGCTGGAATGTTCTCCTCACTGCCCTTCCTCGCCATGCTGGTCGGAGAAGTGCTGGGAGCGATCATTTCCGACCGTTTCGATCGACGCGCTCTGATGTGCTCGATTTCCATGCTCGGCGCAGGACTAGGGCTCGCACTGGTGCTGTCCATCGAAGGTTCCAACTGGGCAATGATTGCCGCCATGTCCTTCAGTGCCGCCATGTGGGGAGTCGGCGCACCCAATGTCTTCGCACTATTGGCCAAGGCCACACCATCCGATGTCAGCGCGACTGCTGGCGGAATCTTCAATGGCCTGGGGAATTTTTCCGGTGCACTGGTTCCTGTGTTGATCGGCAGCCTCATCGTTGCCACTGGGAACATGACCGCGGGCTTGATGTTCATGATGGCCATGGCCTTCCTGGGCGCTGGTGTCTTGCTTCCGCTGGTGCGTCGCTACTGAATTGTCACGCCGGTTCCAGGGGACTCTAGCCCCCCTATGATGCTCTCCGGCACATGGCTTACGACCATGTGCCGAAGGGATGATGATTCGCAGTTTTTTCTTTTATTTTCATAGACTTAAATAGAAAAAATATCACTGAAAAACCTTGACGCAAACGATGACCAGGACTAATCTTCAATGAGTGTCATATAAGAAATCAAGTTTCATATATAAACCATCAAATACTTGAGCGACGCCCGTGTCGGCTACCCGATTGTGATCCGGTATCTTGAGAACGGACACAAGAGTCGACCGACATCAGGAGACGATGACGCGATGAGCGACATGGAAAAGGATTCACGAAAATACCTGATCCCCGGACTGGAGCGCGGCCTGCTCATTCTGATGGAGTTGAGCCGCAACAACCGGGAGATGAGCTTCGCGGAGATCCTCAAGCTCGTGGATATCCCCAAGGCTACTGCCTACCGTGCCATCCAGACTCTGGAGTACATGGGTTTTGTCCGGCGCCACCCATCCAGTGGACTCTATTCACTCGGTGTCAATGTGCTACGCCTTGGCTTCGAGTACGTCGCCTCGCTGGATATTGTTCAGGTGGGTCAGCCCGTCATCGAGTCTCTACGCGACACAACAGGTTGCTCCAGCCATATCGCCATCCGTGATGGACGCGATGTCATTTACGTCGCTCGCGTCAGTGCCGCCAACGCCACCATTCGCCGCGTCAGTGTCGGCACGCGTTTGCCGGTACACCGCACCTCACTGGGAAGAATGCTGTTGACCGGAGTGAGTCGGCAGACTTTCGAATCCCTCTACCCCGACGAACAGCTGCCTGACAACGAGCCGGGCTCCCCGGAGAACCGTGAAGCCCTATGGGCCATGGTTCAGCAGGACCGTGAACGTGGTTACGTGATTGGCGAGTCGTTCTTCCAGTTCGGCATCTCTTCCATTGTCTATCCGTTGTTCAATCATGACGGCGAAGTGGAAGGCGTCGTCAGCATCATGGTGCCGGTGCACGAAATTCCGGAGAACGACCGGGAACGCCTGCGCCACGACGTGGCCGAAGCGGCCAGTTCCATCTCCAACCTGCTGGGTCATCAAGGCACCCGGGGAGGAAAGCGCCAGATGGGATGACAACACATTCGTGACCATTGACCGGGAGGCTGAACAACTCCTGTCGTCACCCGGCTCAAAATCGACATACGTAACGAGGTTATCGCGCTGCAACACGCAGCGCGCGGGGACTGATGTGCCCTGAAAAAGCCTGAAACCGTTTATACCGACAGCCGACAAACCACCAGGTACTGGCCAGCGGGAGAGTCCAATGAACACCAATACGATAAATGAAAACACTAATATTGTAGGCATCGAAGCACTGGAGTTCGGTGCTGAAGACATTACCGTCGGCAAGCAGTTCGCCGAGGACTTTGGCCTGCGCAAGGTGGCGGACGACGATCAGACCGCCACCTTCGAAACACTCAACGGAGCTCGTTTGACAGTCCGCTCCATCAACGCCCCGGAACTGCCTGAGGCTTTCGAAGAGGGCTCCACCCTGCGCCGCATGACCTGGGGAGTGGCATCACCTGACGATCTGGACGAACTACGCGAACGACTGCGCGACCAGCCCGGCTATATCGATCATGGCGACAGCCTCGAGTGCCGCGACCCCAATGGGCTCACGGTGTGCATTCGCCCCACCCAACTGCGTGAAGTGGAACTGGACGTCACACCCATCAACCAATATGGCGATATGCGTCGCGTCGACCAGCCGAGTCCGGTCTACGACCAGGCGACCCCTGTGGGTATTGGCCATGCGGTGTTCTTCGTCGATGACCTGGAAGCCAGCGAGACCTTCTATCGTGAGCTACTGGGCTTCTCGGTCTCCGATCGCTACACGGACCGCGCCGTTTTCCTGCGCATGCAGGTACGTGGCGGCCACCACAACCTGTTCCTGTTGAAGCTGCCGCATCGTGGCGCGGGCCTCAACCATGTCGCCTTCACCGTGCGCGACATCCACGAAGTGATCGGCGGTGGCCTGGCGATGAACCGGCGCCAGTGGAGTACTTTCCTTGGCCCAGGACGTCACCCGATTTCCTCCGCCTACTTCTGGTACGTCAACAGCCCTCTGGGCGGCGCCTTCGAGTACTACACCAACGAGGATTACCTCACCGAAGCCTGGGTACCGCGTGAAATGCAGCACTCGTTGGAGTCCTTCACCGAATGGGCCATCGAGGGAGGCATCGACGCCGAGACCCGGCGCCAGAAGAAAGCCAGCGCCTGAAGCGAAGTCTGAACGCTGGAACACAGCCTGAAAGGCTGGGAACGCAGCCAGCAGCGGCCTAAGCAGAGCAACACAACAGAAGCCTATCGGCCAGCCTCACATGGGGCTGGCAAGGGGAGCTCTTGTCCCGAATCTGGCCATTCCATCACTACCGAGGCCAACGGGTTACGCGCAACAAGGCACCTCTTTCATCATCATCAGCGCGATTTCGAGGAAACAGATCATGTCCGAACAGTTCGCTACCTGGAAGAAGCCAGACGACCTGCCTTTCGACACCTGGATCGAGTCACGTATCGCTCGCTTCAAGGGCCGCAAGTATGACTGGAATGCCCTGAAGTTTCAGGCTGACTTCGACCCCAAATACCGCCGCGCCCAGATGCGCTATATCGGCACCGGAGCCACCGGCGTGGCCAACGACACCAACACCATTCCGGCCGAACACTTCACCTTCTCGACCATGGTGCTGCCTTCCAAGTGTGAAGGGCCGCTGCATGTCCACGATGACGTCGAAGAAGTCTTCTTCGTGCTCAAGGGCAGCATTCGCCTGTTCATCAAGGACGGCGACAACTACACCGAGACCGTGCTCGAAGAGCGCGATGTGATCTCCGTGCCACCGGGTATCTATCGCGGCCTGCTCAACGAGAGCGAAGAGGAAGCCCTGATGTGCGTGATGCTGGGCACGCCCAAGCCGCAGATCCCGACCTACCCGGACGATCACCCGCTGGCGAGCGTCAAGCGTAACGGATAAGTGAAGCGGCCATGACACCCCAGACCATGACATCCCAGACCATGACATCTCAGTACGCAACACCCAGCAGCCTGGCATTGGCTGATGGCCGTCAGTCCTGGCGGGATAGCGGCGAGGGCCCCGCCATCGTGCTGCTGCATGGCATCAGCTCCGGCTCGGCTTCCTGGGCACCAGTGGTAGAGCACCTGGGCGGTTACCGGTTGCTGGCCTGGGATGCTCCCGGCTACGCCGATAGCCAGGCACTCAGCAGCCCTCAACCGACTGCGGGCGACTATGCCGCACGTCTCGATGCCTGGCTCGATGCGCTGGACGTCAAGCGCTGCGTACTGGTCGGCCACTCACTCGGCGCCATGATGGCCAGTGCCTACATGGCCCTCAGACCCGAGAGGCTGGCAGGGGTAATCCTGGCCGATCCCGCTCTGGGATATCGCGATGCCGATGCCGACAAGCGTGATGAGGTCTATCGCAGTCGCTGGACGATGCTCGCCGAGCAAGGTCACGAGGCCTACGCAGCAGCCCGCGCTCCGCGACTGCTGCGTGACGACGCCAACCCGGAGGACATCGCCCGGGTACGCGAAGGCATGCAACGCCTGCATGTCGAAGGCTTCGCCCAGGCCAGTTGGATGCTGGCCAACGATGCTCTGGAGGGCTATCTGAGCGGCGGCCTGAACGTTCCCGCAACCGTGCTGTGTGGCGATGAGGATCGCATCACCACGCCGCAGGCTTCACGGGCCCTGGCCGAACGACTCGGGCTGCCCTATCACGCGATCCCTCGCGCTGGACACGCCAGCTATATCGATGCACCGCAGGCCTTTGCCGACGTCGTCGACACATTCTCTCGCCCACTGCTCAAGACGCAATGAGGACCCAGCCATGAGTTTCATGATCGAAGAGCGGGTAGCCGTCGTCACCGGGGGCTCCTCAGGTATTGGCCTGGAAACAGTACGCCTGCTGCTGGCCCATGGTGCCAAAGTGGCCATGTGTGGCCGCAACCACGAGCGCCTCGAAACCGCGCGGACCGAACTGACTCGGGAATTTCCCCAGGCCGAGTTGCTGACCGCGACATGCGATGTGCTCGATTCCGATTCCTGCGAGGCGTTCGCTGCCGCAGTATCCGAGCGCTTCGGTGCTGCCGACATGCTGATCGCCAACGCTGGCCAGGGCTATGTTGCCCATCTCGACGACACCCCCAAAGAAGCCTGGTTGTCCGAGACCAACCTCAAGCTGTTCGGCGTGCTCAATCCAATGAACGCCTTTCGCCGCCAACTGGCAGCTTCCGATATCGGTTCGCTGACCTGCGTCAACTCACTGCTGGCGTTGCAGCCCGAGACCCACATGATTGCCACCTCCGCTGCACGCGCGGCCCTGCTCAACATGACGCATTCGCTGTCTCACGAGCTGATCAAGGAAGGAATTCGCGTCAACTCCATCCTGCTGGGCATGGTCGAATCCGGCCAATGGCGACGTCGCTTCGAGCAACGCGATGACCCATCGCAGAGCTGGGAAGAGTGGATCGCTGCCATCGCCAGCAAGCGTGGCATTCCCATGGGCCGCCTTGGATATCCTCAGGAGCCGGCACGCGCACTGGTCTTTCTCGCCTCCCCCATGGCCTCTTTCACCACCGGCGCCGCCCTGGATGTCTCCGGTGGCTTCAACCGTCACCTATGACCCTGGATGCGGGACCCACCGGAGAATCCTCAATGACAAAGCGACTCCTGATGATCGGCTATGGCGCAATGGGCGCCGAAGTACACCGCCTGCTTCCCGACGGCATGGAACTGGCCTGGGTAGTGGTACCGGAAGCCTTTGCCACCCAGGTCCGCGACCGTCTGGCCGACAAGGTCAGCGTACTGACCCGCATTGATCAGTGCAGCGAAGCCCCGGACCTGGTGGTCGAATGCGCCGGCCAGCCCGGCCTGGCCGAGCATGGCGAAGCCGTGCTGCATCGTGGCCTGACCATGGCCGTGGTGGCTACCGGAGCGTTGGCTGACGAAGCCCTCTATCAGCGCCTGGCTACTGCCGCCCGGGAAGGCGGTGGCCGTATGCAGTTACTGTCAGGCGCCGTGGCCGGCATGGATGGCCTGGCGGCGGCTCGCGAAGGGGGGCTGGACGAGGTTGTCTATGAAGCCTGCAAGGCCCCACGCAGTTGGCAAGGCAGCCATGCCGAAACGCTGATCGACCTGGATGCCGTCAGTGAGCGCACGGTGTTCTTCGAGGGCGACGCCGGTGAAGCTGCGCGCCTGTTCCCGGCCAACTCCAACGTGGCCGCCACTATCGCGCTGGCCGGACTCGGTATGCGCAACACCCGAGTGCAGCTCGCAGTTGACCCGGCCACTAGCCGCAACACCCATCGAATCCATGCCAGCGGGCGCTTTGGTGAGTTCAGTATCGAGCTCAACGGCCACCCACTGGAAAGCAATCCCAAGACCTCGACCCTCGCCGCCCTGTCGGTGGTTCGCGCCTGCCGTCAGGTGCTTGAGCCGGTCTCGTTCTAAGCGGAGGTTCTGACATGACCGACAAGATTTTCGTCGCCGGCGAATGGCGTGAAGGCCGCGGCGACCTCATGGTGTCGCGCTTCCCTGCCGATGGCTCGATCAATGCCGAACTCAATGCCGCCAGCCTCGAGGATGTCGAGGATGCGGTGCAAGCCGCCGATGCCGCCTGGCGTGTGCCTTGCTGGCGTGGCCGCCAGCCCCATGAGCGGGCCGAGGTGCTGTACCGCGTCAGTGACCTGATCAAGGCACGCGTGGACGACCTGGCAGCGCTGCAGACCCGCGACAATGGCAAGCCGTTGGCCGAAGCGCGTGGCCTGGTGGCCAGTGCCGCCGCCACGGCCCGCTACTTCGCCGCCGCCTGTGAAACCCTGGAAGGTGAACTGCCGACCCAGCGTAACAGCGACTTCATGACCCTCAGCCAGTACGAGCCTCTGGGTGTCATTGCCGCGATCACCCCATGGAATTCGCCGATTGCCAGCGAAATGCAGAAGATTGCCCCCGCGCTGGCCGGCGGCAACGCTGTGGTGCTCAAGCCCGCCGAGGCCACTCCGCTGCTGGCACTCAAGCTCGCTGAACTCTTCGAGGAAGCGGGCTTGCCCAAGGGCCTGCTCAGCGTGTTGCCTGGACGTGGCAGCGTGATCGGCGAAGCCATCGTGCGTCACCCCAAGGTACGCAAGATCTCCTTCACCGGAGGCACTAATACCGGCCGTCACCTGGCGCATATTGCCGCTGACAAGCTGATTGGTACTTCGCTGGAACTGGGTGGCAAGTCACCGACGATCATCTGCGAGGACGCCGATCTGGAGCAGGCCATCAAAGGCGTGGCCTACGGCATTTTCAGCTCCGCAGGACAGGCCTGCATTGCCGGTTCTCGGCTGTTCATCCAGCGTCGCCTCTACGACGAAGCTATCGAGCGCCTGACCGCCATTACCCGCAACCTGCGCGTTGGCCACCCCGAGACACCAGGCATTCACCTCGGCCCACTTATCAGTGAAAGGCATCGTGACAGTGTCGCAGCCTACGTCGAGCGAGCCCGCGAGGAAGGCGGCAATATTCGCGCCGGTGGCAGGATTCCTGACTCGCCCGAACTGAGCAATGGCAGCTTCTACCTGCCGACCCTGATCGACGGCCTGGCCCACGACAGCACGGTTTGCCAGGAGGAAATCTTCGGCCCGGTGCTGGTCGCCCTGCCCTATGACGACGAAGACGAGCTGGTCGGCCTGGCCAACGACAATGCCTATGGTCTGGCCGCCGGCATCTGGAGCCGCGACTACCAACGTGCCTTGCGCCTGGCCAGCAAACTCGAGGCCGGCACGGTGTGGATCAACACCTACAAGAAATTCTCCATCTCGACACCCTTCGGCGGCTACAAGGACAGCGGCCTCGGGCGTGAAAAAGGACGCCAGGGCATCCACGCCTACATGCAGCAGAAGAGCCTGTATCTGGGCCTCGATGCCACTCCCATGAACTGGTGCGACTAAGCGCTCATCGCCATAGAGGAATCACCATGACAACCATTACCGTGGGCGAAGCCGTCGCTCGTACTCTGGAAGCCTATTCGGTCTCGGCCGTCTACGGCGTCATCTCCATCCATAACCTGCCGATTGCCGATGCCATTGGCCAGCGCCAGCGCGTGCGCTTCGTTCCCTCGCGTGGCGAGGCAGGCGCAGTGACCATGGCCGACGGGCATACCCGCATGGGCGGACTCGGCGTTGCCCTGACCAGCACCGGCGCCGGAGCCGGTAATGCGGTGGGCGCCATGCTCGAAGCCCTGAATGCCGGCACTCCACTACTGCATATCACCGGCCAGGTCGAACAGGCCTACCTGGATCGCGACGCCGGCTTCATTCACGAGACCCGCGACCAGATGGGCTTCCTCCAGGCCTGCTCCAAACGTGCCTACCGGGCCAACACCGCCGAGCAGGTGGTGCCCTTGCTGCATCGCGCCATTCAGGAAGCCATGACCCTGCCGCGTGGTCCGGTCAGCATCGAGATCCCCATCGATATCCAGGCCAGTGAAGTGGATTGGGTAGAGTCAACGCCGGTACAAGCTGCTGCGCCAGCACCGGTGACCGATGCCGAGATCGAGCGCCTGGCCGAGCAGGTATTGGCCGCCAGGCGCCCCATGCTGTGGATTGGCGGTGGCTGCCTCGAGGCAGGCGATGCCGTGCGCCGCCTGGCGGATATTGGCCTGCCGGTGGTGTCCAGCACTCATGCCCGTGGCGTACTGGCTGACAGCCATCCGCGCAGCCTGCGCGCCTTCCACAGTGCCCCGGCGGTGGAGGAGCTTTACGCGCAGAGCGATCTGATGCTGGTGGCCGGCTCACGCCTGCGCAGCAATGAAACCCGTACTTACTCCGTGGAACTCCCCCATCCGCTGGTGCAGATCGATGTCGACCCTGCCGCAGCACAGCGCAACTACACTGCCGACACCTTCCTGTGCGGCGAGTGTGGCGATGTGCTGGCTCGCCTGGCCGAGCGGCTCGAAGGCAAGTTCACCCCTGATGCCGACTTCGACAACGCTGTTGCGCGAGCCGTACAGGATGCCGAGAAGGCACTGCGCAAGCAGGTCGGTGAATACGCCAGGCTGAGCGATGCCATTCGTGATGCCCTGCCCGAAGATGGCGTGTTCGTCCGCGACATCACCGTTTCCGGCAGCACCTGGGGAAGCCGTCTGCTGCCGATCGAACTCCCGCTGACCAACATCCATTCTCTGGCCGGCGCCATCGGCCAGGGCCTGGCCACCGGTATCGGCTGTGCCGTGGGTGCAGAGGGACGCAAGGTCGTGACCATCGTCGGTGATGGCGGGCTGATGCTGATGGTCGGCGAACTCGCCACACTCGCCCAGGAATCCCTCGACATGACGCTGGTGGTCATGAACGACGGTGGTTACGGCGTGATGCGCGGCATACAGAAAAAGTACTTCGATGGTCGTCAATATTACAACGACCTGCACACACCTGACTTTCAGGCCATGGCGGCGGCCCTTGACCTACCCCATTGGAAAGTCAGTCATGGCGATGACTTTCAGTCGGTAATCGCTGAAGCCGTGGGATATGACGGTCCCGCTGTCGTCGAAGTCGACATGAATAACGTCGGGCCGCTCGAGTTCTCTGGCCCTCCCCAGAAGAAGCTCTATTGATCAGTCTGATCAACGCATCCTCCATTCCCCACACCGCAGGCCAGCCATGGTCTGCGCCATCAACCGTGCACTGCACTACATAAGAAACCGCTAAATCAAACTGGCTCTACATAATAATTCATCAGGATAATCACAATGAAAAAGACCGCCTCAGCAGTTGCTGCCATTGGCAGCTTGACCCTTGTATGTGCTTCCAGCGCTCAGGCCATGACATGGAGCGATACCTTCATCGGCTATCGTTATGGCACACAGTTCAGCGAACCAGGCAACTCTGAAGACGTCACCAAGAACATCCTTCAGGTCTCCCACGCCAGCGGTTACACCTATGGCCAGAACTACTTCAACCTGGACGTGCTGCAATCAGGTGATGAAGATCCCGCGAACAATAGTGACAGCGGAGCCACCGAAGCCTACCTGGCCTACCGTCACCAATTGCATTACGGCAAGGTCTTCGGCGAACCGCTGGCATTCGGCCCGATAAAGGATGTCGCGCTGACCGCCGGCTTTGATCTCAACACCAAGAACAGCGCCTTTGCACCACGCAAACGCTTCGTTGCCGTAGGTCCAACCTTGAAGTTCGACATTCCCGTCGGCTTTCTTGATGTCAGCCTGTACTACGCTCGCGAGTGGAATCACTGTGGGCTCGAAGCTTGCAGCTTGCCCGGCAACGAAAACGATGTCTCGTTCGATCCCTACTACCAATTCAACGTCGCCTGGGGTGTCCCTTTCAATGCTGGACCCATGCCGCTGAAGTTCCAGGGTTTCTTCAACTACAACGGCCCCAAGGGCGAAGACTATTTCGGCACCGAGACCAAGCCCGAGCGTCTGATCCGTTCATCGCTGATGATGGACGTCGGTGAAATGGTCTGGGGAGAGAGCAATCAAGTCTGGATCGGTGCAGGATATGAATTCTGGCGCAACAAGTACGGTAACCACGACAAGCCTGGCGTCGATACCGATGCCGTGACCTTCAACCTGGAGTGGCATCTGTAGGGATACACTCATCACGTCAGGCCCTGCCCATTAAATCGCGATGGTCGTCTGGGTCAACACATCTGGACGACCCGCTACTGCGCCAGCCAGCGTTTGTTCGGCGAACTGCTCTGCGAAACGCAGGCCAAGGCGATTGACGCGACCATTCCTGAAGTCACGCACACCGAGGATTTGGCACAAACGACGTAGACAGCTCGCACCAGCTGTCTATTTTTTTTAATAAAACAGCATATTAACTATGTTGTACTAAGCTAGATGCCAGGTGTGTCCAGTAAAAGGAAGTCCCACGCATTTCGCGATGATTCAAAGGGAGAATGACGATGAAACCAACAGCTTCACTTTTCAAGGTGGCGCTGCTCAGCACGTGTCTATTGGGAACATCAGCAGCACTGGCCCAGCAGCCCCCCGCGCAAAGCTTCTCTGACCTCAATATGCCGTCGGCCGAGGTCACGCCGCACCCCGAATACATCAAGGCACTGGCCCGCACCGCCTATCTCTGGGGCTGGCCGATGGTGAACATGCAGAACCGGCATGACCAGATCACTCAGGCGCCGGAGCCGGGCCGCCTGGGCGGTGTTCTTCCGGTGGCACCGCGCGGTCAGATCGGCATGCTCGCAGACTATATTGAGCCCAGCCAGCGGTTTATCGCCTGCCCGAACCAGGACGTCGTCTACGGTCTCGGCTTCTTCGACCTCGACGAAGAACCGGTGGTTGTGCAAGTACCCGATTTCGGAGATCGCTTCTGGGTCTATGCGGCTTATGACCAGCGTACGGACCAGTTTGGTGAACTGGGCAAACCCTATGACACCAAGCCTGGCTTCTACCTGATGGTTGGGCCGAACTGGGATGGCGAAACACCTGAAGGCATCACTGGTGTCATCCAATCCTCGACCTCGCTGGCCAACATCGTCCCGCGCGTCTTCATGAACGACACCGACGAGGACCGAGCCGCCATACAGGACCTGATCGATCAGGTCGTCGTCTATCCGCTGGCCGACTTCGACGGTGAGATGAAGACCATCGACTGGAGCGAAGCACCGGCGATCCCGAACCCCAGTGACAGCGGCGGTGGCGGCGAAACCCAGTGGGTCGTGCCCGAGAACTACTTCGACCAGTTGGGCGGAGTCCTCGATGCCGTGGCACCACTGCCTGGCGAAGAAGCGATGTATGCCCAGTTCCGCTGGCTGCTCGACCTTGCGGAGCGCGATCCTGACATCAAGCAGGTGCTCGTCGACGAGGCCATCGCCACCGACGAGGAGGTTATCAAGCCCTTCCTGCGCTGGGAACACAACGGCAGACCTGCCGGCAACGGCTGGAACCGCTCGACGAACAACGCCGAATGGGGAGTTGATTATTACGACCGCACCGGCACAGCGCGGTCCAACATGTTCGACAACCGTCCGAACGAGACGCAGTACTTCTACACCGATTACGACGCCTCGGGCGAACAGCTCGTGGGCTCGAACAGCTACACAGTCACCTTCCCGGCAGACGCTCTGCCGCCGGTCAACGGCTTCTGGTCAATGACCATGTATGACGAGGCGCATTTCTTTGCCGATAACGACCTGGGCCGCTATTCGCTGGGGACCAAGAACACTGACCTCCAGATGAACGACGACGGGTCACTGACCATTCATGTTGGCGCGACGAAGCCTGAAGATGCTCCCGAAAGCAACTGGCTACCTGCTCCCGAGGAGAATTTCTCGCTCTACATCCGCGCTTACTGGGGCAAGGACGCCATTCTTGATGGATCATGGCAGCCGCCTGCCATTGAAGTTGCTGAATAACGTCACACCCAGCAGCCTGCCAGGCTGGCGAGCGACCCTCACCAGCCTGGCAATGAGACATCCATGATTTCAGGAGACTCGTATGCCTGGCTCTCACCTTCGGAATATTTCTGCTGCCAGCTTGATCGCCTCACTGTCGATAATGGGATCTCCCCTCTTCGCACAGGATACTGGCTCAACTGACATGTCTCCCCTTGTAGGGCAGATCAACGACGGCAATTGGCTGGCTGAGGACGAAGCGCAGTCGCTGTTGGCCGAGGTCTACTACCAGCGCGCGGTCTATGCCTACATGACGATGCTGCCCGCATTGAACGTGATCGGCATGCGCGACGGATCCCAGGAAACCTTTGGCGAAGGCTACAACGTCCTTCCGATCTGGAAGGACCGGATGGACAGCCGCGCCTGGGTGCCAACGCCCAATGCCGACGTGATCTATTCGATGACCTATCTCGACCTGAAGGAGACCGGTCCGCTGGTCGTGAAGGCACCGCCGAATGTCATTGGCATGTTCACCGACTTCTTCCAGCGTACGATCACCGATGTCGGCGCGATCGGTCCAGACCGGGCACGTGGCGGGCTCTACCTGCTGCTGCCACCGGGCTATGAAGGCCACGTACCGTCCAGCTACATGGCGTTCGAGTCCTCGACCTACAACGTGTTCCTGTTCTTCCGCACCATCATGGGCCAGGGCGATGGTGAGCCAGATCCGGCACCCGCCGTCGAGACCGCCGAACAAACGCGGATCTACCCCCTCTGGGCCGAGGAAAAGAACATCCCCGCGATGGAGTTTCCGAACGCCAGCGGCCAGCGCCTCGACATGATGTATCCGACGGATATGGAATACTGGACCAAGCTCAAGGAGTTCGTCGATTACGAACCTGTCGAAGCGATCACTCCCGAATTGCGCGGTGTTCTGGCCTCGATCGGCATCATCAAGGGCCAGCCCTTCGAGCCAAACGACTGGCAGCGCGAGGCGCTGGGAAAGGCAGTCGTCGACGCACCGAAGATGATCCTCGCCTCGGCACAGCTTGGCCGCGAGGACGGACGCAGCAAGTATTACGAGGACCGTCAGTGGGAGCGCGCCTGGGCGGCAGGCACGGCCGAATGGATGCAGGAAAGCTACCTCGATCTCGGCGCACGGTCACGCTTCTTCCAGTATGCCTATTCCTCGGCCCCGGCGATGGTGATGCGCACGACCGGCGCGGGTTCGAAATACCCCTTCACGATCCGCGATGCCGACGGCGACCTGCTTGAAGGAGGCCAGACCTACAAGCTGCACCTGCCAGCAGACATTCCGGCGGCGCTCTTCTGGGCGGTGACCGCTTACAATGTCACCGACGGTACGATGCCCGAGACCGACCAGCTTCTGCCCTCGACCAATGGGTATTACGACATTCCGAAGAACGACGACGGATCCATCGATCTCTATTTCGGACCGGAACAACCCGAAGGGGTGGAAGATGCCGCCTTCATCAAGACAGTACCGGGACGGAACTTCGTCGCCGTTCTGCGGCTCTATGGCGCCGAGGACGCCTTCTACGACCAGACCTGGAAACCGGACGACCTCGTCAAGGTCGAGCCATAAAACGTAAAGACTCACCGGCGGGCGCCACAGGCGTCCGCCCCTCGCCAAGGGCGAAAGAACATCATGAAAACAAGTGCCATCGCAATCATTGCGATAGCACTGCCATTAGCGGCTGTCGCCAACCATTCTGATGTGGACCAGTTCGGCAATCACGAAATGCCTGGGGCTGATACCGATGCAGTTTCTGCGGCCATTTCATGGGGCCAGATGACTGCTGGGCCAGGATGAGACGCGATGATCTGACTATCCACACACGCAACGAGGTAGAAAATCTTTTCAACCACGCCTTCAAACTCATCGATATGCAGGAAAGGAATTCAGAGGGCATGACCTTGCTGGGAAAGAAAAAGCAATGGCATATCTACTCTGTAGTCGCTCAGAGAATAGCCTGACTATTGGTCTCCCTCTCCTCAGCAGAGGTGATGTTGTCGGCAGAGGCCAGAGAGAAAGGCACTCATGGCGGTGAAACGAGGGAGGAAATAGACACAACCGTACCACCACCTTGTACCACTTGCGGGCTAAAGGGGCGAAATTTCCAGCTAAATCAAAGAGATACTACAGAAAGGAGGCGGCCCCGACAGCCACATCCCGGCACACGCATCCACCACTACCGTTGCTCCCTTCCGGGCCTGGCGGGGTTCGCAGTTTCGCGTTGCGGGAGGACCGACGGGGCCACCACAGCAAGGCTATCACATCATGCCAGCTATTGGCTGACGAAGCCTGTTGAACGGCTTGAAAATCAGAGATTTGTCCAAGCCGGCGGGCACTATACCAAGGTCGCACCACGACCTCAACCCTTGGCCTCCATACTTTGCTCTATCACGCATACACTGGGTCAATCATGCGTTTCCTTGAGCAGTTGTGTAGGGTAGAGAGAGCATTCGCCTGTCGCTCATTACTCGCCAGGCGTTCTTCTTCCTGGCTCGGCAACAAGCAAGACCGGGGCTGCCGTCCCCCTCACATCAAGTACAGACGATAAAGAGAGATCACGACCCACATCCCTTACCCACCGGAGGTACCACCATGAAAAAGGATCCCAACAAGGGCTACATCGCCCTACTGGGCTGGAGCCTGAATGCCGTAGAGGCCGCCGAGAAATTCGACCGCCGCTATGTAGTGGTAGCCCCCGACTGGGCTGAGGAATACTGTACTCAGCACAATATTCCCTTTGTTTCCTGGAACTTCGAGCGTCTCAATGACCGCTCCATGGAAATTGCCGAAACGCTCAAGGACATGGGCGTCGACGTGTCGATTCCGCTGTTCGAGGAAACCGTCGAATGGGCCGGTGCCATCAACTCGGTGCTGCTGGATCACCCTCGCCTTTACGGCCAGTCCCTGCTGCTGCGCGACAAGGCGTTGATGAAGCGCCGAGCCCAGTTGGGCGGCATTCGCGTGGGTATCTTCGAGGAAGCACACGACAAGGATGATGTGATTCGTTTCCTCAAGCGCGTCAACCAGACACTGCTCAAGCTGGACGGTGACCCCAATGATCCCATCCACCTGAAAGCTTTCGACAAGGCAGGCTGCCTCGGACACCGGGTCATTCGCACCCCCGACGAGATCGACGCCATTCCGGACGAGGAATTTCCGGTACTGATGGAGTCTCACCTTGATGGCTGGGAATTTGCCGTTGAGGCATGGATTCATAACGGCAAGATCGCCTTCCTCAACATCTCCGAATATGTGTCGCTGGGTTACTCGGTGTTCGTGCCGGCTTCTCCTGAACTGGAGCGGTACCGCGACAAGATACGCGAACAGATCGAAAAGCTGATCAAGGCGTTTGATATCGAGTTCGGCCTGATCCATCCGGAATATTTTGTCACCAGCGACGGCGAAATGTACTTCGGCGAGGTCGCCTACCGTCCACCGGGCTTCAAGGTCTTCGAACTGCTGGAGCGTGTCTATGGGTTCAGCGCCTATCAGGCCAGCATGCTGGTCTTCGACCCCAAGGCCACGGCCGAAGAAGTCGCAGAGTTCTTCCCTCGTGAAGTCGTGGATGCCAATGGCTTTGCTGGCTGCTTCGGGGTGTATCCACGCCGTCGCGTCGTCAGCCGTCTGGAGATTCCCGAGCAGGTGGAGGACCACCCCTACTTTGAATCCCATGAGCTGACCCCACCGGTTGAAGAGACCGTTACCAAGCGTACGGCCTTCGGTACACACTGGGGACTGGTGTACTTCCGTGGCGATGATGCGGTTACCCTGCGTGACCTGCTGAAAGAACAGGAAGAGCTCGACTACTACGTATAGAGGTTCAAATACGTATAGAGGTCCAAATACGTATTTGAGGTTTCAAAACTGGTCACACAGGGGCTTCAGCCCCTGTGCTCCTGAGCACTTGTTACTGATACCTGGTACTGAGCACTTGATTCGCTGAATACCTGACAACAGCAGATGAAAGTGTCGGGCATTGCGCACTTCGTATACAGTCGTGACATTGAACTGATGATCAAGGAGCCTGCGTGACTCCCCCCAATCCCCCGCATACAGCGGGCAATGACAGACTGCAGAGCCTGCTGGAGAAGCTGGATGCCAGCATCACACAACTCAGCGAGTCGCCCGACTTCGCCAAACCGGCGAAAGTGCCTCAGGTACTCGACCTCGCCAGACGCGCGATGATGCAGGAAGGTGGATGCGCGGCTATCGAAGAGCGAGCCGAATGGCTCGAGTCAGCGCAAATCTTCGCTGGATCGGACTGGGCCCTGCCACAGATTCTGGTTCCATCTCTCAGCCACAGCTCATTGCAGAGTGCTGACGCCACCCTGGTAGTTATTGAAGCACTCAGCCAGCTCCGCATGCTGGCCGTCGCCAAGGGGCTGTATCGCCATACCTTGATCAGTGATGAAAGTGCCCACCACTTTCTTACCCAGGTGATGGCTCTCAATCTGTCATTGCTATTTACAGCTCCCTCCGAAGCAGAGCGAGAGACACAGGGGCGCCTTGCGCAGTTACCGCGTCTTCTGGTCCAACACATCGCCTCACGCATCGGTTATGAGCACGTCATCGACAAGCTTATCCAGGAAATCTGGCGCATCCTGCAACAACGCCCGATTCAGGTCGAACCCGTCAAGCAGATGATCACTCAGATCGCCTTGTGTCAGGCCGACCCCGACATCGACCTGGCCACCAGTGGTCAGGGTGCCGACCGCCTGGTCAGTTCGCTGTACGGCCCTACTCAGGCCTGCCGCGAAGACCCGGGAGTTGACGTCTACCGTGAACGACTGGCCGGTATGGACGCCGGAGCACTGCAGTACGAGGCTACTGGCTTCGCTCGTGCTATGCACGACACAGGGCTGGTATCGCCCTATCACCCGGTGCTACTGCGTCACCTACTCGACTACGGCGACCAGTTGCTGGCCGAAGCCCTGGGTCTGTCGGCCACCGGCCGCGACTGCCTGTTCTGCTACCACGAGCTGGTCCACACCATCATTCGTACCTCGGTTCATCCCCAGACCGCACAGGCCGCCTACGGACTCGCGTTGACTCTGGAACGGGGCATCCTCTATCAACCCCCCATTGCTCCCAGTCTATGGCGGCAGTTGGGCCTGCCCCTCTCCGAATGGTCTGAAGCACGGTTGTTCGCCGCCTTTGGCGACAGTGTTTCGCATCGCGCTCGCCTGATGGAGGGAGTGCTTTGCGTGCTGGGCTTGCCGCTGGGTATCGGCCAGGGCAATAACCCGACTTGTCAGTCGGCCCGCGCGCTATCGATGTGGTCCTTCAATGACCCGGACTATCTGCTGCAGATGGTCACCTGGGCGGCACGGGACGATGAGCTCATCATGCACTTCGAGGGTCAGCCGATCTCCTCACAGGAAAGCCTCGGCGGCGTCGCGAAGACGCTCCCCCTCGACCTCGACCCGGTATCGTTGCTGGTGGTACCGCACCTCGACCGTATCTACGCCGAGATGGGACGCCGCTGTATCGGCCGAGAAGGTGACCCACATCGCTGGATCAATCCTGAATTTCATGGCTGGTGGGCCGGGCGCGGCTTTCGTATCAACGTGGATGTCGCCACTGGCCAGCTCAGCGATCTGGACACCTTTCTGCGTCACTTCTATGCCAGCTACCATCCCGTCTACAACGGCAATCAGCCCCTGATTCATCCGCAGCCCGCCGGGATCGCCATCACCGATAGCGCCGCGCGCTTCATCGGCTGGCATGCCATCACCATTCTGCGTTCGGCTCTGGACCCGAGTGGCGTAATGAGGGTGTACTTCTTCAACCCCAACAACGATAGCGGGCAGGATTGGGGTGATGGGGTCAAGGTCAGTACGGCCGGCAACGGCGAACGCTTCGGAGAGGCTTCTCTGCCCTTCGCCCAGTTCGCTTCACGCCTGTATATCTTCCACCACGACCCTCTCGAGCATGGCGAACTCGCCGAAGTCACCGAGCGGGAACTGGAAGAGGTGATCAACCTACTGCACAACAGTTGGGGCGCCAGCCGGATTCCACCGACCGATCTTCAGGCCGAAAACCCCACCGGCGGCTGAAAGCTGGAAGCAAGAAGCTGAGAACCGAGCGCTATTCAGCGGCCTTGCGTCGCTGAATCCAGCGCGCCATAAAGGGCGCAGCGAACATCAACAGCACCATGCGCAGCAGATGGTGAAAGGCGACAAAGACCGGATCCAGGTCCAATGCCAACGCGACAATGGCCATCTCGCCAATTCCCCCCGGCGCCAGCGCCAACATCGCCACATCCCGTGGCACTCCCACCAGTTGATGGATCGCCTCGGCGAATACCGCCAACACTGCCAGCGCAATCACGGTGGCAACACTGGCGTCGACCAGGTATCGCGTAAAGACTGCGCCGGTCAAACCGCGAAAGCGCGCGCCGATGGAGCTACCCAACACCCACAACACCACGTTCATGGCATGGTCGGTCAAGGCGAAGTGAGCAAGATCGAAACCCGACAACACGGCAGCCAACAGCAGCGGTGCAAGCAGTGCCGGTGTCGGCAAACGCACCAGTGTTCCCAGCCAGATCGCCGGTGCAATCCCCAGCAACAGCCATAGCCCGGCAAACTGTGTCGCCGTCTGCCCCACAGCGGTTACCGGGTCCTCCATAGCCCAGAATAATGGTGGCAACAGCAGAATCACCAGCACCACACGCAATGACTGCGCGATGGCAATACGAGCAGGATCGCCACCACTCTCCTCACCCATGATGATCATCGCAGTCATGGCACCAGGAGCAGAAGCAAACAGCGCACTGGTGCTATCGAAGCCCCGCTTGCGATACCAGAAGGCAGCGGCGAAGGTCGAGGCCGCCACACCGAGTATCAGAATCAGTGCCGATAGCCCCCAATCAGTGACCTGATCGGCCAGTTCCGGTGTGACCTGGCTGCCGAGCACCAATCCCATGACACCGAGAAACCCACTGCGCACTCGCTCAGGAATCTCAACAGGAATACCACGATTGGCGGCGATCAGATTGGCGACCAGTGGCCCGAGCATCCATGCCAGAGGCAGGCCGGTCAGCGAGAACAACGCGCCGCCCACAGCACCGAGCGCCAGAGAACGTATCAGTGACAAACAGCGCTGACGATCCATGTCCTTCCTTTCGATTACCCGAGCAGGCTGGTCATTATGGCATACTGGCGCCGCCATCAGCTGCCCAGGATGTTGTCATGCCGCGCCTCGACCAATTACTTGTCAGTCAGGGACACGCCCGTTCGCGTACTCGCGCCCAACGACTGATTCGCCATGGCCGTGTGCGCCGCGCCATCGATGGCAAGGTACTGACGCGCCCTGGTGAGAAGTGTCCCGAAGAACTGGAGCTGCTGGTCGAAGAGGATCCAGAAGAGCGTTATGTCTCGCGCGCCGGTCTCAAACTCGAGGCCGTGCTGCATACCCTGAGTCTCGATCTAAAGGATCTGACTGTACTGGATGTCGGTCAGTCCACCGGCGGCTTCAGCGACTGCGCGCTAAGCTTCGGCGCCAACCATGTGATCGGCATTGAAGTCGGACACGGCCAGTTGGATGCCGGACTTGTCGACGACCCACGCATCACCTGTCTGGAAGGTCTCAATGCCCGCGCCATGAGCGAAGATCCCCGGTTGATTACCGCCATCGCCGAACAGGGCCCATTGGGCGCGGCAGTCATGGACGTCTCGTTCATTTCTCAGACCTTGATCCTGCCGGAGATCGCCGCCCTGCTGCCGAGCGGTGCTCCGTTGATTTCACTGGTCAAGCCGCAGTTCGAAGTGGGGCCGGGAGGAGTCGATGACCGTGGACTGGTCACCGACCCTCGCCGCTACTCAGAGGTGGAACAACGCATCCGTCAGTGCTGCGCGGAGTTCCAACTGGATATCCAGCACTGGCAGGACAGTCCGATTCTCGGCGGAGACGGCAACCGCGAGTTCCTGCTCCACGCCCAGCGTCGCTGACACTCACGGCTTGCGCAGTATCTACGCAGGCCGCCGCTCAGCGGCCGCCTGCGTCTCCTCCTCCATCACCACCGCCATCACCGATACCCACATCGCCGGGGTCACCATCTGCCCCCGGCGGCGGATGGCTCCCGTCCAGCTCTCGGGCGGCGCCCACTGGAGTCCCCCAGCTTTCGCGACCGGCACGTTGAATGTGCACGTCGAGCTTTTCAAAGGCGATGCGAATGCCATGTTCGGCAAACAGGTCTCCAACCTGCCCGTTCAACTCATCGGTCGCCAGCAGACGATCCCCCAGCGCGTTGACGTAGATACGCAGCTCGTACTCCATGGTGCTGGAGGTATAGGCCATGAAGAAGATTTCAGGAGGCGGGTCGGACAACACACGACTGTTATCCGCTGCTGCCTGTTCCAGTAGGCGATGCACCACACGACGGTCTGCATCATGACTGACACCGTACTTGAGCGTCACCCGGGTCACACTATCGGATAGCGACCAGTTGATCAGTTGATCAGTCACAAAGGTCTTGTTGGGGATGATGATTTCCTTGCGATCGAAATCCGTCACCGTCGTGGCACGAATGCGGATCCGGCTCACGGTGCCGGTCAGGTTACCAAGCGTGATGGTGTCGCCGATGCGCACCGGACGCTCGAAGAGGATGATCAAGCCGGAAATGAAGTTGGCAAAGATCTCCTGCAGACCGAAACCCAGGCCCACACCGAGCGCTGCAACCAGCCATTGCAACTTGTCCCAGGAGACGCCCATGGTCGACAGGGCCATGACCGTACCAACCCCCACGATCACGTAAGACAGTAGCGAGCTGATCGCATAGGCACTGCCCTGCTTGAGCACCAGCCGTGACAGCACCATGACTTCCAGCAACCCCGGCAGGTTACGTGCCAGCATCATCGTCATGCCAACCGTGAACAACGCGACCACCAGGTCGGCAATGCTGAGATTGCCGTCCAGCGCCTCGCCACCTTCTCCCATCGCGCCTTCCACCAACACGACATGATCCAGATAACCGAGAACCCCGAGGAAGTCGGCCCAGACCAGATACATCAAGGCTACAAAGCCAATGGTCAGAATCAGTTTGGACAGCCGCAGCGACTGTTGATTGACCTGCTCCATGTCCAGCGGAGGCTCTTCGACGATATCCAGGCCACGGTCGTTGTCGTCCTTGTTCAGCGCCCGACGTCGCGCAAGTGCGCGGCGGTATGCCAGGCGCCTGGCAGCCACTGCCAGCCCGCGGACCACCGAAGCCTCGACAAGTATCCAGAAGGAAAACAGATACAGCGTAAAGACAAAACGACTGATCAGGCTCAGCGCCGAATAGACGTAGCCATAGAGCACTGCCCCCGCCAATGCGATCGGAATCATGGCCATGGCCAGGCCAAGAATCAGACGAAACAGCTTGACCCCGAAGAACGGTACATGAGCCAGAATCAGCTTGGCCATGCTGATCGACATGCCAATCAGTCCAACCAGAAGAATGCCAAGGCCAATCGGGCGCTGATTGAACGTGAGCGCGGCGTCCCTCGCCAATGGAGCAATCAACAACACCGGTGCCAGACTGATACCCAACCACAGCATCCAGCCGCGCAGCGTCCGCACATAGCCTTCCGGCCAATGAAAATGGCGCCGCGCCACTCCATCGCTGACAAGCAATCGACGGGCCCAGGCGACCATCAACCAGGCGGCCGCCAGTTGCAGTAGCGAAATACCCACTCCCTCCGCAACCCCGCTCCCGCCGAAATACAGCACCATTCCGAAGGTTGCCACCATCAGCGGTGCTGGTGCCGCCAACAGTAGGTTGAGCAGGATCGCACGCGGAGTATGCAACTGAGTGTCGTGACGCAAGCGTCCAATCTGCTCGTGGATACCCAATAGCCGCGCCTTTATCCGACGACGCAGCAGCACCAGAAGAGCCGCCATCAGCAATACCGGAAGCGCCAACCAGGCTCCGGAGTCCGGCTTCGTCCAGTTAGCGGGCAGAGCCTTGCGCCAACTGCCTTCAGCCCATTCAGTCGCCAGGTTCTCCGGCAGGTCGCTGAGCCAGTTGAGGTCGAGAGGCCGCGCGTTGGCTACCCAGAACAGCTGCTCATCAATGGTACTGCGTAGATCGCGCACCACCTTGACCAGTTGCTGCTGATTGAGCTGCAGGTCAATGGCAGACGTGAGGATCTCGCCATAGATGGGGTCCAACTGGTCAATCAAGTCTCGCCTGGAGCGATACAGCTGGATCAGTGGTTCAACCAGCGCCTCGGCGGTTTGTTCATTGAATTCCTCATCTGCAGCAGCCGCTTCCTCGAGCGCCTGTCGTGCCAGACGCTCTGGAAAGCGCAGCCGCTCGTGATAACTATCCAGTTCGAATTGCGCCAGGCGGACATCGGCTATCTCATCGGGTAGTCCACTGCGCGCCTCGATCTTCGGCAGGGATTCCCGTTGCTCACGCAGGATCCGTGACAACAACACACTTCCGCGCACCGATTCGATATTGTCGTTGAGGCCTTGCTGCATTTGTCGCACACGCTCCAACTGACGTCGCGTCTGCAGGCCCTCACGAACGAGCTCGTTGGCATGGCTGGTCGCATTGAGCAGTTGCTGCGACATCTCACGATTGGCCTCCTGCTCCTTCTTGATCACCGGGTGCTCGGCTATCGCTTGCGGCTCATTCTGAACGGCGTCGGCAATCGCCTGTTCCGACTGCTCGCGTCGCAACTGATCAAACTGGCTCTGTAGCGCCGATACCCAGGCTTCCTCACGAGCGGCTTCCAACTGCAGTAACTCGGAACGTTGCTGCAGAAGCTCTCGTAGCCGAGTATTGGAGTTCAACTGTTGCTGATAGAGATGGAGCTCTGCTTCAGCCAGTTGCCGCTCCGCCAACGCGGCTATGCGCTGTGGAGAATCCTCAGGGACATCACGTCGCGAAAGTTCTTCGATGTTCTGACTAACGGTATCCATGCGCTGCATTGCATCGGCAATGGATTTCTGGGCACGCTCCGGTAAGGTTTGCGCCCCCAGGACCTGGCTCTGGACGCGTGTCAGAGAGCTCTGAATACGTTGCAGAGAAGTCGTAGCGTCACGTAGACGTCGCTCCAGTTCCTGCGAAGACAGTCCTTCCAGCTCGCTGATATCGAAATCCTGGCTATCCTGCTTCTCACGCAACTCATGCTCAAGCTGCTCAAGTTCCTGGGGTGCCTGCTCGATACGCGTTTGCAGGTCGTCGAGCTGACGTCGGGTATCAGCCAGACTCTCCACTGCAGTGATTGCCTGCTTCAGGTGATCGATCTCCTGAGTGGCTGTCGAACTGGGAGGATCTCCGGCGCTGGCGGTGCGCTCCTCGAGGCGCTGCTGCAACTCCTCGACCGTGGGTAGAGACTCATCTTCGGTAACGCTCTGAGCCCAACTGACTCCGCATAACAGAAGCAACAGGACCAGCACTGATGAGGTAATCCAGCGGCGGGGTTCAATGATTGAAGAACGAGCCATGAGCAACAAATTCCTGTCGCAACGAAGGTGGGTGACGAGATTTTCAACACACTGTGTCAGTATGGCAATCTGGTGCAAGTGTGTTGACGTAAGTTTGACTTATTGCCGAGTCATGATAGAAACCGTTTCCTATATTCCCTTTCAGGTAGTCACATGATGAAACGCCCCGCAGCCCTCGGTTTGCTGGCCACCCCCTTGCTGGCTCTTGGCATTATTGGACAGGTCAACGCCCAATCGACTCTCAGCCCGAGCGAGCGCGAGGCCATGGAGGCTCGTGTCCAGGAACTTCAGAGCGAACTGGCGAAGCTACAATCCCAGTTGGGCGAGTCCCCCGCAACCACCAGCACGGCGTTGAGCAGCAATTCTGCCTCAAGTTCATCTGACGTTTCCGTGTCGAATGAACTTGTCACCAACGGTACCATCGCCGCGGTCGCGGAGTCCGGGGCTGACGAACTTGCTCAGGAACGGCGCCAATTGGAGGAGGAGTCGGAAAGCAACCCCTTCGCCATCACCACGCACCATCGTAACTATATTCTTCCGATCAGCTACAATCAGAAGCCCAACGAGGCCTCGTTTGTCGGCGAGGAAGGGAGGGAGATGGACAACACTGAGGTGAAGTTCCAGTTCAGTGCCAAGTTCAACATTGCCGAAGACCTGTTGTTCGATAATGGCGATGTGTTCTTCGCCTATACTCAGCGCAGCTGGTGGCAGGCCTATAACGGTGAGGAGTCTGCGCCCTTCCGTGAAACCAACTATGAGCCGGAAGTCTTCGTCGACTTTCAGAACGACTACGAACTGTGGGGCTGGACCAATATCGGCAATCGCGTAGCGTTCAACCATCAGTCCAACGGACGCTCCGGGGAACTGTCCCGTAGTTGGAACCGGGTCATCCTGACCTCGACCTGGGTCAACGACGACTGGGCCTTCGTGGCGACACCGCACTGGCGCGTACCGGAAGACGACAACTCCGACGACAATCCGGACATCGAGGAATACGTCGGTTACGCAGACTTCACCATTGCCCATCAGTTGTTCAAGAATCACGAAGCCTCGCTGTTGCTGCGCGGTAATCCCGATGACGGTCACTATGGTGGTCAGCTCGATTACTCCTGGCCCCTTTTCGGCAAGGTTCGTGGCCATGTACAGTACTACAATGGCTACGGTGAGAGTCTGATTGACTACAACGCCAAGACCAACCGCCTCGGCATTGGTTTCAGCCTGAACCCGCTGTTTCCCTCGGGAAGCGGCAGCACCGACAGTAGCAGCATCACCAGTAGTTACTGAAGGGAGTAATGCGGGTCCTGGCTGGTGAAAGGGAGTGGCAGTATCAACCGTCGCTCCCTGCTGATTGTCCACCAGAAAGCGTGACAACGGGCACAGATCCAGAACAGCCATGTTGCGTTTTCATTTGAACAAGGAAGATCCAATGGCTACACGCAGCAGCACTACCACCAGCAAGCGCAATGAATCCACTTCTGATGAATCAGCCGCCGAACAGGTAGCTCCCAACACCAGCGCTTCTGCCCAGCAGTTGAAGGACGAGCTCAAGCACCTGTCCGGTACCCTTGAGGAACTGCTGAGTGCCACCGCCGATGATTCTCGCCAGAACATCAAGCAGTGGCGCGAAAAGGCAGAGGCCCGACTGCAGGAAACTCGTGCCCACCTCAGCGAACAAGGCGAACGTAAGTATCGTCAGGCACGCCAGACCATGGACAGCCAGGTTGAGTGTTGCGATCGCTACGTTCATGAGAACCCGTGGAAGAGTGTCGGCATTGGTGCCGCGGTGGGCGTGATCGTAGGTCTGCTGATTGGAAAGCGCTGATGGCGGAAAGCCTCGGACCTGTTCAACGGTTGTTGAACACAGGCAAACGCATACTGACAACACTGCTGGCCACAGGTGAAACTCGCCTGCGGCTGGCAGTGCTTGAACTCGAGGAAGAGCGCGCTCGGCTGGCCACACTGGCATTGCTGCTCGGCCTTAGCCTGATACTGCTGTTGCTGGGCATCGCCACCCTGACCGCCCTGATCATCGTGCTGTTCTGGGACACATGGCGCATTACTGCCATTGCCGTCAGCGCTCTGGTCCTGCTGGGTTCGGGTATCGGTGTGGCACTGTGGGTCATGCGGCTTGCGCGGCGGCGTACACTGTTGGCCAGCACTCTCAAGCACCTGGCACTGGATAGGCAACTGGCCGAAGACAGCGCTCGGGAGGACGCATGAACAAACGTCTTCTGCGGGCTCAGCGCAAAGCCGAGCTCGAAGCCAATATCGACCATCAGCGCCTTTCACTGATCACGACCACTTCAGAATGGGCCAATGCCAGCCGTCGGCTCGACCGACGCTGGCATGCTCTAAAGCCTTATCGCCTCGCTCTGCTGGCAGCTGGCACCATTGTCCTGCTGCCAGCTCTTCGCCACCGCGGTCCCGTCACCCGGTTTGCCAGCAAGGCACTGACCACTGCCATCGCCGTAAAGCGCCTGCGCAGCCTGTTCAATATCTGAGTCACCACGCCAGCCAGCCTGGACATCACACTGCGCCCGCGGAAAACCCGCCCGTGGGCGCCATGCGCTTCAAGCTGCCAGTAGCTCATCGCTAACTGTCCGTATCACTAACTGTCCGCATCGCTAACTGTCCGCATCGCTCAGATTTTATGCATTCATGATAGATAATTACATTCATGAAGGTGCATGATAGCTGACCGGGCGCCTCTCCCGCGCCTGTTGCATGGCTATGGTAATTTAGAATAACCCGGTGACTACATTAAAAAGGATATGACCGGATGCGTATGGTATCCCTCTACAGCATCAAGGGCGGCGTTGGAAAGACCGCTTCAGCCGTCAACCTTGCTGCAGAAGCGGCGAATATGGGGCTGAGGGTACTGCTTTGGGATCTTGATCCACAGGCTGCCACAACGTTCTATCTGCAGGTCAAACCACGAATTCGTGGTGGAGTCGAAAAGCTGGTCAAGGGCAAGTCTGCCTGGGAAAAAGTGATCCGCACCACTGCGCTCGACAATCTCGACCTACTTCCGGCCTCCCTCGCCTCCCGAGAGATGGACCACTTGCTGGAGAAACGTGGCACCAGCCATCTGCGCCAGATGCTCAAGGAAGTACGCAAGGAATACGATCTGGTCGTGCTGGACTGCCCGCCGACACTGTCACACCTATCCGAGAACATGTTCACCAGCGTCGATGCACTGCTGGTTCCAGTGGTACCTACCACCCTGTCGTTACGCACCCTGGAGCAACTGCAGCAGTTTCTCGATGATCAGGACCTTGCCTGTCCGCTGTGGCCCTTTGTTACCCTCGCCGATCGACGCCGCAGCATGCACCTTGAGGTCATGGAGGAACTTGGCAACGACTGGCCGTTACGGCTATCAACGGTGATTCCCGCGGCCAGTGTCGTGGAGCGAATGGGACTCGAGCGCGCGCCATTGTGTGAATTCGCTCCCAGCACCCCCGCCAGCAAGGCCTATGCAGCGCTGTGGCAGGAAGTCGAGCAACGCTTGCGACCGTAGCCGAAGCTTCCCGCCCAGGCTGAAGTTTCACGTCCAGGCCCAGGCCCAGGATCCAAACTCAAACACGCATGGCAGTCGCGGCTTCCGACAGTTGTTTCTCGAGCTCACGCCGCGGCTTGCCGCGTGCAAGCCGCATGACCTCGGCAAGATTCGCTTGCATGCGTTGCTCATGATGAGCCACCAACCCCATGAATCCACGCAGGTGGCGCGGTGCCGTAGCGCGTGCCGTCGGATCACGCACAACAGCAGCCAGACGCGCATCCGTTTCCTCCAGCACATGCTGGTGAACACTGGCATGTAGTGCCTCGGCACGCACCAGGTCATCATGCAGATGGCCAAAGGCATCCTGGAACGACTTCATGGCCGATTCAGTGGCACTGAATATCTCGCCTTCCCCGCCCCATGCTTTCAGTAGGTAGCGCAAGCGCTTGCCGGTAATCCGTGGCCGATGCAGGGCTTGCTCATCCTCAGGTCCCTTGAGCGCATCCAGCTTATTCAGCTCATCCAGCTCCGCGCTCCACTGCCCCAACAGGCGCTCCAGCACCTCGGCACTCGCGGGGCCAAAACGTGGTGCCTTGCGAGCCTTCTTGCTGCGAATCTCCTTCATGGCTCCACGTAGGTGAGCATCCAGCAACGGAAACGCCGCCACTCGGCACTCAACCAGGCGATACTCCTCCGCCACCTGCGGGACCAACCGTTCATGCCACCAGACCACCGCCGAGCGCTCGCTACCCGACAACAACTGATACTGATCCTCCAACCAGGCCTGCATGACTTCCCCATCACGGGCCGCATTGGTGGAGCGAGTGAGATCGCGCAACTCTCGCTTCAGGGCCTTGTCGAGGGAAGCACCGGGAAAGCTGTCGAAGTCCTTTAGACAGGAACGCAGACGACGCAATGCGACACGAAAGTCATGCAGACCTTCGGGATCATCTGGATTCTGAATACGCGGATACGCGAGGCGTGCATTGTCAAGCAGGTCGACAACTATCGACTCCAGCGCCGCACCAAGGCGGCGTCCAGCCAGCGGTCGAGCCATGTGTCCTCCATTGCATTGCGAATCTTCCCTGACTATAGACCCATTGCCGTCATCATTCGCCGAAGTCGCCAGGCCATGGCAATCCAGTCGCAGATAGTTGGACGTCACTCCTTTTACAGCGACTGACTTTTTACAGCGACTGACCGCAAGCCACTGCCGACGCCCATGCCCACTGAAAGTTGTAGCCGCCAAGTTCTCCGGTCACATCGAGTACTTCGCCGATGAAACGTAGTTGCGGCAGGCCCTGAACCTCGAAGGTCTTCGATGAAATCGCCGAGGTACTCACTCCGCCCATGGTGACCTCGGCAGTACGCCAGCCTTCGGTACCGGCGGGCTTGAGCCGCCAATGGTTAAGGGTGTCCGCCCATTCCGTCAGGGCCGCGTTGGAGCATTCCGCCAGCACACTATCGTGGCCCTGCCACTCGACCAGTGACTGCGCCAGGCGCTTGGGAAAGCGCTCACCCAGCCAGGTCGATACCCGCCGTTTCGGGCTGTCCGTCCGTGCGCGAACCAACGCTTCGAGAGCGTCTTCATCGGGCAATAGATTGATGTCCAACTCGTCACCAGGCAGCCAGTAGCTCGATATCTGCAACATGGCAGGCCCCGACAGTCCTCGGTGCGTAAACAGCATCGGCTCGCGGTACTGGCCATCACGACAACGCACCTGAATGTCGGTGCTGACACCCGCCAGCGCTTCGGAGCGATCCTTCCAGTGCGAGGTCAGAGTAAACGGCACCAGTGCTGCGCGGGTATCCGTCACCTCGAGGCCGAACTGACGGGCAATGTCATAGCCGAAGCCAGTCGCACCCATTGACGGAATCGACAAGCCGCCGGTTGCGACCACCACTGCGCCAGCCTCGATGGTGCCTAGAGAGGTGGCAAGACGCATACCCTCGCCGTGCTCAACGAGGCGCTCGACCGAAGTCTTGAGGCGAATATCAACACCCGCCCAGTCGCACTCTGTCAGCAACACGTTCAGCAAGTCCTTCGCCGAATCGGCGCAGAACAACTGACCCGGGGCCTTCTCGACGTACTCCAGGCCATGACGCTCGACCAGTTCGACGAAGTGCTCCGGCCGATAGCGCTTGAGCGCCGAGATACAGAAATGCGGATTGGCGGAAAAGAAGTTGGCTGGCGTGGTGGCCATATTGGTGAAGTTGCAACGTCCTCCGCCAGACATCAGAATCTTCTTGCCCGGCTTGTTGGCATGGTCGATCACCAGCACCGAGCGCCCGGCATAGCCTGCCGTCAGCGCACACATCAGGCCCGCGGCCCCCGCGCCAATGATTACCACGTCGTACTGCATCGCCATGCTGCTACCCACCACCCGCGCCAATGAAAGGCGCCATGGTAGCAGACCGCATCAGCGACAGCCCGCGGCCGGTCGTTCGGAGACAATTACTGCTTCAAACACAGCATGTAGGAATCCCCCTACACCACCGCGACAACGCTGCGTTGCGGGAGCTCGAACATGTTGCGAAAAAACTGTGCAAGTCGGCAAAGATCACCCGCAGCCACCTTCTATTAAGGCATGCTACTTCTATACTGCTACGCTCGCTCAATGCCTTTACGCTGTTCAAGCTCGACGAACTGGGCACGTAGAAAGCCCAATATCATACGCTCGGAAGTCAAATGTCATGACTGTAGTCTACATTTCGCGCCTGCCTCGCAGCGGCAAGTCCCTCCTGCGTCACCACCGATGGTGTGTCGCGGCGATGCTGCTGTTCGCCTCTGCGCTGTCTACCACACTGCCTGCTCTGGCGCAGGAAATGCCGACTACCCTGCCCCCGACACCAGCGATCGGCGCCGAAGTAGTACGCCAACCCTGGTCCGACCCGCTGGAGTCTCTTGGCACCCTGAAGGCCAACGAGAGCGTGATCCTTTCGGCGACCGTGACCGAGATCATCAGCACGATCAATTTCGAGGGTGGCGAGCAAGTCAAACAAGGTGATGTACTGGTCCGACTGGATGACACCCAGGAAGAAGCCGACCTGCGTTCCGCTCAGGCATTGCGTCAGGAGCGTCAGAATGCCGTCAATCGCCTCACCCAACTACAGTCACGCAACCTGGCACCGCGCGCTGATGTGGAAGACAGCCGCGCTCAGTTGCAGCAGGTCGAAGCGGATATTCAATCGCTCGAAGCACTTCTGGCCAACTACACCATACGAGCGCCGTTCGATGGCGTGGTCGGGGTACGTCGGGTCAGTGTCGGCACCTTGATCACGCCTGGCACCGAGCTGGCCACTCTCGACGATGTCTCAAGCATGAAGCTCGACTTTCAGGTACCGGAGGTAAGGCTCGGTGTACTCTCACAAGGCTTGCCACTGAACGCCACCACTACCGCCTACCCCGATCAGGTCTTCGAAGGCGAGATCGCCACTATCGACTCTCGTGTTGACCCGGTCAGCCGCAGCATTCAGGTCCGCGCCGTGCTGGACAACTCCGCTGGCGTCCTCAAGCCGGGCATGCTGATGCGCGTCACCATCGCTCGCTCACCGCGTGAGGCATTGGTGATTCCCGAGTCTGCCGTTGTCCCCCAGGGCCAACGCAAGCGTGTCTGGGTGATTACCGACACCGAGCAAGGCACCATCGAACAGCGCGATATCGAAGTCGGTTCACGTCGCGAAGGTGAAGTCGAAGTCACCGCCGGTCTCGAAGCAGGTGAATTGGTAGTGACGCATGGTGCTGATCGCCTGCATTCTGCCGCGACCATTCAACTGCTCGGCATGGAAGACGAAGACACCAGTGTCAGCGATATCCTGCAGAGCCAACGCAGCGGGGAAGGCAACTGATGCGGTTATCGGATGTCTCCGTTCAGCGCCCCGTGCTGGCGATGGTTATCGCGTCACTGATTGTGGCCTTTGGCTTGCTGGCCCTTACCCGTCTGCCATTGCAGGAATACCCCACCATCGAACCCCCGGTGGTCAGTATTCGTACCAGCTACCCCGGCGCCTCGGCTGATGTCGTCGAAACTCGCATCACCCAGGTACTGGAAGAGCGCATCGCCGGCATTGCCGGTATCGAGGTGATCTCCTCGACCAGCCAGGACGGCAGTTCCAACATCAATATCGAGTTCAGTCTGTCCTCCGATATCGATGCTGCTGCCAATGACGTGCGCGACCGGATTTCCGGTGCCGCAGATAACCTGCCCGACGAAGCCGACCCACCCGAGGTGCGCAAGGAAGACGCCAACTCCGAAACGGTGATGTGGCTGATGCTTGCCGGTGATGGCTACACCACGGCCGAGCTGACCGATTATGCCGAACGCTACCTGGTCGACAGCTTCTCGGTACAGGAAGGGGTTTCCAGCGTGCGCGTGGGCGGCTCGCGTGAGTATGCGATGCGGGTATGGCTGGACAGTGATGAGTTAGCGGCGCGAGGGCTGACGGTTGGCGATGTCGAGGACGTACTGCGCGCCGAGAACGTTGAGCTACCTGGCGGCTCGGTAGAGTCTCAGGACCGGCAGTTCGTAGTGCGCTTACCGCGCAGCTTCAGCTCACCGGAAGACTTCCGCGAGTTGGTACTCGACCGCGGCGAGAACGACTATCTGGTACGCCTTGCCGATGTCGCCCGTGTAGAGCTGGGCACGGTCGAGGAACGCTCATTGTTCCGCGGTAACGGCAAGACTGTGGTCGGCCTGGGCATCATCAAGCAGTCCAATGCCAACGTCATGGCGCTCTCCAAGGCCGTGCGTGCAGAGATGGAGCGTGTGTCGCCACGCCTTCCCGAAGGCATGACGCTGACGCTCAACCACGACTCCTCAACCTTCGTTGCCAAGTCGATCCAGGAGGTGGTCTCGACGCTGATCATCGCCATCGGCCTGGTGGTGGTCTCGATCTTCGTCTTCCTCGGCAATATCCGCACCACGCTGATTCCCGCGATTACCGTGCCCATCACTCTGGTCGGTACCTTTGCCGGCCTCGCCGCACTGGGCTTCTCCATCAACCTGCTGACGCTATTGGCGCTGGTGCTGGCCATCGGTCTGGTGGTCGATGATGCGATCATCATGTTGGAGAACATTCATCGACGCATGCAGCTGTATGGCGAGACACCGCTGGTTGCGGCCTACCGTGGCGCCCGCCAGCTAGCCTTCGCGGTGCTTGCCACCAGCATGGTGTTGGTCGCGGTATTCGTCCCCTTGAGCTTCGTACAGGGAGATGTCGGCAAACTGTTCACCGAGTTCGCGCTGACGCTGTCGACGGCGGTGGCCATCTCCACCCTGCTCGCTCTGACCCTGACGCCGATGATGGCCTCGCGCATCCTGACCCCCAGCATGCATGAAGGTCGCCTCGCCCATTGGGTCGACTCCGGCCTCAAGCACGCCCAGGGCGTCTATCGCGGTCTGCTGGAAAGAGTACTCAAGCTACGCTGGCTGGTGGTGGTCGCGTTCTGCGCCATGCTCGGTGGCATCGCCTGGCTGTATCCGCAGCTACCAGCGGAATACACCCCACGCGAGGATCGCGGCACCTTCTTCGTGCTCGTCAACGGCCCGCCCGGCGCGACCTTCTCATGGATGGAAGACTACATGGATGAGGTCGAAGCCAGGATCATGCCGCTGACCGAGAAAGGTGAGGTCGAGCGAGTGCTGGTGATCTCCCCCATGGGGCGTGGCAATGTCGAAACCTTCAATTCTGGTTTCGCCATCGTCGGGCTTTCCGACTGGGAGGAGCGTCGCCCTGCCTGGCCGATCATGAATGAAGTCCGTCAGTCGCTGAGCCAACTCCCCGGCATCTCCGCCTTCCCGATCATGTCTCAGGGCTTCGGCGGCGGCAGTGAACAGGGGCTGCAATTCGTGCTCGGCGGTGGTAGCTATGAGCAGTTGGTGACCTGGCGCGATGCGCTGATGGACTATATCCGCCAGACCAACCCTAAACTGATCAACCTCGAGAGCGACTACGAGGAGAGCCAGCCACAGTTGAGCGTCAATATCGACTACACTCGCGCCGCGGATCTCGGCGTAACGGTCACCGAGATTGGCCGCACCCTGGAGACACTGCTGGGCGGACGCACCGTGACCCGCTTCACCGATCAGGGCGAGGAGTACGATGTGATCCTCGAAGCCGAGCGTGGCGCCAACCCCACCCCGGCAGCCCTCGACAGTGTTCGCGTGCGCTCGAACAGGACCGGCGAGTTGGTGCCCCTGTCGAGTCTTGTCGATATCGAGTCCTACGCCGGCCCCAGTACGCTCAACCGCTACAACCGCCTGCGTGCGATCACGCTCCAGGCAGACCTCGCCGATGGCTACTCGATGGGCGAGGCGCTCGATTATCTCGACCAGGCCGTCAGCGACATTCTGCCCAGCGGCGTGCAGACCGACGTCAAGGGCGCGGCTCGCGATTACCGGGAATCCACAGGTGCAACAACCTTCCTGTTGGTGCTCGGCGCCGTCGTCGTATTCCTGGTACTGGCCGCACAGTTCGAGAGCTTTGTGCACCCGCTGGTGATCATGCTGACCGTTCCATTGGCGATCGGCGGCGCACTGCTTGGCCTGTGGGCCACCGGGCAGACCTTGAATATCTATAGTCAGGTGGGGCTGGTGATGCTGGTAGGACTGGCGACCAAGAACGGTATCCTGATCGTGGAGTTCGCCAATCAGTTGCGTGATGAAGGTATCGAGTTCCGCGAAGCCCTGATTCGCGCCTCCCTCACCCGCCTGCGTCCGATCGTGATGACCTCAGTGACCACCATCGCCGGCAGCATCCCGCTGATCCTGTCCAGCGGTGCCGGTGCCGAAACCCGCATGGTCATCGGCACAGTGATCTTCACCGGCGTTGCCGCCGCGACCTTCTTTACCCTGTTCGTGGTCCCCGTTGCCTACGAAATCCTCGCCCGCCGCACCGGATCGCCCGGCGACGTGGCTCGCAAACTGGAAAGGGAACTGGAGAACTCACCGGACGCGCATTGATTGCCAGAGCCCCCAGCCTTATTTGGCTGGGGGCGATATCGCCACAAGCATTGGCCAGACCTGATGCATGAAGTTTTTTTGCCACCTTCTGCAACTTTCCCCCAACCACCTACGTAGCTGGGAAGTACGGGTTGCGACTACCACAACCCCTATCGAGGTGGAGAAAAGCTCATGAAACTGACAACCATAGTAGGGGCTGGCTTCCTTCTGGCCACAATGCCGACTGCAGCACTCGCCGCGAATAGCGAAAACCCCATGGTCGGGGGGGCAGAAATGTTCCCGGACAAGAACATTGTCGAGAATGCCTTGAACTCAGCAGACCACACCACCCTTGTAGCAGCCGTGCAAGCTGCAGGCCTCGCAGACACCCTGATGGGAGAAGGGCCGTTCACCGTGTTTGCGCCGACCAACGAAGCGTTCGAAAAGCTCCCGGCTGGTACGGTTGATGACCTCTTGAAACCGGAAAACAAGGACACGTTGGTCAATATTCTGACCTGCCACGTTGTGGGCGTGGACGCTCATTCGCCTGCCATTGGCCAGATGATCTACGACGATGGCGGCGAACACCCGATTACAACGCTCGGCGGCTGCAAGCTCAGCGCATCGCTGGGTGACAACGGCGAGCTTCTCGTCACCGACGAAAACGGCAATGTAGCCACCGTGCAGATCCCCGATGTCGACCAGTCAAACGGCGTCATTCACGTGATTGACACGGTACTGCTGCCGAAAATGTAAGTGACGAGATATACCCGCTCGGCTCGCCAGGAGATGTCACCCGCAAACTGGAGACCTCACCTGACGCGCAGTGAGAGTTGAACTCCCACCCCAAGGGCGCCCAAGGCGCCCTCGGGGTTCAGCAACAAGTTTTGCCTTTGGCCATGGAGATACTCCGAGAAACTCCCGGCAGGATGATCCGCGAGCAATATGCGTGGCGCTTCCCCTACTCGACGGCTTTCTCAGAACATCGCTAACCGTTGAATTGCCTACGGAAGATCATCCCAATCCGTAAGAGATAATTGCTTTTTACGAATATAATAAAATGACGCCATAAAGATGGCACCAGCAGCACCCTCGATAATCATCATCCTGATGAAAAACGACGTTCCCCAACTCACATTAAAGCCAGCAGAAATTCCGAAGCAGGTGACTATGGCAAGCATAATAAAGAAGTAAATAATCGTATTCTTAACAAATCCCTGATAATGAAAGGGAATTACCTTAATCCCTAACCCCCTGCATATCCGAAGAATCGGAGGGTCATACGTAAACTTCCATACGCCTTTGTCTTTAAGCTCCTGATGAGCAGCTTCCAGTTTGCTTTGGTATGACATGACATTCCTTATCATAAAAAGATTTCCACCCACATTATGGAGGAAATACCCCATTAGAGAAACACAGGACAACAGCGATACATTTCCCGAACCGCCAGGACGGCCATATCCATCCAAGCCGCCTCATCTGACACAGGGTCTTGAACAACCTCGCCCCCCCTTTACCGCGAAGCAACAACTCATTCCAGCGATAATGGATGCTAGTTCAAGACTATCTACATTACCTATAACGATAGCCTTGGGAATTTGGCATGGAAATACCGTGTTCTCTCTGCCATTCGCCAGAGAGGCGTACGGCTTGGTCGATTTGCTCTGGGGACATCTGATCAGATAACCGTTGCTTATCGGGAGTTCCCGCAGTACCGCGAAGGTCATAATACTTATATGCTTGGACGAGATCTACGTCAGTACCAAAGCCTTCTTCATGCATTTTGGCTAGCCCGCTCAATCCCAAGCTAACGTTCCCATATCTCATATTTTCCACTCGAGATATCCAACTAAAAGCAACGTCATCATTCTTTTGTACACCTAACCCTTCATGATATATCAGAGCTAGTGCAACTCCAGACTCCACATCACCTAGTGATGCAGACCTTTCATACCACTCTCGGGCAAGTCCATAGTTCGTCGGAAAGAAGTCCCAACTTCCTCGGCCAAAATAGTCTTCAGCCAGTGCACTTTGGGATTTTATATACCCCATTCCTGCTGATGACTCCAAGTACTCTATCGCAACTTCACGGTTTTCTTCCCCACCCCATTTGCTATACACTTGAAATAGAGGATAGCCTGCATCAACAACTCCCAAGCGCCACGCTTTTTTCAAAAGTGACAGTCCTTTTTCATGATCAGGCGAAATTTCATATCGAGAATTCTCTGAAAAATAAAGCATCCCTAATAGCATGGCCGCATATGCATCGCCGTTATCTGCATCACTCTCTATTTTGGAAACTAAAGAATCACCATATACATCTTCTACTGTCGCCCTTGGATCGTTATTATAAACCTTTCCCGGCACCTCCATTTCAACAAAGCTACTACTGTCATTTAATGCATCTCCACCATCCTTCTCACACCCTAGAAAAGTCATGAAAACAAAAACAATCAAAACTACCTTCCCAAGAATACTCATCCCTAAACCTCATTGAAAATATCTCTATCAAGGGGCCACCATGCACTCCTAACGAATCAAAAGTAACAGTCAACTCGACACCGACCCAAGCTTTCATTTTACACATTTTATAGATTTTAACTCTATATCCGCCACCATCTTTCGACACCTACCCCACCGAGCCGGAAACTTCCTCGGACGTTGAAGATTTAAAATCACCACTTTTATTGAATTTTTCATAGAGTTCATCAATTAGAGACACTGTCCTCAACTCGCTTCATGCACTCAACTCAAGCCCCAACTCCATAATATTCAAATCTGGCACAGTGACTTCGATCTTGATTTTCTTGGCATTGAACCTTCCACTCTCCGCTATATCAAAGGAAGGCGATGCCCTCCGGCAGCAGTATCGAATCAGATATTGGGTGGCAACGCTACCGCCAGCTCAGCGCATAGCACTGATAATGCAGTATCTATGCGCCAGGCCTATTGAAGAGGTATATCAATTGATTCGAAAATACAGCTTTTCACTAGGTAGGTATGATCGAGTCCACTCCATCACCGCTGAGCAACGGCACATTCCAGCGATGATGGATTCTAGTCCAAGGCTGTCTACTTTACCTATAACGATAGCCTTGGGAATTGGGCATGGAAATACCGTGTTCTCTCTGCCATTCGCCGGATAGGCGTACGGCTTGGTCGATTTTCTCTGGGGACATCTGTTCCGATAAACGCTGTTTGTCGGAAATGCCAGCAGTTCCCATTAGGTCGTAGTATTTGTAGGCTTGCACCAAGTCAACCATTGTTCCAATACCATTCTCATAGCATGAAACCAGCGCATGGAAAACTATTGCATCGCTCCCATAAGGCATTTCTTCCGATTTCTTCACCCACTCAAAAGAAACATCATCATCCACATCAACACCAAGTCCTTCGTGATATATTTTTGCTAGCGCTATTGCTGAACCTCTACCCCCTTGTTCAGCAGATTTTAAAAACCACTTTCTAGCTAGATCGTAATCAGTCGCCAAATAATCTCTATCACTTCTGCCAAAGTAATCTTCTGCTAACTCAATCTGAGAAAGGAGAAACCCCATCTCAGCTGATGCAGTGAGATACTCAACGGAAAGACTAATATCTTCATCCCCTCCTTTACCTTCACCATACAATATATATAGTGAATATCCAGCATCCACAACCCCCATTCCCCACGCTTTCTCTAAAAGCTCTCGAGATTTAGAAGCATCTACGTCAATTCCATCGCGAGGAAAATTTGCATAGTGGAGATACCCGAGGAGGTATGTTGCATATGGATCTCCACCCTCAGCATCTTCAACTACCACTTCAACCGGAGAATCCCCATACTTATCTTCATAAACCCTTGCCTTAGGGTCATTTTCATAGACCCTACCTTCCACAGACATTTCTACTATAGAGTTATTTTCTTTATCAAGCTCATCCCCATTTGAGCTCTCATTACACCCATAGACAAAGAACAAAAGAAATATATAAAAAATTAACTTATAACGCATATAACCACCCTCAACCACCCAAGCTCATAGAAAACTCATCACTCTTCACATCATGAAGAAGAGAAAGAACAACTTCGAGAACGACAAGTTCATTAGCAACATCATTTGAAAAATATTTTTCTATGGATATCTTGTATTTCCCATCACTCTTTGAAACGCGCTCCCCTTGCCTGTCCCCGTTTCCTCCACGGTGATTATCTTGAACTAGCCCCTCACCTTCAGACTCTTTTCTATAAGTGTAATCAAACAAGTCTCGACTATCGAAACTCCCTACAGTAGCTAAAGTCAATCCCAGTTCCATATGGTCCAGATCCGGTACGGTGACATTAATCATGATTTTCTTGCCATGCACTTTTCCCTCGAGGGAATACATCACATCCATGGCACCATGAGCGACCACAGCCCCTTGTGGATCTGCAGAACTGGAGTTTTCGTCATGGGCACGAGTATCTTCCATCATAGTCGGCTGCCAGGTGAAATCGACGGTCAGTCCGCCAAACACCATATCCAGTGACCGCACTTCGTGGTTGGAGTCATCAAATGGCTCGATCTGTCCCAGCCCTCGTCCTGAGTTGCCCACGGAAGAGCAGTCTACCCTGCGCTATATCAAAGGAAGGTGATGCCCTCTGGGAGCAGTATCGAATCAGGTATTGGGCTGCAACGCTACCGCCAGCTCAGCGCATAGCACTGATAATCCAGCATCTATGCGCCAAGTCCATTGAAGAGATATATCAGTTGAGTCGAAAATACAGCTTTTTATCAGGTAGTTATGGTCAAGCCCGTTCCATCACCGCTGAACAACAACACATTCCAGCGATGATGGATGCCAGTTCATGGCTGTCTATTTTACCTATAACGATAGCCTTCGGAATTGGGCATGGAGATATTATGCTCTCTCTGCCATTCGCCAGAGAGGCGTACAGCTTGGTCGATTTGCTCTGGGGTCATTTTTTCCGCTATTTTACTCTTATAACTTCCCCCAGCCGTTCCTAGAAGATCATAATATTTATATGCATTAACGAGATCCACATCTGTCCCCACCCCCTCTTCATAACAATAAGCCAACGCATTAAAAACTATTGAATTCGCACCATATGGCATATCCTCTGATCTTGATGCCCATTCAAATGCAGTCTCTTCATTTTTTTCCACACCAAGCCCTTCATCATATATTTTTGCTAAAGCAACAGCAGATTCTCGATCACCTTGAGATGCTGCTTTAGCATACCATTCTCTAGCTTTTTCATAGTCGGTGTCCAAGTAATGAAATAGACCTCGACCAAAATAATCCCTAGCCAACTCACGTTGTGACTTCAGGTATCCTTTCTCTGCTGACTCCTGAAGATAATAGAGAGCTATTTCCGAATTCTTTTCTACGCCATTTCCTTGACTATACACTTCGAAGAGGTCGTACCCTGCATCTACAACTCCCATCTCCCAAGATTTTTTCAAAAGCTCTAGTCCTTTAGAAAAATCTTGATCAATATCATACTCTGGGTAGTCATTAAAATATAGAACCCCGATAACATATGTTGCATATGCATCACCATTTTCCATGTCACTGAAAACAGCATCTATTGAAGAGTTCCCGTAAACATCCCCATATATTGAAGAATTAGGATTCACATTATATACAGAACCCTCAACATCCATTTCAACAACTTTCCCACCACCATTTACCCCAGAGTTTCCTTCCTGCTCCCCACAACCGTGAAGCAATAAAAAGAAAAGAAAAAAAACAAATAAAGAACAGAACCTTCTCATTTCTCAAGCCTCAAAATAAAAGCATCATTTTTTTCTTCATGGCCATAAAAAACACTTCTAAACCTCACCTCAAAACTGGCAAAGTCTATAATATCTCCATAGCCATAGGACTTTTCCATAGAGAGTTTATACCCCTCACTATTTCTTGATATACGTCCCATTTCACTTCGATTAGACGTAGAATTCCTATCTGGCACAAGTTCGCGCTCACCATCATCTTTCTTATAGGAGTAACTAAACAGCTCACCACCACCGAGTCCGCCGCCAGTAGTTAGCGCTATATCCAACTCCATACTTTCCAAGTCTGGCACAGTGACTTCGATCTTGATTTTCTTGGCATTGAAATTTCCACCCTGCTCTTGAATGGCTATTACAGGGTAACCACTCGCAATGCTGCCCGTTCCCGTATTGGGCCGCATGTGCGGCATAAGATTGCTGTCTTCTCCCATCACGGTGTCTTCCCACAACAGGCTAACGGTGAGTCCAGCAAACACCATATCCAGTGACCGCACTTCGTGGTTGGAGTCATCAAATGGCTCGATCTGCCCCAAACCTCTTCCTGAGTTGCCCACCACCAGTCTCAGGAAGCAACGGTTCAACCAGGTACTGCACGCCAGCGGCACCAACGCCTTGTAGGCATTGGCGAAGTATCCCCCCAGCAGTGCCAGAGCGAGCCCACCCAACAACGCAGGCCAGGTGGCGAGGAAGCCTACGGCGATGCCAATGAGGGAGAAGGATGCTTGTATATAGCTGCCGGTTACCTCGATGGGAACACCGCGCTTTCTGGCGGTTTCTGCGGCGGAGAGCTTGTTGCCGGCTTCATATAGGGAAAAGAACACCCCTGCGTACTTGGCGCCTTGTGCAGTGACGACCCATTGTCGGCTACTGGTAAAGCCCCATGCCGCCGCTCCGCTGCCGGCAACGGCCTGATTCCTCCGCTCGACGATCGCTTTGGTGAGCCCCATGCTAGCCCCCGAAAAAGCGATAAACGCACCAAATATCTTGAGGTTATCGTTGTTATCGCCGGTCTTGCTCCACTCCTGACCAAGTGCAATAACTGCGCTGACAAGCGCCAGGCTGCTTGCCGTGACGGCGCGAACCTTCATGGCATCCAGCACATCACTGGCGAGCTTCGTCCCTGACTTGGTGATACCCAGATACTTGTTACTCTGATTGCTATCTGCGTCGTCGTCACTGCTCCTGTTGACGTCCAGGAAGCCCAGAGACATCGACGCCGGAACAATAACCTCCAGGGTGCCATCGCCATCGAGCGTATTGAGGGAGAAGTTTCCGCCGGACCCGTCGGAATAGTGCATCGCCCCGCTTTCATCAGGCCGGGGATGGCCACGACGCACCGCATCTATCTGCCTTGGCAGACTCTCCAGCCACGTGTAGTAGTCCTGCTTCTTCAAGGTCAGCCGTTCGATGATTGGCAGCTCAGCGCCATCAGTGAACATATCTGCCTGGCCCATTGTCATCAGCTGCAGGTAGCGGGTGAGGGACTGCAACGCCACCTCACCGTTTTTGCGAGAGCTTGCTGACGCCTCACCGCCTTCAGAGGTAGCCTTCATGGCCTCCAACGCCGTCTCGCCCATCGCCAGTGCCGAGAATGACCCAGCCAATGTCTCAATCAGCGACGATACCGACTCCTGGTAACGCTCCTCCAGCGAATTTTCCGAGACATTTTCCACACTGGAACGCAGCGAAATGAACTCGCTCTGCCACTCCTTCAGCTTGGCTTCATCGAAAAATGCCTTGTCCGACAGAGACTGACGATCCTGCAAGGCGTGTGCATGCAAGTTGCTCATATTGCCAAAAAGCGCGCGCCCCAGCGGCGATGTCTCAGTGTCAAGAGCCTTGGCCAGTTCTGACCATAGATAGACACTCGCTGAAGAATAGATCCCTCCCGACAACGCGCTGGAAACAAGGCCACTGAGCCCGAGGCCATAATAGTAATCCGCGTCTTGCTGGCTATAGCGCTCCGCCGCACTGGCAAGGTGCTCCAGAACCCAGAAGGCGTAGTCTTCATCCAGAGCCGTTATCAACTTCTGGATGACGTCCGCTCTTCCGTTATAGCCTCCCCAGTCATCATCGGGGCCTCCATTACGGAAAAGCGCCAACCTCTCTTGATCGTAATGGTCTCCCATCTCCCTGACGAAGTCGGCCAGCTTGACATCCGCATGCGATGTCCGGGCCTCGGTTTGCCTCTCGAGCCTATTGTTCAACCAGGCGTTCTGCTCGAGATACCACTCTTTCTCTCGTTGATATCTAGCCAGCGCATTTTCATCGCCACTGGCACGCGCCTCGTTGATCTTCTCTTCTATGTTGGCCAGCCCCGACTCATACGCGGCATCCTGGTTTTCCAGATACTCCACGGTATCTTCACTAGGGGCTGTACTGTCCAGATAGCTATTTCTGAAATTTTCCTTGAAAGCGTCGACCGCATGCATGACCGTCAACTGGCGTCGGTTATCCGAGCCGTCTTCACCAAGGAACTCCTTCATGATTTCCAGCGGCTGCTGGCGATAGCCGTTCAGTTCCTCGATGATGCCCAGCTCATCCTTCACTGCCAGAATCAGCCCTCGACCCTGATAGCGGTCACTCGCACGTGACAACCGGGTATCCATGGCCTGCTGCATATCCTCGCGGCTGAACAGGCGCCGATCAGGCTGTGTCGGCCAGAACTGCAACTCCATGCCTGCCGCCCCATCACTGTATTCCGCAACCAGCGAGAGGTCTTCCACGCCATAGGCGTAGGGAAGATCATTACCATCCACCCAGCTTTTGAGATCGATTTCCTGCATCACTCGATCACGCAGCTCAGGCGTGGTACGCAACTTGTTCAGGTGCGCTTCAGACCATGGGTGCTCGGTGAACGCATAGTAGAGTTTTCCTTCATTCTCGACAGTAGGAAGTGCAATCAGAGAGGCGTTCAGTGCCTTGAAGCTTTTCTCTTCCTCGGGGGCACCACCGCAATCAAATTCAGCATTCTCCGGTGTGGGGGGCACATCATTGATGCTGAATTGATAGAACATGCCATCTGCCTTCACGACATAGGCAAACCAATTGAAGGGAGCAGTGGCGGCATCATCGAGAATATAAAAATATCCCGGCCGAAGCTGACGAAGTACATATTTAGTGACACTGGAGTCTGTTGCGTCGGGATAATATTGCTTTATCCTGCTACCGCTTTCATCACCGAGTAGGGATCTGGAGCTTTCCTGTCCATCGACCAACGACTTGTCGAGCATGACGTCGGTGAATTCTCGCACACGTGAGGCAGGAACTTCCGGGATATCCTTGTTTATTCCTGTCCGCTCACATATCGCGAGGCGAACGGGAAGTATTGGTAACCCTTTTCTCTCGCAGAGAGGACACTTCGAACCAGCCCTCCTCGAGTTGCTCTGAGATCTTATCTGTTCGCGTGCATTCTTATATGTGTCGGACATGGACGTTCTCCCTGCATTCCCTGGCAATCAGTTCCCAATCCTCATCTTCCAGACATTCGGTGACCATCGAGTAATCTCGCTCACCACTCATCGACCTGAGCAGCCGTTGAATCCTCGGGTGCTGATGAAACTCCTTACCTGTCAGCAGCCCATGGATGGCAAAGAGGGAAATATCATCATATTCATGAAGACCATAGCCTTCAGCGGCACCCATCAATTGATCAATATCTGCCGGTGATGCGAAATACCCATTCTCGACGCCCATTGAGTTCCACAACTCAAGGATGTGATTGATATCAGCGATTCTCTTGATCGCAAACCATTGCTCTTCTGTTAATCTCAGCCTGCCGAGCCCCCGCTGCTCCTGATGCGGAGACAGTTCCTTCAACTGCTGACGATGGTTGAAATACCACCAACTATCGATTGGCCCCAGCAAACGCGAGAGTTGCAATGGGTCGAGAATATACTCGAGGCGTTCCAGCACCCGTGGGTCATGGAACCGCAATAGGCACGCCTTACCCTGTGGACTCATCACGGTGAGCTGCCTCTGCATGTAGGAGACAACACTCCGTAGGTCCGCTCGTGTTGCAATCCAGCCACAGAAGGCTACAGGCTGTATCCGGCTGTCAGGCAGGGACTTGAACTCCCGAGACACCGAGGCACGCAACTCACTGGCGGTCATCGGCACTGGCTTAAGGTACATACGCTTTGCCAGCGGATCATCAAAAAAAGGATTACCAATCACACCGCACTGTTCCAATTGTGCAGTAGTCAGCGCTCGATCAGATCCATTCGCCGGGTTGATCAGGCAATAGAGGCTGTCCGCACGCTCTCGGCGGTCCAGCCACGCCAGCAATGGCTCAGGGGATACTGCACGGTCCATGTCAGCTCTCCACGATTCCACCACCACTACTCTCTGCTTCACCTCGTTTGAAGGCGCAGAGCCTATCCTTGAACTCCGGCAATTCCACTGGCGATGCATTCAGGCTCGTCGGCCCGGCAAACTGGTGCTGTGCGCCCTTGAGGTCGACTTTACCGGGGCCGTGGAGTTCGATATCACCGCCCTTGATGCGGATATAGCCGCCGCCACTGGCCATCAGAATGCCATCGACGGCATCGAGGTGGACCTTGCCTTCGGTGGCGGAGACCTTCATGTCCTTCTCGGCGGTCAACTCCATGTTGTCGCTCTGCGCCTGGACTTCAACCTTGCCCTGGGCGGCAAACAGCTTGATGCCGGCACGCTGCACGAACATCGATAGCTTATCGCGCATAACGGCGACCAGGCTTCTGCCGGCGGCGAAGTTGATATCCTTGCCACTGGTCACGCTCAGTGATTTCTTCTGCGTGAGGTGGGTGGATTCCGGAGTGCTCATGGCGATGCCGGCGGGTGACGTCACATGCAGCCACGGGGCCTCCAGGCGAGCGGCTTCGCCACGCCCGCCCTGTACGGCACCTTCCGCGGTACTGAAATCGACCTTGCCCGTACTGCTCGCAGAACCACCGTTTTGCGAAAAACCATAACGCCCCTGAGCGTCTTCGCTGGCCTGCTTGATATCGCGCCGGGCGTCGAGGGGGTCGGCGTTGTGGCTGGTGGCGCTCTCGCTCAAGCTGTCGGAGAGCTGCCATGCGCTATCGAGCTGCTGCTGAGCCTGCGTCATGTCGAGCTGCTCACCGTTGGCACCAATCTGCCCCCAACTGCTCAGCAACAACCCCTGGTTGGCGCGCAGCGCGCCATGGGCATCCGTGCGCAGTTCGAACCCGGTGCCACGGAAGCCGCCGCGGGTGTTGCCCTGCTGATGAATCAGATAACCGAGGTTGAGCTGGGTCTTGCTGTGCTCGGAGTTGAGCTTGACGCGTTCCTGGTCGGTGGCGTCATCAAACACCAGTTCGTTGAACTTGCCACCGCGGTAGGTTTTGGTCTTGAAGCCAGAAAGCAGGCCATTGCTGTGCCATTCAGGGGTCTGGTCGCCGTTGTAGACACGGCCGGTAATCAGCGGGCGATCGGCATCGCCTTCGAGGAAGTCGACGATGACTTCCTGACCGATTCTCGGCACGAATACGCCACCCCAGCGGCCACTGGCATTGGGTTCTCCGACACGTACCCAGCAGCTTGAATTGGCGTCACGCTGACCATCGCGGTCCCAGTGGAACTGAACCTTGACCCGGTTGAGGCGATCGGTGTGAATTTCCTCGCCTTCGGGGCCGACAACGGTAGCCGTCTGCGGGCCACCAATCACCGGACGCGGGTGATCGAGGAAGGAACGATAGGGCTGACTGAGGCGCTGAGACTCGAAGTCGACCAGATAGTGACCTGTGCCTGCCTGCTGATAGTCCCCATGGCGAGCATCGTTATCTTGCTGGTCATCAACTACGCCGTGTGCCTGACGCGCCGCTTCCAGTTGGGGTTGTAAGCTGCCGGGAAGGGTCTTGAGATGCGCGGAGACCGGCAACGCGTTCTCGGCATGGATATTGAGGCCCAACACCAGGAACTGGCGCTCGCTCTCATCGCCCCGCCGGTTGGCTCCCGAGTCGTGACGGGCATGCTGGCTGAGTTCGAACCATTGGCCAACCCGTAGCTGACGAGCACCGCCAGCGCCGCGGAAGCGCTTGGCCTGAGACTCCAGGGCCTCGAGGCGATTGACGGTCAAACGCTCGCCACGCTCATAGCCGTGATAGTAATACTCACCGGGGTAATCATAGACTTCCATGTCCGGCAGGTTGCCCTGATCACGGACGGTATCCATGCCCGTGCGTTTTGCGAGGCTGGGCTGCTTGTAGTCGAAAGTGCCGAGGCTGACGCGGGTTGCCTGCTGCTGCCGTACCCCACTCCATTGAGTGATGGTATCCTCGGTCTCGGTGGCATCCTGGCGGTGGAAACGAATGGTCTGCGGCGATACCGCCAGACAGGTTTCGACGTCATCGGTGATTACCAGGCGATGACCATCGACACTCCCTGCGCTACTCTCCGCTCTACTCTCGCTTTGATCATCCTCATTGCCGGCATGTTCGAAGTAGTAGAACAGTCCTTCCTGTTCCATGAGCCGGTTGACGAAGTTGAAGTCGCTCTCACGGTACTGCACGCAATAGCTACGCGCCGGATACTCGCGGCGTAGATCAAAGCGCCAGCGCCCCTGGGAAATGGCGTGCTGCTCGAAGACCTCTTCGAGGATATCGACCACACTGCGGTCCTGAAAGATGCGGCTGTCGTGCCCCAGCTTGAGCATCGCCAGCCACGGCACCAGGGTCAGCTGGTAATAAAAGACTCCGCCATCCTCTCCCAGCAACGCAGCGGACTCGACCAACCCGGAGAGCTGGCGGTAGCTGCCGTCGGCCTGCCGTATCGACAGTTCGGCCGGTTGAGCCATCAGTGTCTTGAGTTCGATGTCGCCGTTCTGGGAAATACAGTCGAGGGTATAGGCGAAAGGCCGCGAGATGCGTTCCTTACCGATCAATCGATGAGGAATGAGATCTACGGACCCAAGCTGCAACTGAAGCAGGCGCTCGTGTTGCGACAAGGGGTCGGTACCAAGGTAAGAAAGCAGTGCGTCAGTCTGGTCCATGAGTCTGGCCTCATTTCCGTATGAGGTGGGTCCCGCAGTGTGGTCATGTCTGGTACACAATCAACTTATCCCGATTGCAGCGCGCTGCAATCGGGTTGATGGGCCTTGCGTACTCAGCCGTGGAGCATAAGTCGTATCAAACGAGTGGTACTACTGTACCAAACGAATGTTACTGCTGTGTCAAACGAATGGCACTACTATGCCAAACGCGCACTCAGGATGATACGTCGAGCTCATTCTCGAGCCACCCTTGCATAGCGATGCACATTGAACAGGCCTCAGTCGGGCTGGGCACAATATTACTCGGGAGGGCCAGCTCAAACAGGATCAAACACCAACCTCGGCGAGGTGGGCCAGCACCGAGTCTCGTGCCACGCCGATATGGTTATCCACCTCGGCACGGCATCGCTCGGCATCACCACTGCGCAGCCCTTCCAGCAGCATCCAGTGTGACTCAGCGATGGTGGCGGGCGCCTTGTGGGTCTTGCTGATCAAGGCAATACACAGCCGCAACTCGAAGGAAAGATCATCGAAAGCCCGCAATAGACGGGCATTACCGGCCAGCTCGAACACCAGACGATGGAAAGCCAGGTCGTCCTCGATCTTGCTGCCCTTATCCTTACCTCGCGTCACATCACACAGATTTTCGATCACGCGACTCAATTGGGCGTCGATGGCAGGCGTGAAACGCTGTTGAAGCCGCTCGAAGGCGTGACGCTCGAGACAAATACGCAGGTCGAAGACATCGCCCAACTCCTCTGCATCCAACGAGCGTACGAAAAAACCACGCCGAGGCCGAGAAATAACCAGACCACGACTCTCGAGCAGCCGCGCAGCCTCGCGTACGGGGGCACGGCTGATACCAAGCTCGGTGGCCAGCGCCACTTCCGACAGCCTCTCTCCCGGCGCAAATCGCGATGACAGAATAGCCTCAGTCAGATAGTCGGCTACCTGATCGACCAGGTTGCGCTGAGGGAAAAATGGCGCTGTTGCAGAGCCTGTTGACTTCATGGCATCCCACCTTGCGTCGATGTATTTCATAAACCAGCACTGTATTTCACAACCCAGCACTGCATTTCACACCCCAGAACTTCACGCCCGGGCATTGCGCGTCAGCCACCTCGATTCCAGTTGTCAGCTCCGCCCTGGATGTCGCTTTCCGCCTTCCATCTCTACCTTCCATCTCTACCTTCCATCTCTACCTGCTATCTCTACCTACCTGCTTTACCTGTCATCTCCAGCAGCTATCCATCCGGTTTCGTGTATTTGAGTATGGAAGACTTTTACTGGCGACGACAGTCGACTGTCGACAGTTTGTGAAGTCGCTGCTAACTTCAAGAGACCGATACATTGTTCGCCTGTTCTACAACAACAATTTGCCAGGTTGCACACAAGGCACGAGTACTCGCCCCGGATACTTGAAATCCGAGCCTCGAGACACCGCTACACACCTTGTGTAACGCAACCCCGGCAACACAAGGTGCCCCATGAAAAAACCTCTCCCGACTTCACCGTCCGGACTGTCGTGCAGTAGCCTCGCCAACCTCCGTCCGACAGCCGGCTGCGTTCGCAATACAGTCAGTCTGCGCAATATGTTCAGTGGTCTCGGCCTGGCGCTACTGGTTGCTCTTCCCCTCTCGGCTCATGCCGAGGAGTCACCGCAGGAGCCTCAACGTGGTGGCACCATCGATACCATTATCCAGCCCGAGCCTCCCAGCTTGATTCTCGGCATGATCCAGAATGCGCCCACGCGGACAGTTGCCGGCAATATCTACGAAGGGTTGTTGCGCTACACAACGGATCTGGAACCCATTCCACAATTGGCCGAAAGCTGGGATGTCAGTGAAGATGGCAAGGTCTACACCTTCCATCTGCATGAAGGCGTACTGTGGCACGACGGCGAGCCTTTCACCGCCGCGGACGTGGTGTTCTCTGCAGATGTCTTCCACCGCGAGCTCAACCCCAGCGCTCGAGCAGTGCTGGACCATGTCGAAAGTATCGAAGCCACTGACGAGCATACGGTGGTGTTCACCCTGAAACAGCCATTCGGGCCATTCCTGCTGTCGTTCGAGGCCGGGACCTTCACCATGGTGCCGCGCCATATCTATGAAGGTACCGACTTCCGCAACAACGAAGCCAACAACCATCCCATCGGCACTGGCCCCTTCAAGTTCGATAGCTGGGATCGCGGTACCGTCATCAAGCTGACCCGCAATGACGACTATTACGAGGAAGGCCTGCCGTACCTGGATGGCGTCAACTGGCACATCATTCCCGATGGCGCCTCGCGTGCCATCGCCTACGAAAACGGCACCGTCGATGTGCTGCCCTATGGCACCGTCGAGAACTTCGATGTGCCACGCTTGACGGAGCTCGACAACACCTGCTCCACGCAGAAGGGCCATGAGTACTTCAGCCCCTTCGCCATGCTGTGGATGAACAACCGTCAGGGGCCGATGGCGGACAAACGCTTCCGCCAGGCAGTGATGTACGCCATGGATCGTGAGTTTGCCCGTGATGTGCTGTGGAACGGCATGGGCGAGGTACCGCTGGGGGCGTTCGGCTCCAATGCCCGCTTCCAGAATGAGGATCTGACACCTTATGAATACGACCCGGGCCGAGCCGAGGAGTTGCTCGACGAGATGGGCTACGACGGCGAGGAAGTGACTCTTCTGGGGATACCTTATGGTGAAACCTGGACCCGCTGGACAGAAGCAGTGCAGCAGAACCTCAAGGAAGTCGGCATCAACGTGCGCACCGTAGCCACTGATGTCGGTGGCTGGAACCAGCGCCTGGCCGAGCGCGATTACGATCTCGCCTTCACCTATCTGTATCAGTACGGCGACCCAGCACTGGGTATCTCGCGCACCTATCTGTCGACCAATGCTGAAGCGGGCTCGCCGTGGAACAACGTCGAAGGCTACGCCAATCCCAAGGTCGATGAACTGTTCAATGCTGCGGCGACAGCGCATCCCGATAGCGAGCGCGAAAAGCGCTACCACGAGGTACAGGAAATCCTCCAGGAAGACGTGCCGTTGGGTTGGCTGCTGGAATTGGGCTTCCCCACCATCTATCGCTGCAACGTCAAGAACCTGGTCAACTCATCGGTGGGTGTGAACGAAGGCTTCCGCGACGCCTGGATCGCCGAATGATCGTTGCCGAGCGGGCTGCCAATCGACAGCCCACTCGGTAGATTTCCTTCTTGAGGCCGCAGGACGACTACGGCCCATACCGCCAGGAGTAAACATGGTCTACGCGCGCTTGATCCTGTTACGCCTCTTCAAGGCTGCGATCGTGTTGATGATGATCATCATCTTCAACTTCGTGCTGATCCAACTGGCTCCCGGTGACCCCGCCGCGATCATGGCGGGTGAAGCAGGTGCTGCCGATGAAGCCTTCATCGCCCAGCTACGCGAACAGTTCGGGCTGGATCAACCCTTGTACGTCCAGCTGTGGAAGTACCTCTCCGGCATCCTGACTCTGGATTTTGGCTACTCCTACCGCCAACAGATGCCAGTACTCGATCTGATTCTTGAACGTCTACCCGCCACGCTATTGCTGACCGGCACCGCCTTCGTGCTGTCGCTGGTCCTCGGCATCATCGCCGGTTCCATGGCGGCGATGAGAGCGCGCAAGCCTTCCGGCTCGCTGATCATGGCACTGGCACTGCTGTTCTACGCCACCCCGCTGTTCTGGGTGGCGCTGATGGCGGTGGTGCTGTTTTCGGTCTATCTCGATTGGCTGCCCGCCTACGGCATGTTCACCGTCGGTGCCAACCTGGAAGGCCTGGCGCTGGCCGTCGACGTGGCCAAGCATCTGATCCTGCCCGCCACGACCCTCGGTTTGTTCTTCATGGCGATCTATACCCGCATGACGCGCACCTCGATGCTTGAGGCGGCCCAGCAGGATTACGTCAAGACCGCGCGTGCCAAGGGGCTGTCGCCGGGGGTAATACAACGACGACACATTCTGCGCAACGCGCTGCTGCCGATCATCACCCTGGCCGGCCTACAGGCAGGCCAGATGGTTGGCGGTGCGATTCTGACCGAAACGGTCTTTGCCTGGCCGGGTATCGGGCGCCTGATGCATGAGGCGCTGGTGCAACGTGACTACAACCTGTTGTTGGGCATTTTCTTCTTTTCCGCCGCTCTGGTGATTGTGTTCAACATCATTACCGATCTGGTCTATCGCCTCGCCGATCCACGCATCAAGGAGGCCAGCGCATGACATTCGCTGCTCGTTTTGCCCGCAATCGTGGAGCCCTGTTCGGTCTGGTCATTCTGTGGGTCATCATCGGCATGGCGATTCTGGCGCCGATCGTGTTTCCCGAATCTCCATGGCGTATGGTGCAGCGCCCCTTCCTGCCACCCTTTGAGGTGGACGGATTCTGGCTGGGCACCGACACCATGGGACGCAACGTAGCTGCTGGGCTGATGCATGGTGCCTGGGTCTCATTGCTGATCGGTCTGATCTCGACCTCGGTCGCGCTGCTGATCGGCGTTCCGCTGGGTGCCATCGCAGGCTTCTATGGCGGTTGGCTGGACGATGCGCTGATGCGCTTCACCGAGTTCTTCCAGACCATTCCCAACTTTGCGCTGGCGATTGTGCTGGTCGCCATCATGCAACCCAGTGTGACCTCGATCGTGCTGGCCATTGCCATCGTCAGCTGGCCACCGGTGGCACGTCTGGTGCGCGCCGAGTTCATGACGTTGCGCCATCGCGAATATGTCGAAGCCGCCAGGCTGGTCGGCCAGACCAACACTCAGATCATTCTGCGCCAGATTCTGCCCAACACGCTGTCGCCAATCATCGTGCTGGCATCATTGATGGTCGCAACGGCGATTCTGCTCGAATCCTCGCTATCGTTCCTCGGCCTTGGCGATCCCAACACCATGTCCTGGGGATACATGATCGGCGCTGCGCGCACGGTGATTCGTCAAGCCTGGTGGCTGTCGTTCATTCCCGGGGTGGCAATCCTGTTGACCGTGCTGGCCTTGAACCTGGTTGGCGAAGGACTCGATGACGCCCTGAACCCCAAACTTGCCCGCGAACGTCGCTGACGCCAGGAGAGATACCATGACCGATGCACTATTGCGCATCAGCGATCTTACGGTAGCCCTGCCCCCCGGCGCCGATCGCGAGTATGCGGTGGAAGACATCAGCTATGAGGTCTTCCCCGGGGAGATCCTGTGTGTGGTGGGGGAATCCGGTTCCGGAAAGTCGATCACCGCCAGTGCGGTAATGGGCTTGTTGCCTCGAGGGGTGCGGCCAGTCAGCGGTGAGGTCATGTTTGCCGGTCAGGACCTGCTGCAGCTCAAGGAGCGCAAGCATCGTGCACTGCGCGGCAAGGAAATCGGTATGATCTTTCAGGAGCCGATGACCGCACTCAACCCACTGATGCGAGTCGGGGACCAGATCGCTGAGGTGTTCGAGGCGCACCGCGCTCTGCCGAGTTCCGAGCGCCAGGCCCGCGCGCTGGAATTGCTCAAGGAAGTCGGCATCCCACAGCCCGAGCGTGCGATTCGCGCCTACCCTTTCGAGCTGTCCGGTGGCCAGCGTCAGCGCGTCATGATCGCCATGGCGCTGGCCCTGGAGCCAAAACTGCTGATCGCCGATGAGCCGACCACCGCACTGGATGTCACTACTCAGGCGCAGATTCTTGAGCTGATCCGCGACCTTCAGCGCCATCGTCAGATGGCAGTGATGTTCATCACCCATGATTTCGGTGTGGTCGCAGAAATCGCCACACGGGTCTGCGTGATGCGCCATGGCAGGATTCTGGAGCTGGGTAGCCGTGACGACGTGCTCGATAACCCTCGTCATGCTTATACACGTGCGCTGCTGGAAGCGATCCCCAGCGATGCTGCGCCACCGCAACGCTCGCCGTTGGCCCCCAGCCCGCTACTGGAAGTGTCGCAGCTCAACCGTGTGTTTCGTTCTGGACGCAGCCTGTTCAAGCCAGCGCGTTCCGTCCAGGCACTGGATGATGTCAGCTTCACGCTGTCACGCGGCGAAACCATCGGCATCGTCGGCGAATCCGGTTCCGGAAAGTCCACTCTGGGTCGCTGTATCGTGCGCCTGGAGCGCCCCGATAGCGGCCAGATCGTACTCAACGGTGTACCGCTGTCCTCACTCAGTGGACAGGAGCTACGTCGCCAACGCCATCAGGTGCAGATGGTATTCCAGGACCCCTACGCCTCACTGAATCCTCGCACACGCGTCGGCATGGCCATTGCTCAGGGGCCCATTGCCAACGGCGTAGCGCGTGCCGAAGCTCTGGCCAGGGCCGATGAATTACTCGCCACTGTCGGACTGGAAGGCAGCGCTGACCGGTTCCCTCACGAGTTCTCCGGTGGCCAACGCCAACGCATCGGTATTGCCCGAGCACTGGCTCTGAACCCGGAGTTGATCGTCGCCGACGAGGCCGTCTCGGCACTCGATGTCTCAATTCAGGCGCAGGTGCTCGAACTGCTGGAGGACCTCAAGCAACGCTTCTCACTGTCACTGCTGTTCATTACCCACGACCTGCGCGTTGCCGCTCAGATCTGCGACCGCATCATCGTGATGCAAAAGGGACGCATCGTTGAGCAGGGCCTGGCCCGCGATGTGTTCCTCAATCCGCAGGACGCCTATACCCGGCAGCTACTGGAGGCCATTCCGGGACGCCATCATGCCCATCACGACGAGGCGACCACGATCACATGAGCATTTCCTGTTCCGCTCCATCCTCCCAGCAGAACGAGAAACTGAGCATTCTGCTGGAGCGCCTGCGCCAGATGTTGGGTGACAATGCTGTTCTGACCGGTAGCGACGCCAGTCGTCGTGAAGTCGATTGGCTGAGCAAGAGCCATTGCCGCGCCGCCGCCATCCTGCGTCCTGCTACTCCTCAGCAGGTGCAGCAGATCATGCAGTTGTGCCATGAAGCTCGACAGCCCGTGGTCACTCACGGCGGACTGACTGGATTGGTACATGGTGCCGAAGCTGGCCCTGATGAGTTGGTGGTATCGCTCGAACGCATGAATGCCATTGAGCATATCGACCCGGTGGCCGGAACCATTCACGTCCAGGCCGGGGTCCCACTACAACAGGTGCAGGAAGCTGCCGCGGCAGTCGATATGCAGTTCCCTGTCGACCTTGGCGCTCGCGGTAGCTGTACCATCGGCGGCAATATCGCCACCAACGCCGGTGGGAATCGCGTTATTCGCTTCGGCATGATGCGCCAGCAGGTGCTGGGGCTGGAGGCGGTACTGGCCAATGGCGATATCGTCAGTTCGATGAGTCCGATGCTCAAGAACAATGCCGGTTACGACCTCAAGCAGTTGTTCATCGGCAGCGAGGGCACTCTGGGCATCGTCACCCGTGCGGTACTGCGCTTGCAGCCCGCCATGCCGGATGTACGCACAGCACTGCTCGCCTGCCCGAACTTCGAGGCTCTGACGGCGCTGCTGCCCCACCTTCGTCAATCGCTCGGCGGCAGCCTGTCGGCCTTTGAGGTCATGTGGCAAAGCCACTTCGCACTGATCGCCGAACACAGTGGTCGCCACAATCCCCCGCTCGCCACCGATGCGCCCTACTACGCACTGGTGGAATCACTGGCAATCGATGCTGAGGGCCACCAACAGGGCTTCGATCACGCCCTGGAGCAGGCCTTCGAACAGGCGCTGATCGAGGATGCAGTCATCGCCCAGTCAAGCAACCAACGTGACGCGCTGTGGGCCATCCGTGACGATATTGAAGGGCTTGTGGAATCACTGGCACCACTACTCGCCTTCGATGTCAGCTTGCCGATCGAGCATATGCAGGATTACGTCACCCGTGTCGAACACGAACTGCATACGCACTACCCACAAGCCCGACTGGTGGTCTTTGGGCACCTCGGCGACGGCAACCTGCATCTCTCGGTCGGCATGGGTAATGATGGTGACGACACCGAAGGCGCAAGACACCAGATCGAGCAGTGTCTCTACCAACCGCTCGCGGAACTCAATGGTTCGATTTCTGCCGAACATGGTATCGGGCTGGAAAAGCGCGATTGGCTACACCTCTCACGCAGCCCGGCCGAAATGGCCTTGATGACGACACTCAAGCAAGCCCTGGACCCCCACGGCCTGCTCAATCGCGACAAGGTGCTGGTCTGGACACCACCCGTCTGACCAGCAACGTCATATCGCGCCGCTTTCGCCATGGCGCAATACAGCTATGCTGAATGAGTCGGCAAGCCGTATCGGCAAACCGTAAAAAGGAGCATGGAGGTACCGCTGGACTTGGAAGGATGCTCTGAAGAAGTCGCCGAACAGGATGAAGCACAAGAAGTCTGGAGCGCATCAACCGCAGCATATGGGTGATATGTGAGGATTGTGAGCACCACACGACGCAGTGATTCGACTGTGCAGGCAGTTATTCAGAGTGTCCTTAGGGTATCTCCTCTTCCATGGACTTCTCAGGAGCACGCTCATGCTGGAAAAACTCCCTTCCCCCGCTCCCCATGTCGTAGCGCTCAAGGTAGGCGGTACCGTCACCGCCAGGGAACTGCAACATGCCATTGACGCCGTGGAAGCAGCAAAGAAGGATCACGGCAGAATCAGCATGCTTGCCGAGATCGACAACCTGCGTTGGATGACAGCGACCGCGGTCCTCAAGGATATCGGATATGGCCTGACCCAGTTCGGCGAACTCAAGCGCTACCACCGCGCTGCGGTGGTCACCGACCAGGAGTGGATCAAGCACATGGCGCACCTTGAGGAGAAACTGTTCAAGGCCATCGAGATCAAATCCTTCACCACCGCCGAGCGCAACGCAGCCATCGCCTGGGTCTCCGAGTTACCGCGTGGTGAGAATGAAGACCCAGAGGACGACGGCTACCACGGCGCCTGACACCTTTCAGGCTGCAGACATCGGCTCCCTGCTTCAAGACCCCGCCGCTGCCGGGCGCAGTTGCTGCATGCCCAACTCCGCGAGGTTGGTGATGCCGAGCAGGGCCAGAATATCAGGCTGATACGGTAGCTTTATCGGTCTGACGCGGTGGCTTGATCAGGCTCTCAGCCGGGATTCCGAACATTTCGTGGAGTTTCCAGATCATCGCCAGAGTCAGATTACGCTTGCCATTGAGAACTTCGTAAACCCGGTTACGCTTGCCAATGGCTGGCTCAAGATCCTTGGCGGTCAGGCCCTCTTGCTCCATGCGGAATTTTATCGCCTCGATGGGACCAGGCAGGTCCACAGGAAAGTGCCTGGCTTCATAGGCCTCGATCAATGTCAGTAGAATCTCGAAGCGATCACCATCCTCGGAGCCGAGCTCAGGCTCGTCGTCAAAGTATGCAGACACTTCCCGCAGAGCGAACCTGTAGTCCATCTCGGTACGAATCGGACGAATATTCATACTTCACTCCATTTCCACTGTTTCAGCATTTATCTTGCCATAGCCTAGCCATCAATCCCCTGCCCTTGCCGGGCGTAGTTGCTGCATGCCCAACTCAGCGAGGTCGGTGACACCGAGCAATGCCATATCACGCTCCAGCTCCTCCGCCAGCAGATGAATCGCGCGGGCCACGCCCTGATGCCCGCCAACACTGGCCGCATAGTTGAAGGGCCGGCCGAGGAACACGAAGTCGGCACCCAGGGCCAACGCCTTGAGCACATGACTGCCGCGCCGGAAGCCACCATCGATCATCACCGGCACACTGCCATCGACCGCCTGCAATACCTCGGGCAGCATGCGCAGCGGGGCCACGGTGGAGTCCAACTGGCGCCCCCCATGATTGGAAACAATCAAACCATCGGCCCCCGTTGCCACGGCCTTGCGCGCGTCATCGGGATGCAGAATGCCCTTGACCACCAGCTTGCCCGGCCAGTGCTTGCGCACATGGGCCAGCGTTGACCAGTCGAGGTGGCGGCGTCCGGAAAAGTCACGGTTGACGTTACGCGCCATCACCGCCACACCACGAGTTGCCGCATTGTTCTCGAAGTGCGGCATGCCGTGTTGGATCAGGGTGCGCAGAAAGGTGCCGAACAACCAGCGTGGGCGCACCAGGCCATCCCACGCCAGACGCGGGCTGGGACGCAACGGGCTGGAGAAACCGTGACGACGATGGGTTTCGGGGTTGGGTGGCACGGCGAAATCCACGGTGATCACCAGATTACGGAAACCGGCGCGCTCGACCCTCGCCAGCAGCGCTTCGATATCCTCGTGTGTGCCCGGCAGGTAGGCCTGAAACCAGTCCGTTCCGTTCTCGCCCGCCAACTCTTCCATCGCAATCAGCGAGGAGCCACTGACGATCATCGGAATCTCGGCACTCGCCGCCGATTGCGCCAGCACCTGGTCTCCACGCCAGGCGCTCAGCGCGCTGATGCCCATCGGGGCAATGCCGAACGGCAAGGCATAGCGGCGCCCAAACAGTTCTGTGCGGGTATCTATCGTCGAGACGTTGACCAATGCTCGTGGCAGGAACTGATAATCCTCGAATGCGTCGCGGCTGGCGCGGGCAGTCATCCCATCTTCCGCGACACTCGACACATAGCCCATCAATGGCCGTGGCAGGTGTCGACGAGCAGCGTGCTCGAAATCGTCCAGGTTCAGAATCCGTTCCAGCCTTGCGGTCATGCATTATCCTCTGTACTGCCTTCAATTGATCGATGACATCGTCGCCATTGCGACTCATTGACTGCACTGACCGGCCCATCACCCGCCAGTGCACCAATGATATTGTCCACGGCGCGTTGCGCCATGGCATCGCGAGTCTCATGGGTGGCTGAGCCAATATGCGGTAATACCACAACGTTATCCATCGTCACCAATGGTGAGTACGCCGACACGGGTTCCTCGGTGAACACATCGAGCCCGGCGGCACGAATCACTCCGCGCTCAAGGGCATCGATCAGCGCAGGTTCATCGACAACCTTGCCACGCGCCACATTGATCAATGCTGCATGCGGCTGCATTCTCGCCAACGCCTCGGCATCAATCAAATGGTGGGTATCGGCATTCCACGGCACCACCAGGCAGACGATATCCGCACGCCCCAGCAACTCCTCCAGGTCACAATACTGTGCTCCAAGTTCCGTCTCGAGCTCGGGCTTCGGCGAGTTGGCGGTATAAAGAATCGGCATATTGAAGCCCAACGCGCCACGCCTGGCGATGGCTGCACCGATCCTTCCAGCACCGACAATGCCAAGCGTCTTGCCATACACATCTGTACCGAAATGGGGCCGATCAATATGTGCCTGCCAACGCCCTTCGCGCACCATCACCGATAGCTCCACCAGCCGACGCTGGGTCGCCATGATCAAGGCAAACGCGGTATCTGCGGTGGTCTCGGTCAACACATCCGGCGTATTGCACAACAGGATGCCGCGCTCATTCATCGCCGCCAATGGCAGATGGTCGTAGCCGACCGAGATGGTTGAGACGGCTTCCAGCAACGGTGCCTGTTCCAGCATTGCCTCATCGAGTTCGAGTTTACCGCCGACCAGTCCGTGAGCTCGGGACAATGACGCCATGAAGGCGCCGCGATTGTCATCGGTCAAGTCATCAAAGGCATCAACGACAGCCACCTGCCGCAGTCTCTCGAGCTGCGCTTCGTCGAGGCGACGTAGCGCAACGATACGTCGCTCTCCCATGTATTGCTGGCTAGGCATGGCTGCTCTCCATTCCCGGCATGACAAAGCTCAGCGCCTCAAGCTGCTTGATCAACTGTTGGCTCTTGTCATCATCAAGATCGATCAGCGGTGGACGTACCGAGCGCCATGTTTGCTGCCCGGAGAAGTGCGCCGTGGCCACCTTCATCGCCGGAATGACCGGATAGCCTTCGAAACAGTCTCGAACCGCGTTCAACCGCTGCTGCTGATCGTCGGCATCATCGGCCTGCCAACTGGCGGCCAGCGCGACGATTGCCTGTGGATTGACGTTGGCCGTGGCGCTGATACAGCCCGCGCCTCCCGCTCTCAGCGTATCGAGCAGAAAGCGTTCGCTACCGGCGTAGACTGCAAAGTCGTCGTCAGAGAAGCGCTCAATCAGCGCCTGGGTATGGGCCCAGTCACCACCGCTGTCCTTGATTCCGGCGATGATGTTCGGAAAGGCCGCACGCAGGCGTGCAATCAGCGACAACGACAGAGGAACCTGCGCTACCTGAGGAATGTGATAGAGATACAGGCGCAAGCGATCATCACCGATCCGCTCGATCACTTCGGCGTAATAGCGGAAGATGCCTTCATCGCTGACGCCCTTGTAATAGAACGGCGGTAGCATCAACACCCCCGCACAACCGCAATCGAGCGCGTGGCGCGACAACGTGACGGTATCGGGAATCGCACAATGCCCTGTGCCAGGCATCAGCCGGTCACCATCAATGCCACCCTCCACCAGCGCACTCAACAGTCGCTGCTTTTCGGCGACGCTCATCGAGTTGGCTTCGGAGTTGGTGCCGAACACCGCCAGGCCGACGCCATGCGACACCAGCCAGTGACCATGGGCCACCAGCCGTGACACCAGTGGTTCCAGATTACTATCGAAGGGCGTAATCACCGGCGCCCAGACCTTGCCTGTTACTTGAGACATGATGTCCCCCTTTAACAGTGGTTACGCGGCCTATTGCCAGGCATCACTGGCATAGCGATCCACGGTCTCGGCGTCGAAGTCGAAGCCAAGCCCCGGCCTCTTCGGCAACAACAGGCGACCATCGCGACATTCGAGCTGGGTATCGACCAGGCGGCGGAAATTGAGCACCTGATCATCGGCAAAGAATTCGACCATGCGCACATTGGGGGCCGACGCCACGAGGTGGGTATGCAAGTCGTGGAACCAGTGCGGGTAGACTTCGACACCGAAACTGGCTGCCGTGGCGGCGATGCGGCGGAACTCGGTGATGCCACCACAGACTGCGGCGTCGGTCTGAAGAATCATCGCCGCTTCCTTGTCGAGCAGTTCACGGAAGCGCCAGCGCCCCGCTTCGATCTCACCGGTTGCCACCGGAATCGGCGTGCGCTCGGCAAGACGTCGATGATTGTCGATATCGTCCGGACTGAACGGTTCCTCGATCCAGAACGGCGAATAGGGCTCGGCCATGCGCATGAATGCCAGCGCGCTGGGCAGGTCCTGCCAGGCGTTGTTGGCATCCATCATCAATTGGACGTCCGGACCAATGGCTTCCCTCACCGCAGCGAGGCGAGCCTCCTCGCTAGCGAGATCTCCACGCCCGACCTTCATCTTGACGGCGGTAAAACCCTGCTCGACATGGTTGAGCATTTCCTGCGCCAGATGATCCGGGGTCTTGCCGTCGAGGTAATAGCCGCCACTGGCGTAGGCCGGAACCGACTCAAGGTCACTGGCGCCGAGATACTTGTACAGCGGCAGATTCGCCGCTCGTGCATTCCTGTCCCACAAGGCGGTGTCGATGATGCTGATCGCACGCATCACCGCCCCACAGCGACCATGCAGCAAGGCTTCCTGATACATTGACTGCCACAACGCCTCGGTGGCGTGGCAATCAGCTCCGACCAGCAACGGTGCAAACAGCTCGCGTACCGCATGCGTCACCAGCGAACCGGCATTGTTGCCGCCATAGCAGAAACCAATGCCCTTGTGGCCGTCCTCACCTTCAACCTCCACCAGCGCGTAGTCGCGCTTGAACACCTGGCGATTGGAGAAACTGGTCGGATGATCCAGCGGCACGCTGACGGTTCGAGCACGCACGGCTTTTATGGTTGTCATGGGGAGTCCTCACTGAGGCGGTTATTGAGTTTGATGTGATGGCTCTTGGGTTTGATGTGATGGCTCTTGGGTTTGATGTGATGGCTATTGAGCTTGATGTCGACCACGGATCGCCGTACGCAACCAGCCAAACAGCGGAGTGGCTTGCAGAATCGACAGCGCAGCGATACTCAACAACACCACGGCAATCGGGCTATCGAGGAAGATACCCATGCGTCCCTGGCCGATCAGCATCGATTGCTGGAAGCTGGTCTCCATCACCGGCCCCAGAATCAAGCCGATCACCATCGGCGCGGGCGACACGCCCGCCTTCTGCATCCAATAGCCGAACAGACCGAAGCCGAGCATCAGTCCGACATCGAACAAACTGTTGTTGATGGCGAAGGAGCCGATAACGCAGAGGGTGATGATCGCGCAGGCCACGAAGCTGTCCGGCACCCTGGTCACGGCGACACACATACGAGTGAACATCAGACCGACAACCAGCAGACCGATGTTGGCCATGATCACCGCCCAGATCAGGGTGTAGGTGACATCACCGTAGTCAGTCAGCAGATTCGGGCCGGGCAGAATGCCCTGCACCATCAGCGCACCGAGCAGAATGGCGGTCGAGGAGCTGCCGGGAATCCCCAACGCAATGGTCGGAATCAGCGCACCACCAACCACCGCATTATTGGCGGCTTCGGGGGCGGCCACGCCGGCAAGCTCTCCCTTGCCGAAACGGCTCTTGTCGCGGGAGAAGCGCTTGGCTTCGTTATAGGCGAACCAGCTGGCCGTATCGCCGCCGGTGCCTGGAATCAGGCCGGTGACAATGCCGATACCACTGGAGCGCAGGATATTGGGCATCAGTCGGCGCAGTTCTGAGATACGCGGAATCAGTCGATCGGTAATGCGGCTGGCGACCTTTTGGGAACCATGCGCCTTCTCGATCAACAGCAGTGCCTGAGGAATCGAGAACAGCCCGATCAGGGCCACGGTAAACTCGATACCGGAGAACAGATTGATGTTGCCGAAGGCCATGCGTGGCGTACCGGTAATCAGATCCATGCCTACCGTGCTCAGCAGCAACCCCAGTGCACCGGATAGCAGGCCGCTGATTACCGAACCCTGCGACAACGAGCCGATGATGGTGATCCCCAGCACGGCGATGGCGAACAACTCTACCGGGCCGAACTTGAGTACCATCACACCCAATAGCGGGGCGGCTGTCAGCAACGCCAGCCCACTGAGCAGCCCGCCAAAGAACGATGCAAACAGTGAGACACCCAGCGCCTGCCCCGCCTTGCCCTGTTGTGACAGCGGAAAGCCATCCAGTACCGTTGCCGCGGCGGAGGGAGTCCCCGGAGTACGCAGCAGAATGGCTGCAATCGAGCCGCCATAGGATGCGCCGACATACAGCGACGCCAGCATGCTCAAGCCGCTGGCCGGATCCATCGAAAAGGTCAGTGGCAGCAACAACGCCAGCGCCATGGTTGCCGACAAACCCGGCATGGCACCAACGAACAGCCCCAACAGGGTGCCACCAACCACCAGCGCAACATTGGTGAAGCTCAGAACATTGACCAGTCCGGTCATGATCAGAGAATTATCCATTACTCGAGACTCCTCTCCATCTACCGCCGCCTGCCGACCTCGTCATGGCATACCGCGGTATCAGGAGATATCAGAATACGCCGGGAACAGCAGGCAGTAACGGCACCGGCAACCCGAGAAAGCCGATGAACACCACGCACACCATTGCCACCAGCACCGCAATGCCAATCATGCGAAAACGCAGGCTGACATGACGAACGATGGCAAGTGCCACCAACATGAACAGTACTGTGGCCAGCACATAGCCCAACCACATGATGCTGTAGACGTAGACCGCTGCCAGTACGAGAACCAGCATCGCCTTCCAGCGCTGCCCGGCGGCACTGGAGGCGGTGTCATCGGGTGTATCAGCGTCACCCGACGTGACCGGCGACATCCCCTGTCGCCGTGCTCCAATCACTTCCTGAGCCAGCATCGCAAAGCCAAGCAACGCGACTGCTACCGAATAGATCAGAGGCATACTTGCGGCGCGGGATGGGTAGCCCAGCGCATCGATATAGAACACCCCGGCAACCACGATGCTGAACAGTGCCAGCGTCAGACGACTGATGTTCATTGCTGTGCCCCTTCCAGGCTACGCGAGACCATTGGTATTCATTCGTTGACCTGATCCTTTACCTCCTCCCAGATCTTCTCGTACTGCGCTTCCATGTCCTTGATCATCTGGGTGTAGTCATCGCCCGTCTGGATATCGAGGTTGAGCGCCCGGTCTTGCGCGGTCTGCTTGAACTCATCGTTGTCCTTCAGTGATTCAAATGCGGCGATCAGCTGCTCACGAGCTTCCTCCGGAATATCTGCAGGAGCGCTGTAACCACGCGATGACCCCGCGACGACGTCAACGCCCTTCTCCTTCATGGTCGGAACATCGGGCAGCATCTCCAGGCGCTCCGCCGAGAACACTGCCAGAGCACGCAGGCTGCCTGCTTCGATGTGGCCATAGACATTACCGAGGTTGTTGAAGCTGGCATCAATCTGACCGCCCATGGCCGCCGTCGCTGAAGGCCCGTCGCCCTGGAACGGCACTTTCTGGAAAGTCAGGCCGGTGGCCTGCTCGATCAGAATGGTGGAGAAGAAATCATCGCCACCGACACCGGAATTGCCCACGGTGATGGCACCGGGACTCTCTTCGGCAGCGGCGAGGAAGTCTTCCACGGTCTGGTAGGGGCTCTCGGCAGGGACCACGATGATGCCGGGATCCGTCACCACATTGGCGATCGGTGTCAGCTCGTCAACCGAGTAGGTGATGGAGTCATTCATGATGTAGTTGGTCATCAGCATCGGGGTATTGGTGATGCTGATCACCGTTCCATCGGCCTGAGACTGTTTGGCCAGTCGCGTCCAGGCGATGGCTCCCGTGGCGCCAGGCAGATACTGATTGACGAAGTCGACACCCAGCTCCTCGCTGAGGAATGGCTGTGTCAGTTGGGCCAGAGCATCACTCCCACCCCCTGCCTTGAATCCTTGAAGGACCTGTATTTCGTCTCCAGCTGAGTACTCGGCCTGCGCCAGACCTGCGCTCAACAGACCCGCTGCCAGTAGGCCAGGCATGAGAATGGCGACGCGTGCTCCACGCTTGTTCATGGGGAGCTTGTTCATGGGGAGCTTGTTCTTCGCGAGCTTGGTCATGCGAAAGTACCTCCAGTGCTGTTGTCATTGTGCCGCGCCACAACACGCGTTGTGGGCAGTGGTTCGCACTTGCCAGATTCAAGCTAGTAGATCGCCAATAAAATTGTCAATAATCTTGCCAACAATAATATCCGCGCCTAGCATTCAATGAAAAGCTCCAGCCACAAGCATCAACAACAAGCATCAACAACAATGAGGAAGTCGCGATGACCGATGACCATGATCAGCGCAACGACAATAAAGGCAGCGCGCCCCGCGGCATGTCGAACCGCTTGACCAACTATGGCGATGCAGACTTCTCCCTGTTTCTGCGCAAGGCCTTCATCAAGGGCATGGGCTACACCGATGACGCGCTATCACGCCCGGTAATCGGTATTGCCAACACCTACAGCGGCTACAACGCCTGTCACGGCAACGTTCCAGGGTTGGTGGAGAGCATCAAACGCGGTGTCATGCTGGCCGGCGGTTTGCCCGTGGACTTCCCGACCATCACGCTGCATGAGTCTTTCGCCCACCCCACCAGCATGTACCTGCGCAACCTGATGGCGCTGGACACCGAGGAGATGATTCGCGCTCAGCCGATGGATGCGGTGGTATTGATCGGCGGCTGTGACAAGACCGTACCCGCCCAATTGATGGCCGCGGCCAGCGCCGGAATTCCTACCGTGCAGGTAGTGACAGGCCCGATGTTGACCGGCTCACATCGCGGTACCCGTGTCGGTGCCTGTACCGACTGCCGTCGTTACTGGGCCATGTATCGCGGACAGGATATCGACGACAACGAAATCGCCGAGGTCAATGACAAGTTGGTACCCACCGTGGGCACCTGCTCGGTGATGGGTACCGCCAGTACCATGGCCTGCATCGCCGAGACGCTGGGCATCATGCTGCCGGGCAGTGCCACCGCTCCCGCGGTATATGCTGACCGGCTACGCGTGGCCGAAGATTCCGGGAGTCTGGCTGTCGCCATGGCAAGAGACGGCATCACGCCGGATCAGATCCTGACCCCCGCCGCCTTCGAGAATGCCCTGCGCGTACTACTGGCACTGGGCGGCTCGACCAATGGCCTGATCCATCTGACCGCGATTGCCGGACGTCTGGGTATCGATATCGACCTCGACGCCTTCGATCGCATGAGTCACGAGACTCCAGTGCTGGTCGACCTGAAACCCTCCGGCGAACACTACATGGAGGACCTGCATCGTGCTGGCGGCCTGCCCACCCTGCTACGCGAGCTCAAGCCGTTGCTGCACCTCGACGCCATGACCATCAATGGCCGCACACTGGGGGAGAATATCGATGCCGCTACCCAACTGATCGATCAACCTGTGGTACGTCCCTTCAACAACCCCATCTACGCGCGTGGCGGTATCGCGGTGCTGCGCGGCAATCTCGCACCATCCGGTGCGATCATCAAACAGTCCGCCGCCAGCCCCGAGTTGATGCGTCATCTAGGCCGTGCGGTCGTGTTTACCTCATTGGAGGATCTTGCTCAGCGCATCGATGATCCGGACCTCGATGTACACGCCGATGACGTACTGGTGCTGCAGAATATCGGCCCGCGTGGCGCACCGGGCATGCCGGAAGCCGGCTATATTCCGATCCCGAAGAAGCTCGCCGCCCAGGGAGTGAAGGACATGGTGCGGATTTCCGACGGCCGCATGAGCGGTACTGCGGCAGGCACCATTGTGCTGCATGTCTCGCCGGAATCAGCAGAGGGAGGCCCGTTGGGCTTGATTCGCAATGGCGACATGATTCGTCTCGATGTCGAGGCTCGAGTGCTGGAACTGGAAGTCGAGGACGAGGCCCTTGAAGCCCGGCGCCAGCAACAGCCGGCACGCAAGGAGGATGCGAAGCTGCTTGGCTACCGGCGCCTGTTCATGGAGCAGATTCTGCAAGCCGAGGAAGGCTGCGATTTCCGCGCTTGCCGTCCTGAGCCACATTGCCGTGTGCCTCGCTCATGAGAGGCCATTCCTGGTAGACTGACAGCACGGCGATGCACCACCAGCATCGCCTGCTCTGAAGCGCCGCATATACGAAACAGCACTCATCGCAGGGGAAGCGAGTATGGGAAATCCGTCTTCAACTGTCCGCTCCACACCAGCAGCGGATGCAAGCTCCGGGGTCGAGGATATCGTCGCCGCAGTTGAGGAAGATATCGTCCTGGGCCGGCTGCACCCTCGTGAGCGCCTGGTCGAGGAAGACCTTATCGAGCGCTTCAGCGGCAAACGTCATGTGGTGCGTCAGGCGCTGTTTCAACTCGAAAGTATCGGCCTGGTTGAACGCATCAAGAATCGTGGCGCCTTCGTCAAGGCGTGGACACCGGAGGAAGTCGAGAACCTCTACGCGATGCGCGAAATTCTCGAGCTAGCGGGCGTCGATGCACTACCACTGCCGGCCCCCAGCGAATGGCTGCAACAATTGGAAAGTGTGCACCAGGCCTACAGCACGGCGGTCGACAAGCACGATCTGCGTGAGGTGTTTCACCTCAATATTGCCTTCCATCGCACCCTGTTTGCGGCAACCGGCAACCCCTACCTGTACCAGACCATCAATGAATTTGCGCAACGCGCCCATGGTATTCGCTTTATCGCGATAGCCGATACGGAAAGCCTTTCCCAGGCGCGTCGTGAACATCAAGCGATGCTGGATGCCATCCGCGACCAGGACCGCTCCCGGTTACGCCAACTCTGCCGAGAACATCTGCTGCCCTCGAAGGAGCGTTATCTGAGTCTCTACAGGCGCGCCTTCAACTGACGCCAGCCCGCTATCAGGACTCGGTAGCGCCCTTCGCCACCTGCCATGACAACTGGATATGCTTTTCCAGCAGATGGCGTGCGTCCTGGATACGTCGTTCCAGAGCCATCTCCACCAGTTCGCTGTGTTGGGCGTCAAGCTGTGCGCGAATCGCCGGGTTGGGGGGAGCCAGACGCCGATAGCGATCGAATTGATCATGTAACTGACTGATGAAGCGCAACAGCCAATGTGAGCCACAGGGTGCCAGCAACGTGCTATGAAAACGCAGGTGCGCCTGCTCCCATTGTTCCAGCTCGGCAGGCGCCTGGTCTGCGCGCATCAGGCGATGATGCGCCGCCAGCAGTTGTGATTCCCATTCGGCATCACCCTGTTGCATGGCTTGGGTCAGCGCCATGCACTCGAGTTGAATGCGCAGTCCGGCGATGTCTTCCAGTTCCTGCGCCGACAGAGGCGGGACGCGGAAACCACGCTGATTATGCTGTTCCAACAGGCCATAGGCCGAGAGACGATTGAGGGCCTCGCGCAGAGGACTCAACCCTATCTGGTATTCCGATTTCAAGGCGCTGATGGCGAGCTTCTCGCCCGCCGCGAAACGGCCGCGAATCAGGTCGCGCTTGATGGCCTCGAAGGCCTGGCTTGCGGCCGTCTCGCCGGCTGCACCGGTGACGGGACTGGAATACAGCGAATGGGGGGTAGTCATACCGTCATTCTCATCTCTCTCGCCACTCCTGTCACTCTTGTCACTCCTGTCATCCTGGCCACCCTCGTCGCCCACTTCGCCCGCTGCGCGCTTGCCAATGAGAATGCAGGTTACGTGCTGGATTGACGTTCGCCAAGCGCCAGGGCATAGTCGAAAAAAATCGATTATTTCAACTTAGAGCGATTTTTAACACAACAATCGAATTATTGGCACAGGTCATCACGACCAACAAGCACGCGATCAAGCAGTACAGAACGCACCACAACAACGATAAAACCCCAGCTTAGAGAAACGATCATGTCCGACTCCAGCACTACCGCTGAGACTATCGTCTCGCCATCACTCAGCGGCTTTCGTCACCTGATGCTACTGTGCATTGCTATCGGCACCCTGCTTGTCTCCATCATGCTGTTGGGTATCCCCACGGCGGTGTCGCTGATCGTTGCCGGTAGCCTGGCCATGGGCCTGTGCCTGTTGTGGGGGATTCCCTGGGCACGCCTGGAAGCCGATCTGCTCAAGGGCATTCAGGCCATGCTGGTGCCTATCCTGATTCTGATCTGCGTCGGCATGATGGTTGGCGTGTGGATGCTGTCTGGCACCATTCCAGCGATGGTAACCCTCGGTCTGGAGCTGCTGACCCCTGCGTTGTTTCTGGTGGTGGCTTGCCTGTCATGCTCGATGATGTCGATCATGGCTGGCACGTCCTGGGGTACGCTGAGCACCATTGGTGTGGCCCTGATGGGAGTTGCGATCGGCCTCGATATCCCGCCCGCCTGGGCCGCCGGCGCGATCATCACCGGTACCTTCTTCGGCGATAAGCTTTCGCCGCTGTCGGACACCACCGTCATGGCCGCAGCGGTGTGCGAGGTCAATATCGTCAGCCACATTCGTCATATGCTGTATTCCACCCTCCCCGCTTACCTGATCGCGTTAGGCGTCTACGCCTGGTTGGGCAGCAGTATCAGTGTTGCGGAAATCGGCACTGCCGAGCAGACCTCCGAGATCATCTCGACACTTCACACGCTGTTCAACACCAACCTGATCACCCTGATTCCACCGCTGGTGGTATTCGGCTGCATCCTGTTGAAGAAGCCGGTACTGCCGTCCTTTGCCATCGGTATCGCGAGTGGTGCCTGCATTGCGCTGCTATTGCAACACGCCAGCCTCTCCGAGATCGGCCAGGCAATGAATGGTGGCTACGCCGCCAACACTGGCATCGAAATGATTGACGACATGCTCTCGCGTGGCGGCCTACAAAGCATGATGTCGACCGTCGCGGTGCTGATCGCCGCCTCCGTGCTGGGCACACCGTTCAAGAGTGCCGGTACCCTGGATGCCGCGATCACCATGCTCAACAAGCGCCAGGCCGGACGCCGTCAGGTGCTCGGCGGATCCATGGGCCTACACAGTCTGGCCTTCCTGCTGACTGGCAGCTATTACGTGACCTTTTCATTGCTGGGGCCGCTGCTGCGCCCATTGGTGGCCAACAGCGGCACACCGACGAAGAATCTGTCGCGCATCATGGAAGATACCGGCACCACCCTTTCCCCGCTGGTGCCCTGGGGTGTCACAGGCGCCTTTACTGCCGCCACGCTGGGCGTCTCGACGGCGGACTTCTTCATCTACGCGATTCTCTGCTACGCAACGATTCTGTTCTCGCTGTTCTACGTACTGACCGGTATTGGTCTCGGTCATCAGCACGCGACACAGCGCCTGAGTACTTCTCAGTCGACTCGCTAGCCATTTTCAACAACCACCTTCAATAGCCATGACAGGAGCCGCCATGACTACGCTGGTCCCGAACGATACTGACGCCAAGGGCTATCCCGATGCGACGCCCTATCCCTCTCGCCGCAGCCCGACCTATTCGCGCAATGGCATGGTGGCGGCATCACAGCCACAGGCCGCTCAGGTCGGTCGCGATATTCTGGCTCAGGGCGGCAATGCGGTAGATGCGGCAATCGCCACAGCGGCAGCCTTGACGGTGGTCGAGCCTACCGGCTGCGGTATCGGCGGCGATGCCTTCGCGCTGGTGTGGATCGCCAGCGATCAGCAGGGCAATGGCCAGCTCCACGGCCTGAATGCCAGTGGCACAGCGCCGGCGGCGCTGACTCGAGAGGCCGTACGCGAGGCCGGACACGACAGCATGCCGCTCTACGGCTGGACGCCGGTCACGGTACCCGGCACGCCTTCTGCCTGGGCGGAACTGTCACGCCGCTTCGGCAAGCTCGACTTCGCCAGCTTGCTTGAGCCCGCGATTCGCCTGGCGCGCGATGGCTTTCCGGTGTCTCCGATCATTGCCAGCCTGTGGCAGCGTGATACTGCCAACTTCAAGCGCAAACTGGAAAAAGGCGCCGCAACCCGCCCCTGGTTCGAGACCTTTACCGTTGATGGCGAGGCGCCCCAGACAGGTGATTGGTGGCGCTGCGAAGCCCAGGCCCGCACCCTCGAGAGCATTGCCAGCACTCAAGCGGAAAGCTTCTATCGCGGCGAACTGGCGGACCAGATCGATGCCTTCTCGCGCGACACCGGCGGCTTGCTGCGCAAGGAAGACCTGGCGGGCTATCACCCTGAATGGGTCGAGCCGATTTCGGCACGCTATCGCGACGTCGATGTCTGGGAAATCCCGCCCAATGGCCAGGGCCTGGTGGCGCTCATGGCATTGCGCATTCTGGATGGTTTCCCCCCTTCTCACCGCGATGATCCGCAACTGCTGCACCGCCAGCTCGAGGCCATGAAGCTGGCCTACACCGACGGCAAGGCGCACATCTCTCAGCCCGACCATATGAGCTGGTCGGTCGAACAACTGTTGTCGGATGCCTATACCGAACAGCGCCGCTCACTGATCGGCGAACAGGCCATCGACCCGCAACCGGGTAAGCCCAATGCCGGTGGTACCGTCTACCTGGCCACTGCCGATGCAGACGGCAACATGGTGTCGTTCATCCAGAGCAACTATCACGGCTTCGGCTCGGGGATCGTGGTCCCGGATACCGGCATCGCGCTGCAGAACCGTGGTCATGATTTCAGCCTCGACAAGACCCACGATAACTGCCTGCAACCCGGCAAGAAGACCTTTCACACCATCATTCCCGGCTTCCTGACCCGTGGCGGTAAAGCGCTGGGCCCCTTTGGTGTGATGGGGGGATTCATGCAGCCTCAGGGTCATGTTCAGGTAGTGATGAACCTGGTCGATTTCGGGCTCAACCCGCAGTCCGCGCTGGACGCTCCACGTTGGCAGTGGCTGGGCGAACGCACCATCGGCATCGAGCACGGTTACACCCCGGCGCTGGTGCGTGCCATGTCGGCACGTGGGCACGATATGCAGGTCGCCCATGACAGCCGCAGCTATGGCCGCGGCCAGGTGATCCTGCGCGACCCCGACACCGGTATTTACTGTGGCGGCACTGAGCCACGCACCGATGCCGCCATTGCGGTGCTGTGACCATGGTCGATTCCTCTCCCGACACGCCACATTCTGTCCGCGGACAGGGCCACTTGTTCATGGCCTTCTTCCGTATCGGCATCTTCGGCTTCGGCGGCGGTCCTTCGATGATCCCGCTGGTCCACCAGGAAGTCGTCAAACGCTACGCATGGATGGATGACGAAGCCTTCGCTGACGTGCTGGCCATCGGTAATACGCTGCCCGGCCCGATAGCCACCAAGATGGCTGGTTATATTGGTTATCGCGTTGGCGGTGCCTTCGGTGCGATCAATGCCGTGGTCGCGGTGACGGTGCCATTGGTCATCGCCATGATCGGCCTGCTGGGTATCTATGCGCTGTTCGGCGACCAGCGCTGGGTGCATGGCATGGGCCTTGGTGTGGTGCCGGTGGTGATGGTGATGATGGCGCAACTGACCTGGGACTTCTTCGCCAAGTCCCGCGCCGGAATGGGCTTGATTGCGACCCTGGCGATGGGCGTTGTGGCGGGAGTGCTGATTCTCGTGCTCGGCGTACACCCGGGGCTGGTGATCGGCGGCATTCTGATCGCGGCTCTGCTGCGCCCGGACCCTCAACGCCGCAAGTCAGACCTCCAGAAGAATGAGGAGTCTGCGCCATGATCTACTGGGAGCTGTTTCTCGCCTTCTTCATCCCCAACATCGTTGGTTACGGCGGTGGCCCGGCGATCATTCCATTGGTCGAGAACGAGGTAGTCGGCACCTACGGCTGGATGACGCACCAGCAGTTCGCCGAAACCCTGGCCCTCGGCAACGCTCTGCCCAGCCCCATCGCCACCAAGATGGCCGGCTATATCGGTTATGACGTTGCCGGTATCGGCGGCGCCTTCGTCGCACTGTTCGCCACCGTCGGCCCTTCGCTCCTGTTGATGCTGGTAGCGCTGGGCACCCTGTACCGCTACCGCGACTCGATCAAGGTCAAGTCGATGAGTCAGTGGGTACGCCCGGTGGTCATGGTGTTGATGGCCGGCTTGACCTGGAGCTTTCTACAGGAAGGCGTTGATGCCTCCGGCTGGTTGCACACCCTGATCATCGCAGCCGTCGCGGCGGCACTGCTGCTGAAGACACGCATTCATCCGGCACTGGTGGTGTGCTTCGGCCTCGGCTACGGCGCGCTGTTGCTGGGCTGATACTGGAATGGGCAAGTCGCGCCGATATCGATTCGGCGCCGCTCACGCTTCCATTCAGAACCAGAGCAAGAGCAAGAGTAAGAGTAAGAGCAGTTCATATCGACAACCGCTCATATTAACAACCGCTCATTTCAACAATCGCTCATATCAACAATCTCTCATATCAACAATCTCTCATATCAACAACAAGAGGACTCCTCCGATGGGCAAGCGAACTTTTACTATGACCACCGCGATATTGGCTGCCAGCCTGGCAATGGGCACGGCCTCGGTGAGTCTGGCCCAGGATGATAGCTATCCCGACAAGCCAGTGGAATTCATCGTCCCCTGGTCGCCGGGTGGCGGTAGCGACACCCTGATGCGACTGGTGTCGCACCATGCCGAGGAGCATCTCGGCCAGGCGCTGCCGGTCATCAACATGCCTGGTGTCAGCGGCACCACCGGACTCAAGGACCTCGCGCGCCGCGATGCCGATGGCTACACCATCGGTCAGGTGCACGAGGGCTTGATGGTGGCGCACCACACCGGTCTGACTCAGCAGAACTGGGATGACTTCACGCCGGTTGCTGCCGTCACTCAATCGCCTCAGTACCTGACGGTGCCGGGCGATGCGCCCTATACCACCTATGAGGAATTCGTCGAGTACGCCAGCGAACACCCGGGTGAGATCCGCTTCGGCGTTACCCTCGGCGGAGTGCCCCACCTTCATGCTGCGATGATGGAAGAGGCCGAGGATCTCCAGTTCCGCTATGTCGGTTTCGAGGGTACCGGTGAGCGCATTCGCGCGCTGGTCGGTGGCCATATCGATGCCGCCATCGGCGATATCTCATCCAGTGGTGAGTTCGTCAAGAATGGGGATCTGCGCTTCCTCGCGGTTGGCAGTGAAGAGCGCCAGCAGGAAACGCCGGATGTGCCGACCTTCGCCGAGTTGGGCCACCCCGAACTCAAGCTGAATATCGTTCGCGGCATTCTTGCCCCCAAGGGGACTCCTCAGGCACAGGTCGACACCCTGGCTGCCGCCTTCGAAGCCATGAGTGGCGACGAACAGTACGCCAGGGAAGTCCACAATGCTGGTGCCAGCGTAGTCTATGAAGGGCCCGAGGCCTTCGCTGAATACCTCGAGCAGACCAATGCCACCATCGAGCGCCTCGCTGGGAAGTTGGCACGATGAACGCTCCATCCTCATCCCGCTCCTCCTCGGAGGAGCGGCCCGTTCCATCGCCACAGCGCAGAGAGATGAACCGCGGTGAACCACTGGCTCATCTGATCTTGAATGGCTGCCTTGCGCTGCTGTTCACCGCGCTATTCCTGCAGGCGGGTAACCTGCCCTCCTCGATGTGGGAACCGCTGGGTTCCGGCAGTTTTCCGCGCCTGGTACTGGCCATCCTGGTGGTCATCAACCTGGCCATCATGGTCAAGGAGCTGCGTCGCTTTCGCGCTCTACCTGCGGGCAAACCGGGAATGGTCAGCGAGTGGATCAAGCGCCATCGTCTGGCCTTCGGTGTACTGGCTCTATTGGCCGTCTACATCCTTTGTGTGCCCTGGTTGGGATTTGCGCTGGCGTCACTGGGTTTTGTACTCGCAGGGCAATGGCTGCTCGGTGCGCGCACTCCCCGCAGCCTGGCAATCGCGCTGGTCATCGCGCTGTGTTTCTCCTTCGGTATTGACCTGCTGTTCCGCGAGGTCTTTGTCATCAGCCTGCCGCGGGGTCTGCTCGGCTGACATGCTCAATCGCGACATACTCACCAGCAACACGGCCAATAGCGACAAAACCAGTCATTGCAGAACCCATCATCACAGAGGAATGCCAACATGATGGATGCGCTGCTGTCCGGCATGGACCAGCTATTCACCCTTTCCACGATGGCTACCATGCTGTTGGGAGTGGTGGCCGGTGTGATCGCGTCAGCGATTCCCGGTTTTACCATCACCATGGCGATCGTGCTGACACTGCCACTGACGTTCTCCATGCCACCGCTGCAAGGTGTCGCCACCATGCTGGCGGTTTACGTCGGCGGCTATTCCGGCGGCCTGATTTCGGCGGCGCTGCTGGGCATCCCTGGCACGCCGTCCTCGGTCGCTACCACCTTTGATGCCTTTCCCATGGCTCGCGCAGGACAACCGGGACGCGCCTTGGCACTGGGCATCTGGGCGTCATTCTTCGGCGCCTTGATCAGTGCCATCGTGTTGATGGTGGCTGCGCCCCCGCTAGCGCTGGTGGCAGTCAAACTAGGCTCCTGGGAATACTTCTCGCTGATCATCTTCGCCATGACGGTGGTCGCCAGCCTGGTCGGCAAATCAATGCTCAAGGGCCTGTTGAGCGGATTACTGGGGCTGTTGATTGCCACGGTGGGCTCCGACCCGATGATGGGGGTGCCCCGCTTCACCTTCGACAGCGACCTACTGGCCAATGGTTTCCCCTTTCTGGTGGTGCTGATCGGGATCTTTGCGGTCAGTCAGTTGCTGTCGGAAGTCGAAGACGCCGACCAGGTCGCAAACAACAAGCCCCTGCTGCCCACAGAGGTCTCCTTTCGTCCGCTGGACGGCATGCGTGAGACTCTCAGCTACCCGGTCAACCTGGTACGTTCATCGTTTGTCGGGGTGTTCATCGGTGCGGTACCCGGCGCAGGTGGCAGCATCGCCAACCTGCTGGCCTATGATCAGGCCAAACGCGCGTCGAAAACTCCCGAGAAATTCGGTACCGGTACCCCGGAAGGCGTGATTGCTTCTGAATCAGGCAACTCGGCGACTTCAGGCGGCGGCCTGATACCGATGATCGCGCTGGGCATTCCCGGCAGTGCCGTGGATGCAGTACTGATGGCCTCGCTGATGGTGCATGGCATCGGCGTGGGGCCAAGATTGATACTCGATCATGGCGATCTGGTCTATGGCATGTTCATGGCCATGCTGGTGGCCGCCGCAATGGTGCTGGTGGTATGTCTATTCAGCATGCGACTGTTCCTGCGCGTGACCGCCATTCCGAAGTCGATCATCGTGCCGGTGGTACTGGTGTGCTGCGTGATCGGTGCCTTCGCGCTGAACAACCGCATTACCGACATCTACCTACTGTTGGGCGTCGGCATTTTCGGCTACATCCTCAGCAAACTCAGCTATCCACTGGCACCCTTGGTACTCGGTGTGATCCTTGGTCCGATTGCCGAATCCAACCTGCGCCGGGCGCTGATGTCGGACGACAACTGGATGCTGTTCCTCACTCGGCCCATATCGCTGGCTCTGTTGGTGCTGGCAGCTGTCTCGATTGTTCTCGCCATTCGTCACCACCGCCGTCATCGCAGCGTGCAGACTGCTTGACCCTCTCTCCCGTGACCGGCCGCCCCGGTCGGTCACGGGTATTGCGGTGCCGCAGCAGCCACCTTCAGCAGTTACCCTCAGCAGTTACCCCCCAACAGCGTAAAAGTGTTTTTCACTTTGGCGGGTTTTTCGCCGCTCCTGCATCCCTCACACTCGCCGCATTCATTAGCCAGCTAGCGAATGATCCATCATTCGCAGGGAGCCTAATCATGCTGTGCGTCGTTGCCACGCTGAAGATTGATCCGGAACACACCGACCAGGTACTCAAGGCATTGCAACAGGTCACACCTACCGTACAGGACGAGCCCGGCTGCATTACCTATCACCCTTGTGTGGATAGCGCGCAGGGCCTCACTGCTGACGTCCTTCCGCGTCCGAACACCATTACCGTGTTCGAAACCTGGGCCTCCGAAGGCGCGTTGCACCGTCACCTGGAAACAGCGCACATGCAGGAATTCCATCGTCAGGTAGAGGGCGTCATTGTCGAGCGCGATGTGCGTCTGCTCGACCCACAGGCCTGAAGCCAGGGCGCCACTACTGCGTGCCACATTTTCGAATGCTCGAGGAACCTGAATGAACATATTGCTGCTGAATGGCGCCAAGGCCTATGCCCACTCCAACGGACGCTACAACGACACCCTGCATGACATTGCACGGGGAGAACTGGCAGAACTGGGCCACCAGGTGCGGGAAACCCGTATCGATGACGGCTATGACCTGGAAACCGAAGTCGAGAAATGGCTGTGGGCCGATGTGATCATTCACCAGATGCCCGGCTGGTGGATGGGTGCGCCCTGGACGGTCAAGCGCTATCTCGACGAAGTACTGACAACAGGCCATGGTCGCCTGTATGCCAGCGATGGCCGGTCACGCCACGATCCGCAACGCCACTACGGCAGTGGCGGCCTGCTGCAGGGCCGCAGCTACATGCTGTCACTGACATGGAATGCGCCCCTTGAGGCCTTCGATGAACCCGGCAATTTCTTCGAGGGCCAAGGCGTCGATGGTGTCTATTTCCCGATGCACAAGGCCCATCAATTTCTGGGCATGAGCCCTCTGCCGACCTTCCTCGCCAACGATGTGATCAAGGCCCCGGACATCGACGCTCACTGCGCCGCCTATCGTGATCATCTACGCAAGGTTTTCGACCAGGCTTGATGGCACCGGATCCAGCACACTGCCGGAGGCCGGTCCGCCCGCTGCGGCAAACGCTTCACGGTGTTTGCCGTACATTCTGTCGAACCCCGGAATGCGCTGCTCCCACATCGGTGGAGACCCCACCATCTCGCGCATGATGTCCATGAGCAGACGCGTGCGCAGCGGTACCTGACGGTGGGGATAGATCATATTGATGACGCCAAAGGGTTCCAGCGGCAGATCAGTCATCACGGGTATGATCGAACCATCGAGCACGTCGTTGCCAACGGCAAAAGCCGGCAGCACCCCAATCCCCATGCCCGCGCGCACGCCACGACGAATCACTTCCACTTCACTGGTGCGTACCAGACTGTTGAGTCGCAGTTGCTGTGCGACGCCATTGGCATCCCGATAACGCAGGAAATCAACCTGCAGGTCACGCGATGACCAGGTCAGCGCCGGCAGCGATGCCAACTGCTTGAGGTCTCGAGGCTCGCCACAGCGGTCAATGAATTCCGGACTGGCACCAATCAACAGATGGTTGAGCGCCAACGGCTGGGCAATCAGATTGGAATCCTCCAGATCCCCTACCCTCAACGCCAGGTCATAGCCCTCGGCGATCAAGTCAACGCGCCGCTCCTCAAGCTGTAGGTCAAACTCTACATCCGGGTACTGAGCATGAAAGCTGCGCATGGCATTGAAGCCTATGCAGCGCCCCAATACCCCCGGAGCACTGATTTTCAGGCGCCCGCTCAATCCCTGCCCGAGACTTTCGGCCAGAGTTTCCGTGTCGTGTATCCACTCGCGCAATACTCGCCCCTGCTCGACCATGGTCTGTCCGGCCTCGGTCAGCGATAGCGAGCGCGTGGAACGATTGATCAGCCTGACACCCAGATCCTGCTCCAGCCGAGCAATGTGCTTCGAAACAACGGATCGGTCCATCTCGCGGCGCTTGGCAACTTCAGAAAAGCTCCCCAGCTCCGCGACTTCCACCAGCATCAGAATACGGCTCGGAGTATCCATATACGGCTCCAGTGTGGTTTCCAGCAAGCCGCACTCCCGAGCAACAAGCCAGTCCTCATCATTCAAGCGACTGACTGGCTACCAATACGACCGCCAGCTTGCGTGCAATTTCAGCAACAATAATGTGCGACCGACTGGTCTAATACAACCTTGTTTTAACTCTTACACTGGCAGGCAACCTTCATCAGGACCCTTTGCAGCCATGCCAAGCATAGACATCATCGCGGCTGCGGCAAGTTCGCAGCCCTCAGAATCGTTATTGCCCTTTTCTCAATCACCGCAATTAGCTCAATCACCGCAGCCACCATCACGCCGAGCCCATCACAAACGCTGGCGAGTCTGGGGACTGGCCGCTACCGTCGCCCTGCTTGGTATGGCGCTGAGTGCGTGTCAGCGCGCCCCTGCGGACGACTCACAGGCTTCCAACGCCCCTCTTCCCGTTATTGAAGTGGTCGACGCCGTGCGCCAGCCCATCGCCACCTGGCATCAGTACACCACTCGCCTGGAGGCTCCCGAGCGCGTTACCGTTCGTCCCCGCGTCAGTGGCCAGATCGATGAGATCATGTTCACCGAGGGCGCCAGCGTCGACGCCGGAGACCTGCTGGTCGTACTTGATCCGGCTCCCTTCGAGGCCAATATCCGCGAGCTCGAGGCCCAACTGGAACGCGGTCGTGCCGAATTGGCTCAGGCTCAGGGCGAGGCCAACCGCGCCTCGCAACTGGTCGGTCGTAATTTGATGTCGCGGGAGGAAGCCGAGGCACGGCACAGCAATTCTCGTGCGCTGGGCGCTCAACTCTTGGCCCTTGAGGCACAGTTGGATAGCGCCAGACTCGACCTCGACCACTCTCGATTGCGTGCGCCGATCAGTGGACAGATTTCCAATGCCCAGTTGACCGAAGGCAATCTGGTGACCAGCGGCGAGAGCATCTTGACCACTCTGGTCAGCACCTCAGCGGTCGATGCCTATTTCGATATCGATGAACGCACCTGGAACCGTGATTTTGCACAGCTCAGCGCGACAACCGGTTGGCCAGTGGAATTGCAACTCGCCGGACAGGATGACTTTGCCTTCGATGGCCGCCTGGACTTCATCGACAACCGCGTTGATGCCGACACAGGAACCCTGCGCGTTCGCGCCCGCTTCTCGGCCGATCATGCTTCGTTGCGTCCCGGAGCTTTCGCGCGCCTTCGCATCGCCGCTGCACGCCAGAAACCCGGTGTGTTGGTGCCGGATCGCGCCGTAGGTACCGATCTCGATAGCCGCTTCGTGCTGACTGTCGACGACAATGGATTGGTCAACTACTCCCCGGTCACCGTGGGGAGCCGCTTTGGCGCCTGGCGTGAAATCACCTCCGGCCTTCAGGGTGGTGAGCAAGTCGTGGCGGCAGGGCCTGCCAAGCTACGCCCCGGCATGACCGTTGACGCCAGCGAAGTGCCCGGACCTGACAGTGAAAGCTTGAGCCAGTTGGCAGAGCGTACCCAGCGCCTGGCTTCCCAACTGCGTGATGCTCCATCGCTGGCACAGGATGAGGCGGTTGCGGCGACAAGCCATGGGGGACGTTCATGAATCTGTCGGGCTTCTTCATACGGAGACCGGTATTCGCCGCGGTCCTTTCCATCCTGATCGTGGTTGCCGGCAGCCTTGCACTGATCAAGCTGCCAGTATCCGAGTACCCCGAAGTGGTGCCTCCCACGGTCGTGGTGCGTGCCACCTACCCCGGTGCCAACCCCGATGTCATCGCGCGGACGGTGGCAACCCCGCTGGAGCAGGAGATTACGGGGGTCGAAGGTATGCTGTATCTCGACTCCCAGGCCACAGCAGACGGCAACCTGACTCTGACCGTGACCTTTGGTCTTGGTACTGACCTGGACCAGGCTCAGGTCAATGTTCAGAACCGTGTTGCCAGAGCCACGCCGCGTCTACCACAGGAGGTTCAGGCGCTGGGGGTCACTACGGAAAAATCCTCGCCCAATCTGAGCATGGTCGTCCACCTGACCTCACCTGATGGGCGCTATGATCAGTTGTGGTTGTCCAACTTCGCGCGCCTGAACCTACAGGACGATATTGCTCGTCTGGACGGCGTGGGTGATGTGCAGTTGTTTGGTGCAGGCGAATACGCGATGCGTGTATGGCTGGACCCTGATGCCGTAGCGGCTCGTGGCTTGAGTGCCGCGGATGTCGTCAGTGCACTCCGCTCCCAGAACCAGCAGGTGGCCGCGGGTAGCCTCGGGGCGCAACCGAGTGCCGACCACAGCCAGTTCCAGCAGCTGTTGAACGTCAAGGGCCGCCTCGAGACACCGGAGGAGTTCCGTGACATCGTGATTCGTGTCGACCCAAACGGCCGTGTGACTCGGCTGGGCGATGTGGCACGCGTTGAACTGGGCGCGGATCAGTACGCGCTGCGTGCGCAACTGGATGGCTTCGATGCCGTGGCAATGCCGATCTTCCAGCGGCCGGGGTCAAACGCCATTGCGCTATCGGATGCTGTGCGCAGCTATATGGCCGAGGCTCAACAGCAGTTCCCCGATGGCGTCAGCTATGACATCGTCTATGACCCCACGGTGTTCGTACGTGGCTCCATCGAAGCGGTAGTCCATACCCTGCTGGAAGCCATCATGCTGGTTGTAGTGGTCGTAGTGATCTTCCTGCAGACCTGGCGTGCATCACTGATTCCGCTGATCGCGGTACCGGTGTCGCTGATCGGCACCTTCGCGGTCATGCAGTTATTGGGGGTATCGATCAATACCCTGTCACTATTCGGTCTGGTACTGGCAATAGGTATCGTGGTCGATGATGCGATCGTGGTGGTGGAAAACGTCGAACGCAATATCGAACTCGGCCACTCACCGTTCGACGCGACACGTATCGCAATGTCCGAGGTCACCGGCCCGATCATTGCCATTGCACTGGTGCTGACCGCGGTATTCGTTCCCACTGCCTTCATCAGCGGGTTGAGCGGCCAGTTCTATCAGCAGTTTGCGCTGACCATCACCATCTCGACGCTGATCTCCGCCTTTAACTCTCTGACCCTGTCGCCGGCATTGTCAGCGCTGTTGCTCAAGGCTCATGATGCGCCGCCTGATCGGTTCACTCGCATCATCAACGCGCTGTTTGGAAAATGGCTGTTCAGACCATTCAACCGCATGTTCTCCGCGATGTCACACGGCTATACCAGCCTGATCAAGCGCCTGTTGCGCCTCGGCGTGATCGTCGGCGTGGTGTATCTCGGGCTACTGCTGTTGACCGTCAAGGTCTTCGATGCTGTGCCGGGAGGCTTTATCCCTTCCCAGGACAAGCAATACCTGGTAGCGATGGCACAGCTTCCCGATGCTGCCAGTCTCGATCGCACCAGCGATGTCATCGATGAAGTGCAACGTATTGCTCTGGATACGCCCGGCGTGGAGCACACGGTGGCCTTTCCCGGGCTATCGGTGAATGGCTTCGTCAATGCCTCGAACTCCGGTATCGTCTTCACTACCCTGGATGACTTCGAGGACCGACAATCTCCAGAGCTCTCCGCCGATGCCATTGCCGCGGAGCTCAATGGCCGCCTCTCCGCCATTGACGAAGCCTTTGTCGCGGTCTTCCCACCGCCGCCGATATTAGGGCTGGGCACCACCGGTGGCTTCAAACTGCAACTTCAGGACCGTGCCAACCTGGGCTTCGAGGGCTTGTTCGGCGCCGTGCAGAAGGTGGTGGATGCCGGCCAGCAGGACCCGCGTCTGGCGAGTGTCTATTCGAGCTTCCGCATCCAGGTTCCCCAGTTCGATATCGATGTCGACCGGGAACAGGCGATGTTGATGGGTGTACCGTTGGATAACGTGTTCGATACCCTGCAGATCTATCTTGGCTCGCTGTATGTCAATGACATCAACCGTTTTGGTCGCACCTACCAGGTCCGCGCCCAGGCAGATGCGGACTGGCGGCTCGATCCGGAAGCGATTCGCCAGCTCAAGGTGAACAGTAGTGACGGGCGCATGATACCGCTGGGCAGCTTTGTCTCGATCATGCCAACCACGGGACCTGACCGAGTCATGCACTACAACACCTTTGTCAGTGCCGACATCAATGGCTCCCCGGCGCCGGGCGTCTCCAGCGATCAGGCCAAACAGGCCATCGAGGAAATTCTCGCCGCTCAGCTTCCCGAGGGTATCGGCTATGAGTGGACAGAGGTTACCTACCAGCAGGAGTTGGCAGGCAACACCATGATCTACATCTTCCCGCTGGTGGTAATGCTGGTGTTCCTGGTGTTGGCAGCACAGTACGAAAGTTGGTCTCTGCCGTTCTCGATCATCCTGATCGTGCCCATGACGCTGCTGTCGGCGATGGCTGGTGTATGGTTGAGCCAGGGCGACAACAACATCTTCACCCGTATCGGCCTGATCGTGCTGGTGGCGCTGGCATGCAAGAACGCCATCCTGCTGGTCGAGTTCGCTCGCGAGCGCCAGAACGCAGGAGAGTCCCGCGTACAGGCTGTGCTCACGGCTTGCCGGTTGCGCCTGCGGCCGATCCTGATGACCTCTGTCGCCTTCTCCGCCGGGGTAATACCGCTGATGCTGGCTACCGGCGCTGGCAGCGAGATGCGACAGGCGATGGGGGTTGCGGTGTTCTATGGCATGATCGGCGTCACTGTGTTTGGCCTGCTGCTGACGCCACTGTTCTACGTCGGAGTCCGGCGCCTGGTGGAACGGCGTCGCCACGCGACCAGGCCGGTCGAAATCCCAGCCTGAATCACCAAGCCTGGCATGCCGACTTTCGAGTGGTATGCCAGGCTATATCCGTTACTCTCTATCCTTCGACCCGGCAAGGATTCAATGCGGATATCTCACTCATACTCAGGCATGATAACCGCCGGATTCCTATGTACTCCCGCACCTCTGCCTGGAGCATGTGCGGCGAGCCGTTTTCGGAAAGGAGCATGATATGGCGCGCATTCACGATGACAACTCCCGTTCCATCGGCAACACGCCGCTGGTCCGCCTCAACCGTGTCAACAACGGCGCCACGATCTGGGCCAAGATAGAGGGGCGCAACCCCGCCTACTCGGTGAAGTGTCGGATCGGTGCGGCAATGATCTGGGACGCCGAACAGAGCGGTAAACTCAAGCCCGGCATGACCATCATTGAACCGACCAGCGGCAACACCGGCATCGCCCTCGCCTATGTGGCAGCAGCTCGTGGTTATCCGTTGGTGTTGACCATGCCCTCGTCGATGAGTCTGGAGCGGCGCAAGGTGCTCAAGGCATTGGGAGCGCAGTTGATCTTGACCGAGCCCGCGAAGGGCATGCCCGGTGCCATCGCCGAGGCCGAGGCTCTTGCCCAGTCCGACCCAGACAAGTATTTCCTTCCTCAGCAGTTCAACAACCCGGCCAACCCGAAGATCCACGAAACCACCACCGGTCCGGAAATCTGGGAAGACACCGACGGTGAAGTCGAAGTCTTCGTCTCGGGTGTCGGCACTGGCGGTACGCTGACAGGGGTTTCGCGCTACATCAAGCACACCCAGGGCAAGGCGATCACCACAGTAGCCGTGGAACCCACCGCCTCGCCGATCATCACTCAGGCCATGGCCGGAGAAGAACTGAAACCCTCGCCGCACAAGATCCAGGGCATCGGCGCAGGCTTCGTTCCCGACAACCTTGATCTGTCACTGGTCGATCGTGTCGAACAGGTATCAAACGAAGATGCGATAGAGATGGCTCACCGCCTGATGCGCGAAGAAGGCATCCTCGGCGGTATCTCCTGCGGAGCCGCTGTGGTCGCTGCCGTGCGCCTCTCCCAGCAACCGGAATTCCGCTCGAAGAACATCGTGGTCATTCTGCCGGACAGCGCCGAACGCTATCTGAGCACAGCCTTGTTCGAAGGCATGTTTGGTGAGCAGGAAACCCAACCGTAGTCTCAGCACTACACACCACACGCGACGCAACGTAACTCCATCGAACTACAGTGGGCGTTTCCCCAAGTGAAACGCCCACTGGGCCTGCGTCATGATGTTTCAAGCTCAACCAGTACGTGCAGCACCTTCTTGCACATGCACAGGCGCTAAGGTAGGCTCCGAAATGTATGTTTGACATTAAATATACAATAAACATCACTACTGTCGACTTTTGATCTGCATGTCCCATGCCACCAATTGTATGCTGCAGGTCGCCTATTCGGAGCATGACAATCTCCAGCGACCACGTCAGAGCAGTACACTGCATCAGCGGCAATACACGGATCAAGAAGGTTTTCGCTTGCGAGCTCCTACCCCCATACATAGAAAATATGCCATGAGGTTCCGATGAAAAAGATCGCGCTGGTTCACGCAACCCCCCTTGCCATCGAACCTATTCATCATGCCTTTTCTGAAAGCTGGCCGGATGCGGAGCTGATGAATCTACTGGACGACTCCCTGTCCAAAGACAGAAACCGCATTCATGATGACGAGATCTTCTTCGAAAAGAGAATTGCAGCACTTGCACATTACGCCATGAAGTGCCGAGCGGATGGCATCCTCTTCACCTGCTCGGCCTTCGGTGATGCCATCGATAAAGTCGCCAATGCGCAGCACATACCGATACTGAAACCCAATGAGGGTATGTTCAGACTAGCGCTAGAGCAGGGTCGCAAGATCGGTATGGTGGCCACCTTCAAGCCTGCCGTGAAGGGCATGGTTGATGAGTTCGAGATGATGAAGCATGAACTGGGAATCCCGGAGGCCACACTTGAGACTGTACTGGTGGAAGATGGCCGACAGGCATTGGCGGAAGGAAATGTCGAAGCACATAATCAGCTTGTGGCAGAAGCCGTGGCCAATATGCCTGCATGCGATGCCTATATGCTGGCACACTTTTCAACTTCCTGCGCCAAGGATACCGTCGAAAAAAAGACCAACAAGATGGTGCTTTCCAGCCCTGAAGGTGCCGTATCACTCTTGAAGAAACATTTTTCTCAAGAATGAACCAACAGCAGGAAGCTCACTTCCCCCTTCGATACCTTTAGCCGAAGAAACTTAAAGTATCGCAAAGGTATCAAAGGTAAAAAAGCATCCAACAGAGATTCTTTCACAGCATCCATGAGCATGGATGCTATCCCCCCCCCTTTTCCAATATCACAACCTATCTTGACTCAGGGGTCCTTTACATCCTCAACGTTAATGGACTTTCCTTTCCCTGATCCAGAACCAGGCCACAGACATGATCCTCTGGTGCCAATGGCACTCCGTCCTCACATCACCCTCTCTCATCCCCCCCATCGTATACATTCGATAGAGCCGTAGTCAGCCCATTTATCTATCCGATTTATCTTTAGAAATCGTAATCAGAGACTGTCCTATCAGCGCGTTTCGGCAACAGAGATACGACTAAAGAATAACAAAATAACGCGTTTCCAGAGCAGTCCTTGCATTGACATCACACCATTGTGAGCATAATTTGTACTTGTTTAACGAAAAATACAATTTATGAGTAATCACCATCGACCGTGATGGAAAGCGCGGATGATGGCAGGTTTCACATATCAATATCTGGCAAAGGACAATTTACATGAAGCTTCTAGTTCTACCTTGCGACGGGATTGGTCCTGAAATCGTCGCCGCCTCGATCAGCGTTCTGGAAAAAGCAAACAACCTGTTATCTCTGGGGTTGGAGTACGAATATGATGAGGTTGGCTTCTCAAGCTTGGAGAAGTATGGCACCACTTTACGTGAAGATGTCCTGGAAAAAGCTAGAAAATACGATGGCATAATCCTGGGAACTCAGTCGCATGCCGATTATCCATCTCCTGAAAATGGAGGCCGAAATGTCTCCGCTGGGTTCCGCATCGGCCTGGACCTGTATGCCAATGTAAGGCCTGCACGCACACGTTATTTCCTCGAGTCAAACATGAAACCTGGCAAGAGCATGGACTTGGTAATAATGCGCGAGGCGACTGAAGGGTTCTATCCCGACCGGAACATGACCAAAGGCTGGGGAGAGGTAATGACATCTCCAGACATGGCGCTATCAACACGCAAGATTACTCGCCATTGCAGTGAACGAATTGCCCGTAGAGCGTTCGAGCTCGCCATGCAGCGCCGCAAGAAAGTCACGGCAATCCATAAGGCCAATAGCTTCCATATGACCGACGGGCTTTTCCTGGAGGCCGTGAATGATGTCGCCAGGGAATTTCCCGAGGTGGCGGTCGACGACCTGCTGATCGATGCATCTACTGCTCACCTGGTGAGGAACCCCGAGCAGTTCGACGTAATCGTCGCCACCAACTTTTATGGAGACATCATCAGCGATCTGGCCAGTGAGTTGAGCGGTAGCCTCGGCCTGGCCGGCTCGATGATGGCAAGTGATGTTGCCTGCTGTGCTCAGGCACAACATGGTTCAGCTCCCGACCTTCAGGGCCAGAACAAGGCCAACCCAACCTCAATGATTCTGTCCGTTGCCATGCTGATCCATTGGCTGGGTGAGAAGCATCATGACGACAAGCTTCTCGAAGCTGCTGAAGCCATGACCAATGCTGTCGACTCGGTGTTGGAAAACCCGGAGACGCGTACAGCGGATCTTGGGGGAACCATGGGCTGCAAGGAGTTTGCCGAAGAGGTTGCAAAGCAGCTGGAAGCCAAGCGCTAACCCGGCGACTCGTGAATGTACGGGATAGCGCTAGTGGAACGGAGAATACGATGAAGAAGCCTTTATTGGGTTGTATCGCAGACGACTTCACTGGAGGAACCGATCTCGCAAGCACCTTGGTTAAAGGTGGGATGCGCACCATACAGTGTCTTGGGGTCCCCTCTACACCGGTCGACGCGGATGCCATAGTTGTAGCCCTCAAGACAAGGACCTGCAGTCAGGCCCTGGCAATAGAGGAATCATTGAAGGCACTTGAATTCCTTCGTGACGCCGGTTGCGAGCAATTCTTCTTCAAGTACTGTTCGACCTTCGACTCCACCGACGCAGGCAATATCGGTCCAGTCGCAGATGCTCTGATGGATGAACTCGATACCAGGTTCACCATTGTCTGCCCGGCATTTCCCGGAAACCAGCGAACGGTGTTCAAGGGACACCTTTTCGTCGGCGATTCTCTGCTCAGCGATTCCAGTATGCGAGATCACCCCCTTACTCCGATGAGGGACGCCAACCTCGTGCGCGTACTGGAGAGGCAAACAGATCGAGGCGTCTATCTCTGCAGTCACGAGATGGTGGACAAGGGAGCCAGTCGCTTGAAGGACCTGTTCTCATCATTGTCTCAGGATGCCGATGGCTACGCCGTCGTAGATGCGATTACGGACAAGCAGCTGTACATCATTGGCGATGCGGCGGCCGACCTGAAGCTCATCACCGGGGCATCCGGCGTGGCTCAGGGTTTGCCATTGAACTTCGTCAAGAGAGGAAAACTCGAGACGCCCGAAGAGTCGAGCAGGATCTCCTTGAGTCAAGGTAACGCCCTTGTATTGGCAGGCAGTTGCTCAGCCATGACCAACAAGCAAGTCGCACACTGGCTTCGGAGCAAGCCTGGCTATCGGCTCGACCCACTAGCGCTGGCGAAAAGTGATGCTCAGATCAAGGATGCCATTGCCTGGGCAATCGACAAGCTCTCGACACAGTCTGCTCTTGTTTATGCCAGTGCGGATCCCGAATCCGTGACAGAAGCTCAGCGCATTCTGGGTAAGGAGGTTGCCGGTGAAATCGTCGAGTCAGCGCTGGCTCGAATCGCCGAAGCAGTCAAGGCACACGGCATAGATAAATACGTGATCGCTGGCGGGGAAACCTCTGGGGCCGTCCTGCAGGCGCTAGGGGTAGAAGCGCTGAGAATCGGTCCCGAGATAGCCACAGGTGTTCCCTGGACAGTATCGACGACCGGTCCGCAGCTATCCCTTGCCTTGAAGTCCGGAAACTTCGGAGACGAGGACTTTTTCACCACGGCTATTGAGTACCGTCATGAATGAGGGCCAGGCAAGAAAAGAGATCGCTACCATCGCCAAATCGATTTTCGATCGAGGACTGACGCATGGCAGTACTGGAAATATCAGCCTCAAGCTCAGCGATGGCTGGCTCGTGACACCCACGGGCTCGTCCATGGGCACACTGGAGCCCGAACAGATCTCGAAGCTCGACTGGGAAGGAAACCTGCTCTCAGGCAATGCTCCCTCGAAGGAGGCACCACTGCACCTTGCGGTCTATGAAGAAAGGCCCTCCAGCAATGCAATAGTGCATCTGCACTCGAGCTGTTCCGTCGCCCTTTCTCTGATCGAAGATCTTGATGAACACGACCTTATTCCACCACTGACGGCCTATTACGCCATGCGCGTCGGCAAGCTGCCTCTCGTCCCATATTTCGCTCCGGGGGACAAGGCATTAGCGGAGACGGTAAGACGATTTTCAGGCAAGCATCATGCGATGTTGTTGGCCCACCACGGGCCAGTCGTTGCCGGTAGCTCACTGAGTGCCGCCGTCGATGCGACAGAAGAGCTTGAGGCCACGGCGAAGTTATTCTTGTCGGTATATCACCACCGATACAAATCTCTGACTTCAGATGAAGTGAAAGAGCTCAGAGATAAATATCCAATAAAGGCGTAATACAGGAGGTGTGTAGTACGAGATCGAGAACTTAAAGAGCACGACTCTCCAAGCTCTGCAATACCATAAAGACAACATAAAGGAAGAACTATTATGAAAAAGTTCAACATGATCACTCCAGTTGCTGCCGTCGCTGCGCTGTCTTTTGCCACCTATGCTACTGCCAACCAGCAAGATAGCGACGCAAACGCCTATCCAGAAGATACACTGAATTACATCATCGCCTTTGGCCCCGGTGGTGGCAATGACCTGATGTCTCGCACCGTTGTTGAGATCATCAACAAGTACGACCTTTACGGTGATGAAAATATCGTCGTGGAAAATCGCGAAGGCGGAAGCGGTGCCGTAGGCTTCAGTTTCGTCAAGAACCAGGAAGGCAACCCTTATTTTGCCACATCAACCAGTGGAAACTTCATTTCCACTCCATTGATTTCCAATACAGATTGGAACTACTCAGACTTTACGCCGATTGGATTGTTGGCTAATGATGCCATGTTCCTGGTTGTCCCGAAGGATTCCGAATTCGAGTCAATGGATGACTTCGTCGATGCAGCGAAATCCCGTCGCTTGACGGTGGGTGGCATCGGTGCCGCTGGTCCCGACCGTGTCGTGGCAGGCCTGCTGATGGATGCCGCGGATATTACCTTCGAATATGTCCCCTCCCAGGATGGAGGCCAGGTCGTTACCTCCCTGACGTCCGGTAGTGTCGATGCCATCATTTCGAATCCTTCCGAGGTTTCCGGGCAGCTTGATGCTGGCAACTTCAAGGCCCTCGCCTATTCAGAACCCGAGCGTAGTGATATCTACCCGGACATCCCGACCTTCATGGAACAAGGTTACGACCTTTCCTTCTCCTTGCCCCGCGGTGTCGTCCTGCCCGGCGGAGTCAACACAGAGATTCAGGATTGGTGGGTCGCTACTCTTCAGAAAGTGGTTGAAACACCCGAGTGGGAAGACTACCTGAAGACCAACAGCATGTCTGGAAACACTATCTGGGGTGATGATTTCGAAGCTTATCTGGAAAGAACCAACTCTCAGTTTGAAGAAACCCTGAAAGACATCGGGGCAATCAAGTAAACAATATAGGCAAGGGGAGAACCCTTGCCTATATAACACCCGGGGCTCACCTATGCGAATCTGGTTTTCACTGACCCTATTCCTACTGTCCTTATTATATTTAATATATGGACTACAGACATTGACAATACTCACACCTACGGGCCGCCCTGGCCCAGGATTCTTTCCTGTTTTCGTGGGTGCGGGGTTGGTTATTTTTACGGCGATAAACATTTACAAGGATAATAGAGATCGTAAAGAAAAAGCTCTTGGCCAGCATCAGTCAGCTATGGGAGTGGAACCCTCCCAGCTAAAGGGCAGCAGTGAGACCCAAGGCAAATCCCTGGAGGCGGCGGATGAAGTACCGAATGAGAAATATCCCAGGGATGTGCTGTGGGCCGTTGCTCTGCTGATACTGTTCATTGGCTTCCTGAAACCTCTTGGTGCCATCGTATCCATGGTGCTCTTCATGCTGATACTGCTATGGAAGTTCAACCCTCACCAAACCAGGTTCAACATCCTCTATAGCGCCCTGTTTCCATTGGGTATTTATCTGCTTTTCGAAGTGTGGCTCCGCGCGGGGTTACCCGACGGCATCCTCGGTTACTAGGCCTGTACAGGAGAGTTCATCAATGATCGCAGATATATTCAGCAACCTGGGCCTGGGCCTATCGGTTGCGGTCAGCCCCATCAACCTTCTTTTCCTGTTTGTCGGCGCCTTCGTGGGAATGATCGTCGGATTGTTCCCCGGCTTCGGACCGGCCGCAGGTATCGCCATATTGCTTCCCTTGACGTTTGGTCTTGACCCAACCACCGCTATCATCATGTTGGCGGGAATCTATTATGGGGCAATGTATGGCGGTACCATCACCTCCATTCTCATCAACACTCCTGGGGAGTCAGCCACAGTTGCCTCAACGCTGGATGGTTACCCCCTGGCTCAGCAGGGGCGCGCCGGACCAGCCCTGGTGATGCAAGCTGTCGCATCCTTCGTGGGAGGGACTTCTGGTGTCATCCTGATCTGCGCTCTGATTCCCTACTTGTCTAGCCTGGCCGCCTCTTTTGGCCCCTCCGAATACTTCCTGATCATTCTATTCGGGTTGCTGCTGTTGGCTACCGTTATGGGAGACAACAAGATCAATGGCATCGTATCAGCCTTGATCGGATTCGCGATCGCCATGGTTGGTGTCGATGTCATAAGCGGTGCTCAGCGCTTCACCTTCGGGTCCTCCGAATTGATCGGTGGTATCTACTTTGTGCCTGTGGCCATCGGCCTCTTCGGCATCGGTGAACTGCTGTATTGCATCTATACCGGCCAGCACAGGATTGAAGTCAAGAAACTTCGTCTGTCCTTTCGCAGTGAGAACTTCTGGCCGACGCGCAAGGATTTCTCCGAATCCAGGTTCACTTTCTTCCGAGGTTCGGTGATCGGCTTCCTGGCCGGCTTGCTACCTGGCTCCGGGGGCACCCTCGGCTCGATCATGGGCTACTCGATCGAGAAGAAGATCGCCAGGGATCCCGAAAAGTTCGGGCGTGGCGAGATGCGTGGGCTCGTCGCCCCGGAGTGTGCCAATAATGCGGCTTCTGCTGGATCAATGGTTCCACTGCTGTCACTGGGTATTCCCGGATCCGGAGCTACGGCGGTACTCCTTGGTGCCTTCATGATGTGGGGCCTGCGCCCCGGGCCGATGATGATCGTCAACGACCCTGAGTTTGTGTGGGGCCTGATCGCCAGCATGTATCTGGGTAATATGGTGCTGATTTTCCTCTGTATCGCGGCGATTCCATTGTTCGTCAAGTTTCTTGATATTCCCTATCGATTGGTGATCCCCATCATCATCGTATTGTGTGTGGTGGGTAGCTACGCCCTGCATTCCAGCATCATCGAGACATGGATGCTCGTGGCTGGTGGACTACTCGGCTTTGGTATGAAGTTGTACGGATACTCCCCTGCCGCCACGGTACTCGCATTGGTGCTGGGCTCCATGGCGGAAAATACCCTATTGCAATCACTGATTGCATCGGATGGCAGTCTCATGGTGTTCGTGGAACGTCCCATCTCGCTGATATTGGCCTGTGCAGTCGCCGTCGTTGTATTGTCCCCCTATGTGGTCAAGATCTGGCGACGTCTCAGTCAACACCGAGTCAAGGCGATCTGAATCTATGGGCGGGCCCTGGAAGGCCCGCCTTCCATGTGGACTCAGGAGTCACTGAATGACGATGTGGGCAAGAGCCCACCGTGTTTGCCCTCTAGAGGGCCAGGCAATAAAATCAAAAAATCCAGAAACGATAAGTATCGAGCCCTCCCTTTTATGGACATGGAAACGACAATCAGCAGTCCGAATAATAAAAAAACCAGCTCTTCCGAGGTGTTGGCGAAAAATATCTGCTCCCTGGTAGTTCAGGAAGGGTTGACCACTGGAGATCATCTCAGGGAAATTCACTTTTCCGACAGGCTCAAAGTGTCTCGGACACTCACCAGGTCCGCATTCAAGCTGCTTGAAGAACAGGGGGTACTGGAGCGCCGCCCAAATCGTGGCTTTTTCCTGCGGGACATGGACAGCATACGTGAGCAGCTTCAGGATGCGCCCTCCTCCCAAGGTGTCGATCTTCATCCGTTGTGCTACAAACTGGCTCGGGATTATCTCCATCACGAACTGCCGGGCCACTTCACGGAGTCCGATATCGTCAGGCAGTACGAGGAAAGTCGCGCAACCGTACAGCAGGCTCTCATCGAGATGGAGAAGGAAGGCTGGCTTCAGCGCTTGCTCGGCTATGGCTGGGAATTCGGCAGCTTCCTCACATCTTCACTTTCGTACGAACAGTGCTATCGATTTCGAGCCTTGATTGAACCCGCCGCATTACGTGAACCAACGTACTCCCCTGACAAACAGGTACTGACCACCCTGAAGCAGAAGCAGCAGGCGTTGCTCGAATCCGCAGATAGCTGTTCCGCGAGTCGGATGTTCAATACTGGTGTGGAGTTCCATGAAGCCATCGTGGGCTTCTCTGGAAACGCTTTCCTGCTGGAGGGCCTTCAGAAAGCCAACCGCTTGCGCCGTTTACTCGAATACAGCGTTCACTCTGCCCGAGTTGCCCCGCAACACGAGTGCGAAGACCACTTGCATATCATCATGCTGCTTGAAGAGGGTGCATACCTGGAAGCAGCAGATTTTCTGCAAGACCATCTCGGCAAAGCAAGGAGAGAAAAGGCCAGTATCGTCAAGAGGATGCTGAGTTAGGAATTTTCACCCCTGCAAAGAGGCCACTGAAATATCGCGGAAGGTTGATACGCGAGACAGTCACAAATCTTCTAGTTTGTACTGTCCCTGAATGCCATGCTGACCGAGCCAGTGTACAAACATCACTGGCTCGGCTTCGTTATCCTGATGCAATCCCGCTTCTGCCATCGCCACAGGAGCTCACTTCCGCCATGGCAACATCCGATTGGGTCGACCTTCACCAGGACAGTGACACGGGCATAGAGACCATCCGTGCGCACTTCGATGGTCATGCCTATGATCCGCATTGGCACGACAGCTATCTTGTTGGGGTCACCGAACAGGGGGTGCAGCAATTCCATTGCCGCCATTCCCGGCACAGCAGCACACCAGGGCGCCTTGTACTGGTCGAGCCCGGGGAAGTGCACGATGGCCATGCGGCAACAGATGCTGGCTTTACCTACTCGATGTTCTATATCTCCCCTCAGTGGTTGGATAACGAATTACGCCATCAAAGCGACTCTGCACCGAACACACTCTACCCAGGCTTCAACAGCACTCTTGCTGATGATCCCGAACTGGCGAGCCATATCCATCAGGCTTTCGACGCCCTACGTCACCAGCCCTGGCGCATCATGCGCGATACAGCGCTGGACACCATGGTGCAGAAGCTACTGCCGCACATCGGCTGGAAGCCTCGCCACCTCGGGCAACCTCAACATCCAGCCATTGCCGTTCGTGCACGCGAATACCTTCATGCCCATATCGAGCAGGACATCAGCCTGCATGAGCTCGCCACTGCCTGCGACGTGGATCGCTTTAGACTGTCGCGAGCCTTCAAGGACGCCTACGGGCTGGCACCTCACGCCTACCTGGTGCAGCTACGCCTCAACCAGGCTCGCAAGCAGTTGGCTGCTGGTCGACTGCCCGTGGATGTCTCGCATCAATTGGGCTTCGCCGATCAAAGTCACCTGGGTCGCTGGTTCCGTCGCGCCTATGGTCTGACTCCAGCGCAATATCGACGCCAATGCTTGCGTCCTGGACCGATCACGCGCTGAAGGCTTTTTACAAACGCTGAAGGCTCCTGCAAACGCTGAGGGCTCCTGCACAAACCGAGAACTCTCTCCCGCCGGAGCTGCTCAAACCTTCCAGACTCCTCTACTCCCAGCAGGGACACTCGTTATATCCAGACACTCGATGTCACGAGCTATGACGAGGACCTCAGCATGCCACAGTGGCTTCCCTACACATTCTTCACCCTGGCGATCACCTTCAGCCCGGGACCCATCAATCTGCTGGTGATGGCCATGGCGGGTCAGGCCGGTTGGCGCGCGACGCTGCCGGCGATCATCGCGGCCTGCACCACTGCTGCGCTGACCATCGTACTGGCAGGCCTGGGTCTGGCCAGCTTGCTGGTGAAGGCGCCTTTGATCCCCATCGTCCTGTCATGGGTCGGCGTAATCTGGCTGAGCTGGATGGCCTGGCAACTGGCCACTTCCAGCCCCGCCACTGACACGAAGACCAATGGACAGACCGTCATGCTGAGCGGCACGAAGGCCGTCGGCCTGCAACTGATCAATCCCAAGGGATGGATGATGGCGCTGACCGCGGTAACGGTGTTCGCCGGTTCCGAACCCACTCCCACCACCATTACCGGTATGGCAGTGCTGTTTTTGATCCTCGCACTGATCGGCAGCACCAGTTGGGCGCTGATGGGCACCGGCAGTCGACATATGCTGACCACGCCACGGCGCACGAGGATATTCAATTGCCTGATGGCCAGTGCGCTGGTCGGAATGGCCTGGTGGAGCGTACTGAGCTGAGTCTTCTGGACCCGCCGGCAACAACCATCCCCCCCCAGACAGCAAAGGAGCTCATGAATGTTTACCAGCAAGATCGCCATCGTGGTCCGGGAAGATCTCGCCGTATGGCAGAAGCTCAACGTAACGGCGTTTCTGATGAGTGGGATCACCGCACGATACGATGACATCATTGGCGCCAGCTACCAGGATGCCCATGGCTACCCTCACCTCCCCCTTTGCGGCCAGCCGGTCATCGTGCTCAGTGCCTCCCCCGAAACACTGAGCCGCATCCGACAGCGCGCCCGCGAGCGCGAGGTAATAACGGCCACCTACATCGAGGAAATGTTCACCACCGGCCACGATGAAGCCAACCGTGCAGTGTTCTCAGAAAGCGACCTGGAACGCAACAACGTGGTCGGTATCGGATTACGGGCCGACAGAAAACAAGTCGACAAGATTACCAAAGGGGCCGTTATGCATTCTTGACCGGCCTTGAGCCCTCTGCGGGTACCGTAACGACCAGACGTATATACGGGCAATAAAGGACCAACGGTCATTGCTTCAGCCATATCAAAGTGTTATCCCTTGCAAGGTCATTGACCACCCGGGCCACCCCTCATGCGCTTCGACCTGACTTCCCTGCAGATATTCCTGTGTGTGGCTGAGGAAAAAAGCCTGACTCGAGCGTCGAAGCGCGCTCACCTGGCACTGTCGGCGATCAGCAAGCGTATAGCCGAGCTGGAGCATCGTGTTGGCTCCCCGCTGTTTACACGTTATCCGCGCGGTGTGGAGTTGACCCCTGCGGGGCAATCCATGCTTGCCCACACTCGCCAGGTGTTCGAGGCTCTCTATCGCCTGGAAGACGAGTTGGGTGACTACTCCGATGGTATCAAGGGGCAGGTTCAGCTACATGCCACCACTTCGGCATTGGCGCAGTTTCTACCCGCAGAGATAAAGACCTTCACCACCCAGTTTCCCGGTGTCCGGCTGGATATCGAGGAACGCGTAGGAGCCGCCATCGTCAGAGCACTCAGTGACGGCCGCGCTGATGTGGGGGTATTCGCCAGCCACACTCCGGCCCCGGATCTTGAGACCTTTGCCTACCGTAGCGATGAGATTTGCCTGGCAGTATCGGTGAATCACCCCTTGAGCGATCGCGAGACGGTGCGCTTCCCGGAAGTGCTGCGACACGAGTTGATCGCCTCTCATGCCGAAAGCGCTCTTTATGCGCAGATTACTCAAGAGGCGGAAAAGCTCGGTATGACTCCTACGATCAAGATAAGAGTCAGCAGCTTTGACTGCATGTGCCAGTTGGTGGCTGGCGAACTGGGAATTGCTCTGCTGCCTCGGCACGTAATCAGAATCTATGCCAACTCCATCGGTATTACCGACGTTCCGCTGGATGAACCCTGGGCGATTCGTAACCTGAGAATCGGAGTAAGGGACTTCCGTCAGCTATCCCCCACTGCACGGGCCTTTGTCGAGCACCTTCGCGCGTCCTGAGCTCTGTAGTTCCCTCAGCCCAACCGCCTATTTTCGCCCTCTCGGACCTTCGCGTTCTCCAGCGACGAACTCGTCCTTGCCCAAGCCTCAATTTTCGATGTTCCCCCTTAGGGGTATCGTGCCATCAAGCCGCCATCACGATGCTCGAGGGCCAAATGCCAGTGACAACACAACAACCATCACCGCGTAAGCTGCATATCGCCGACCAGGACTATCACTACATCGACCTGTGCGACCTTGTCAGTCAGGAGCAATTGCAGCGAATGCCCTATTCACTGCGTATCCTGCTGGAAAATGTCGCGCGCTGTTCCCCACATAATCTGCCCGACCTGCTGGCATTTCTCGACGGCAGTTCCAGCGGCGGCGAAGTCAATTACTATCCCAATCGTCTGATGTTCCATGACACGACCTGCCTGCCTGCTCTCGCCGACTTTGCAGGTCTGCGCGACGCAGTCCACGAACTGGGCGGTGATGCCCGCGCGATCAATCCGTCGATTCCCGCGGTGCTGGCTATCGATCACTCCGTGATTGTCGAGGAGTTCGACCATCCCGATGCCCTCGCACGCAACCTTGATATTGATTTCCGGCGCAACGCCGAGCGCTATCGATTCATCAAATGGGCAGAGCGGAGTCTCGATAACTTCAGTGTCGTGCCTCCGGGTACCGGTATCATCCACCAGGTCAACATGGAGTCGCTGGCTCGTGTGGTGTGGACTGAAGAGGATGATCAGGGACGCCAATGGATTCACCCGGACAACATGGTCGCCACTGACAGCCACACGCCGATGATCAATGCCCTGGGTATTCTGGCCTGGGGCGTAGGTGGACTGGAGGGACAGGCTGCCGTGCTGGGCGAGCCCGTCACTCTGACGCTACCTGAAGTGGTTGGCATACATCTGACGGGAGGCCTGTCGCCCGGTGTCACGGCCATGGATCTGGCACTGAACATTGCCGAGCTGTTGCGTTCCGAGGGCGTGGTCGGCAAGTTTGTGGAATTCTGTGGCCCCGGATTATCGACTCTTGGTTGGGCAGCGCGCGGCACTGTCGCCAATATGGCTCCGGAATACGGCGCTACCGTGATGTTCTTCCCCTTCGATGACGTGACCATGGATTACCTCACGCTTAGTGGTCGCTCCGTGGAATTGCGTGAACAAGTCGGTACCTATCTGGAGCAGCAACAACTGTGGCGCCGAGACGACGCTCCCGAACCGCGCTTTCACAAGCGTTTGACGCTGGACCTGAGTGCCATCGAACCTAGCGTTGCCGGACCGCACCAACCCCATGAACGCCACCCATTGGCCCAACTCGCGGATTCCTACCGTCAAACAGGACGTCCTTCCGTGGAGTTGCTGGCTACCAGCCGACACTCGGAACTACCGGACGATACTCCCGATTGGGTGATGGAGCTGGATCATGGCACAGTCGCCATCGCGGCCATCACCAGTTGCACCAACACTGCCAACCCAGCCGAGATGATTCAGGCCGGCCTGCTGGCTCGCCGTGCAAGAGCCCGTGGTCTAAAACGCCGCCCCTGGGTGAAAACATCGCTGTCACCCGGCTCGCGGATTGTCGGCGACTACCTTGAGGCGGCAAACCTGCAGGACGACTTCGATGCGCTCGGCTTTGCGGTCGCGGGCTTCGGCTGCATGACCTGCATCGGTAATTCCGGAGGCCTGATTCCGGAAGTCCACCAGTTGGTGCGCAACGGTCTGGACGGTGTTGCCATCCTATCCGGCAACCGCAACTTCCAGGGACGCGTCAATCCCATGCTATCGTCCGGCTACCTGATGTCTCCCGCGCTGGTGGTGGCCTATGCGTTGGCAGGCGATGTCACTCGAGACATCACTCGCGACCCCTTGTGTCACGATGACAACGGCGATCCTGTCTACCTTCATGAATTGATGCCAAGTGACGAAGAGGTAGATGCGCTCGTCCATGAGGTTGTAGTACCGGAAGCCTTTTCGCGACGCAACGCTACGCTGTGGGACGGAACCGAGCATTGGCAGCAGCTACAAGCCGAAGGCAGCCTGCGCTTCGATTGGGCTGCCGACTCCACCTACCTTCGTCGCCCCCGCTACCTGGAGGCAGTACCACGCACTGCGCGCGATAGCCTGGCGATCCGAGAGGCCAGAGTCATCATGCAACTCGGTGACAATGTGACGACCGATCACATGTCTCCAGCAGGCGCGATCCCGGCAGAGAGTCTTGCAGGTCGCTACCTGATCGAACACGGCGAGTCTGCCCAGGACCTCAACCAGTACTCCACCAGGCGCAGCAACCATGAAGTCATGCTGCGAGGTGCTTTCACCAATTCCCGCGTGGATAATCTCCTGCCGGGTACCAGCAGCGGTGGCAAGGGGGTCTGGGCGAGGCCGCTGGACGAGTCCGCCCCTCAACCTCTCTATGAAGCGGCTCAGAGCTACGTCAAAGCCGATGTCCCACTGGTGGTGTTCGCCGGAAACAACTATGGCGCTGGCTCAAGTCGCGATTGGGCGGCCAAGGCGCAAGCGCTATTGGGAGTACGTGCAGTCATTGCCATCAGTTTCGAACGCATCCATCGCAGCAACCTGATCGGGATGGGCATTCTGCCCCTGCGTTTGACTGGCGGCCAGACTCCAGAGGCGCTGAAACTCTCGGGCAATGAGCGGTTCGACATACACCTCCCCGAACACCTTCAGCTCGGCACCAACCCCGTCAGTCTGACAATCCGCCGTGGCGAGACGACCCAGAGTATCGCTCTGGAATTGCCGATTGATTCAGACCAGGAGCTCCGTTATCTGTGGAACGGTGGCATCCTGCCCTACGTATTGCGCAAGCAGTTAGCCACCGTGCAGGCGCCACCCTCCACACCACCGTCGTCTACTTCAGGAGTTTGATCATGCTGGCTTTCATTGGTTGCCGAACAACTCAGCGCAGACAGGCGCGTGGCAAGGGGATCAGCGTCTACCATGTCAGCGACGATGGCAGCAGTTGGGAACAGCTGCAGTGCTACGAAGGCCTGATCAATCCCTCCTGGCTGGTCATCAACCGGCGTGGCGACCGGCTCTACTGTATTCATGGTGATCGCAGCGATATCAGTGCCTTTGCCGTACACCCGGTAAGCGGCGAACTACGCTTGCTCAACCAGGTCAGCACCGGTGGTGCCAATCCGGTGCATATGGCGCTCTCCGCGGATGAGCGCTTCATCGTGATCTCCAATCATATTTCCAGCTCACTGGCGGTAGTCGCGGTGGAGGACGACGGCAGCCTGAAGGGTGTCGTGGACCTGATCGAGCTATCCGGCAAGGTTGGCCCACACCGCATCGAACAGCCCTTTCCCAAGCCACATGCCAACCCGTTCACTGCGGATGGCCGCTTTGTGGTGATCCCTGACAAGGGGCTGGATTGCCTGTTTGTCATGAAATTCGACAGCCGGCATGGTCGACTGATCCCATGCCCCGAACTGACGGTAGCGACACGTGAAGGCGCAGGCCCTCGACACATTGACTTCCATCCTTCAGGCCGCCTCGCTTTTGTCGTCAATGAGTTGGACTCAACGCTTACCGCCTACCGCTTTGATCCAGACAGTGGGCAGCTGACTCCGTATCAGGTGAGCCCCAGCGTATCGCCCTTCCATACCGGCGATAATCGTGCAGCAGGAATCGTAGTGTCACCCTCGGGAAGCCATGTGCTGGTGACAAACCGCGGAGAGGACAGCATCAGCGTGTACCGTATTGATCCTCGCAACGACCACCTACAGTACAGCCATACACTCCCCTCGGGAGGCAAGACTCCGCGTTTCATGGGCTTCGATCCACTAGGCCGGCTGCATATCGCCAATGAAGATGATGACACTCTCTGTCTTTATACAACTTCATCACCTGAGTCGTTGAGCAACCCGACTCAACGCATTTCAACTCCCAGTCCGGTGTGTGTGGCGTTCCGCGAGGACTGAGCCACTCACCAGGTTGAATCCAATGCTGCCGGGCGAACCCGGCGGCCCATGGACGACTGTGCCCCGCATGGGGCGCATGGATGCGCTTTGGCCGCTATCTCCAACAATCGATAGCCACGCACAACATTCTAAATCCACTCACAACAATCAAAAGTTACCCAAAACAATCAAAATGGAGTCAACATCATGCGCCAACTCACTCTATTCGCCCTCTCGCTAACCGCACTCCCCCTCGTCTCGGCCAACGTCAACGCGGAACCGCCAACCTCGCGACTGGAATGTATTGCTCCTGCCGACCCAGGTGGTGGTTGGGATTTCACCTGTCGGCAGTTTGCGGCCACCCTGCAACAGCTGAACATTACGAATGGCAGCATGCAGACCATCAATATGGCCGGAGCTGCGGGTGGTGTGGCCTATGCACATGTCGCCAGCAAGCGTGAGGGCAATGACGGCCTGATCGTCGCCGCCTCCTCTTCCAACGCCACACGCCTGGCGCAGCAACAGTACCCGGGATTAGGTGCCGATGATGTTACCTGGCTCGGTACGCTAGGCGCCGACTATGCGGCACTGGCGGTATCCAGTGACTCTCCGTATCAGGGGCTCGATGACCTTACTGAAGCCTTGCGCGAAGATATCAAAGCCGTCAGCTTCTCCGGGGGCAGTGGCCCACTCGGGTGGGACCAACTGAATATGCTACGGGTGCTTTCCAATGCAGGAATCACTTCACTGAACAAGGTGACCTATCTCGACTTCAACAATGGTGCCAGCGCCATCACTCAAGTGCTGGGCCATCATCTGGATGTAGTCGTCGGTGACATCTCGGAGGTCAAGAGTTTCGTCGATAGCGGAGACCTCCGAGTGCTGGCGGTGCTATCGGAAGAGCGGCTACCGGAGCCATTGGATGGGTTCCCGACGGCACGGGAGCAAGGGGTAGATGTTGTAGCGCCCAACTGGCGTGGCTTCTACGCTCCTGCTGGATTGAGTGACGACGACAAGGCGTTCTGGACTGATGCTATTCATCAAGTATACGAAAGTGCCCAATGGCAGGAAATCATGACTCGCAATGGTATGACACCCTTCCAGCTCAGTGGAGAGGAGTTCAAGACATTCCTTCATGAACAGATTGCCTCACTGGAAAATACCATGGCCGATCTTCGCCGGACTCAATGATGGTTCGACAAGTCAATCACAGTAACTGTCCAACCAGAGACCGTTCAGGGCTACCACAAGGTGGCCCTTTTTCGTATCTGATGCCTCCCCTCTATCCACGGCCTTGGACAAAGGTCATACGTCACCTTGAAAATAAAAATATATTATTTTGTTTTCAACAACATAGAACCTTACTCGATAGAGAAAGGTTGCCTTGCCCGATAGTCAATTCCCGCCACGACCACAGCGATCTAGCCTATCCAGCAGCTCAGCAGCTTGCTGGATAGGTTAATGCCAGCAGGAGCATTCAAGCGCCAGGGAAGGCCAACAACAATAGCAATATACGCACTCACCAGCACAACAATGAGGAATTCCTCAATGCGCAATTCCATCTCGATGGCCGCCATGGTGGCCGCCCTTGCCTCTGTACCTTTTGCCGTCCAGGCGTTTGAACCCGGATCAGGCGTGGAGTGTATTGCTCCCTCGGACCCCGGCGGTGGCTGGGACTTTACTTGCCGCAGCGGCGGTCAAGTACTGTCCAAACTCGATCTAGTGCCTGGTAATGTTCAAACCGTCAATATGGCTGGCGCCGGTGGCGGTGTTGCCTACGCTCACGTGGTGGCCAAGCGGTCCGGCGATGACAACCTGATCATCGCTGCCTCAACAGCCGTGCCCACTCGCCTCGCTCAGGGTCAGTTTCCTGGCATGGATATGGACATGGTGCGCTGGATCGGAACCGTGGGCTCGGACTATGGCGTGATTGCGGTCACTGAAGACTCGTCCTATCAGACCCTCGGGGAACTGATGGATGCCATCAAGGACGATCCGCGCGCCGTCAAGTTCGCAGGTGCCAGCGCCAAAGGCGGTTGGGACCATCTCAAGGCGCTGATTGCGGCGCGAGCAGCAGGCGTTGATACTCTGCGCGAGATTCCTTACCTGTCCTACAACAACGGCGGTGAAGCCCTGACCCAGGTCGTCGGCGGCCATCTCGATGCCTTCACTGGCGATATCTCCGAGGCTCGTGGCTTCTGGGAATCCGGTGACCTGCGCATCCTAGCCGTGCTCGCTCCAGAGCGACTTCCCGGTGAATTCGACACCATTCCTACCGCTCGTGAACAAGGCATTGATGCCATTGGCCCCAACTGGCGCGGCTTCTACATGCCAGCAGATATCAGTGATGAGGCCTACGAATACTGGGTGAACGCTATTGACACTCTTTACGAGAGTGAAGAGTGGAAGGAAGTCATGGCCAACAATGGACTGATGCCCTTCCACTACAGCGGAGAAGAGTTCAAGGAGTTCATGGCCCAACAAGTCAAGGATATCGCTGAGCTGTCCGCCGAGCTCGGCATGACCGCACAGTAACAGGAACACGCTCACCATGACTTACAACGACCGCTTTGCGGGAGTACTACTGATCGTCCTGGCCGTTGCATACGGCTGGGGCGCCAGCCAGTTCCCCGAACCTTTTGGAGGGGGCTCAGAGGCCATTGGCCCTGAGACCTTTCCCTATATCCTTAGCGTGACACTTGGACTATCGAGCCTATACATGATCGTGCGTCCAGACCCCGACAATGCCTGGCCCTGGAGCCGTACCGGTATTGAACTGATTATCGCCATCGTCGTGTTGATTCTCTACGCCGGGCTGCTGGAGCCACTCGGTTTCATTCTCAGCACGACCCTGGCGGTCGGTACGCTGTGCTGGCGTATGGGAGCTCCCGTCACCAGATCGTTCCTGACTGGTGCCATCGCCGCCGTGGTGGTCTTCACCCTGTTTACCTACGCTCTCGACCTGGCGTTGCCGCTGGGGCTCCTTGAGCTACTGGAGACAAGCTGATGGAAACATTGGGATTTCTCATTGACGGCTTTGCCGTGGCACTGGCACCCGAGAATCTGATATTCGGCCTGCTTGGCGCGATCCTCGGCACACTGATCGGGGCACTGCCTGGTCTGGGTCCGGCCAACGGCGTGGCGATACTGATCCCACTGGCCTTCACCCTGGGGCTGCGGCCTGAAACAGCACTGATCATGCTGACGGCAGTGTACGCCGGGGCAATGTATGGCGGCCGCATCTCGTCGATCCTGCTCAATATTCCTGGCGACGAGCCAGCGATGATGACGTGTCTCGACGGCTACCCCATGGCGCGCAACGGCAAGGCCGCCGAAGCCCTGGCGATCTCTGCGATTGCGTCATTCGTCGGCAGTCTGATCGCCACCATCGGCTTGATTCTTCTCGCCCCGATCCTCGCAGACTTCGCCCTCACCTTTGGTCCGGCGGAGTACTTTGCTCTGTTTCTGCTGGCCTTTGCCACGTTGGGCGGTATTACGGGCAAGAATCCGATCAAGACTGTGGTTGCAGCTAGTCTCGGCCTGATGATTGCTACCATGGGCATCGACAACACCGGAGTTCAGCGCTACACCTTCGGCGTTCTCGAGCTGTATGAAGGTGTCGATTTCATCATCGCCATCGTCGGGCTGTTCGCAATATCCGAGTTGCTGACTTTCATCGAAAACCGTGCCGGCAAGGGCCACGAAACCATCAAGGTCAACAAGCTTTCCCTCAAATGGTCGGATATTCGCGCCGTCCTGCCTTCGAGTATCAGAGGAGGCATCCTCGGCTTCATTGCTGGCGTCCTGCCCGGTGCTGGAGCCTCTCTCGGTAGCTTTATCGGCTACACCATGGAAAAGAAGGTGATCGGTAGCAAGGGCTCCTTCGGCGAAGGAGATCCACGCGGCGTTGCGGCGCCAGAAGCCGGTAACAACGGTGCCTCCAGCGGCGCCCTGGTACCGATGTTGACACTGGGCGTACCGGGCAGCGGCACGACCGCCGTGCTACTGGCGCTGCTGATCTCCTTGAACGTCACTCCAGGGCCGCTGATGTTCACTCAGAACGCCGATATTGTCTGGGGTGTCATCGCGGCACTGTTGATCGGCAACTTCCTGCTGCTGATCCTCAACATTCCGCTGGTGGGAATCTTCGTCAAACTGCTGTCGGTACCACCGATGTATCTACTGCCGATCGTCACCATGATCGCTTTCGTCGGGATCTATTCGATCAGCAATACCACCTTCGACCTCTACTTCATGACCGCCTTCGGTGTAGCTGGCTATATCCTTCGCAAACTCGAAATTCCACTGGTACCGATCATTCTCGGTCTGTTGCTGGGCCCGGAAATGGAAAAGAACCTGCGCCATGCGCTGGATATATCCGACGGTGACTGGACTATTCTATGGAACAGTGGTCTGGCGATAGGCCTGTGGATCTTTGCTGCTGTCGGTTTGATCCTGCCCTATATTGTTGGCCCGGTGTTGCGGCGACGCATGCGAGCCGCCAATATCGAATCTGCTGGTTCGGACTGACATGAAAATGCGCCCGGGCCCCGGGCGCTTTTCTCATTCTCTTTCACATTCATGGAGGTAAAAGTGACTGGCCATCTGGAGCAGCTACGCGACGCTTTAACGCGAAATGGACGATTACGTGTTGCCATCAACCTCGGTAATCCGGTACTTGCCCAACGCAGCGACAAGGGAGAGTTGGGTGGAGTCTCTGTAGCTCTTGCCAGAACTCTAGCCGAACAGCTTCAGGTAACGCTGGCAATCAGTGAATATGACGCCGCAGGCAAAGTCGTCGCTGCCCGCGAAGAAGAGGATAGCTGGGATCTGGCATTTCTGGCCCGTGATCCCAAACGGGCGGAGTCAATCGCCTTCACCTCGCCCTATGTGATCATCGAAGGCACCTACCTGGTGTCACAGAACTCAGGGTTCTCGGGCGTCCAGCAACTTGATGCGCCGGGCGTCAGTATTGCCGTCGGCAAGGGCGCAGCCTATGACCTCTTTCTATCCCGCACTCTCAAGCACGCTAGTGTCGTCCGCGCCCCGACATCCGCCGACGCAGTGACCTGGATGGTTGACCAGCAACTGGATGCAGCAGCAGGCGTCCGCCAGCCCCTGGAGCGCTACTGTCGGGAAAACCCTGGATACCGAGTGCTGGAAGGACGCTTCACAACGATTGAACAGGCCATGGCGGTGCCCAGAGAGCATGCCGATGTCCTTGAAGCTCTGGAAACCTTTCTGCGTGAAGCCCGTGAGAGTGGTCTGATTCACGAGGCCTTGCACCAATCAGGACAGAGCCCGAGTATCGCTGCGCCTAACCCTGGCTGAATATATCGATATCGGACCCCGTCCCCTCCATGAATCCCGAAGATTGTCGAGCAGGACCATCGGAGACCCCGTAGCACGGAGTAGGTAAAACGTTAGTAGGTAAAACGTTGCCAGGGTTGCCGAACAATCTTCTCCAGCCAGCAGCACAGCCTTGTTCCACTTACCCATGATAACGATGGGCTGGTGGGACTCGGCTGTGTCGTCATCAGCCGATGGGCAATCGGAATCTCTGGTTGATCTACCCTGTACATCGCAGCGATCTCGCCCCTACATCGGAAGATCTGGTGGGTAGCAAGCCATCCTCTTGAAAGATACCTACCGTACGGTATGATACGTTTTGTTGACGAGGGAGATTGGGTATGAATCAGTTAATGTTGTACTCGGCCGTATTCATAGGTTCTGCGACACCTGTGCTTGAGGTATGGCTAGCTGTCCCGCTAGGTGTACTAGCTGGCTTACCTTGGTTGCCTACTGCGTTAGTGGGATTTTTGGGCAACTTTATTACCTTACTTCCAGTAATTTATGCTGGAGATAAAATTAATTTATGGATTAAACGCTGGTATAAAAAACCACCAACTGAAGGTATAAAAAATTCCACTATGGAGAAATCTCGCAAGCGAGTGATTTTTGATCGACTAGGTCTACCCGGTCTGGCTTTTCTTGGGCCTTTCTTGATTGGTGTTCACGCAGCTTCAGCTTTTGCTATAGCTTCAGGCTCCAACAAACGAGATATTGTTTTCTGGTTCTCGGCTTCTATATTAATTTTCTCGATAGTATTTGCGATACTAGCTGACATGGGACTTGCAAGCTTCGTCGAAGAGCGGTCACTTCCATCTTTAACCCTAGCACCGAACCAAATAATCAACTAATATTTACATAAAACAAAGGGTCATAAACAAATGAAACCACAGCACCGAAAAAAGCAGCCAGAGTTAGTGAGAAAGCAGCTTTTGGAAGCAGGCATTTCCATTGCAATCAGTCGTGGTCTGGCCGCTGTGACAGTCCAGGCCGTGTCTGAAGAAGCAGGTGTTACAAAGGGAGGTTTTTTACATCACTTCCCCTGTAAGCGAGACCTGATACTAACAATATTCAATGACTTGATTTCTTCGATTGAAAGTGAACTGGATGAACACATGAAGAAAGACCCTGAAAAGTATGGGTCATTCACACGCGCATACATCGAGTTTTCATTAGCCTCAGCATGGAATGGAACGTATGACATAAGGACGGCTTTAGCAGTACTTTCCATTAGTGATTCTGAACTTCGTTCTATTTGGGCATCCTGGTTCAATGAGATGCAAAAGAAACATTTTCAGACAGATGGTGACGAGCACCTGGCTATAACCAGACTGACTGTCGATGGATTATGGATGGCAGTATTGTCTGACATAAACCTACCAAACACAGGAATGATACGAGAAACTCTCCTCAATGCAACACGAAAAAAGGGCTAACTTTTATTGGCTCTTCCAATATATTTAACTTAGCGACATACAAATTACTGGTTTATAGAAACAACGATAACGGAATGTACTTCAAAGAAAACGCGCCCGCCCCCATCGTCTGCAAGACCGCCCCCTCTCCAACTACCAAAGATGGTCGACGTCTTGCAGCAGCTGTATGAATACGTGGAAAAGGAGTCATTCAAACACCTCTACACCTTGGGCAGCACAGAGCAGCTTGGGCGAGACACGATACGCGACTGTCTTCAAGAAAAAGGTTGGTTCTCTGGCGGCATGGCAACGCTCCAGGACGCACGGTTGTCTGGGCATCGATGAACTGTACGTGAACCGCCGCTACCGCTGTATTCCAACCAACATGGAAGAGCGCACCCTCCTGGACCTGGAGCCCGGTCGCCAGCAGTATCCTGGAACGAAGAGGCTCATAGCGCGATAAAGGTCTAGATCGTCAGCATGGCTCCCTTCTTGTGCGTGCAACTTTTCACCAGATGTACGCTTTTTAGCACGTGCATAAAAACGAACGTAGTGCATAACGTCGCGAGCAGCAGCGGTGTGCTGCCAGCGCAACGCCCGCTGGAATGGATTGTTGCGCATTTTTTCCTTGGTCGGCTGCCAAGTGGAGTGCACGCGACAGCTGCAATCAGCTGGAGTGACACGAGGAGCCTGCCGGGCTCGCATCGTACTCATCATGGCGCCTCACCCAGTCCATGATCTCCTTTTCGTTGCGGCCCCTTGGCGTGATGTCGAGATAAACAAAGGCCCCAATAACCTCTTCATTACCACGGGCGTAGCTGGAGTAGGTGTGGAACAGATCCCCACGCTCGTCCTTGTAGAAAACGCTGAGGCCTGGCAGCTCTTCGCTGAAGTATTTCGGGTCCTCGATAGGCTGGTAATTGTAGTAGAGCCGGCCAGCCTCCAGGTCCTCCCGGGCGAAAGAGACTCGAAAGTCGAAATTGAAATCGCTGCCCTCGGAGGACACCCAGCAGGCTCTCCACCCCATACGCTTTCGGTAGGCTTGCAGTTTTTCCAGCGGGGCGCGGGATACTCGAACGTAACTCACATCGTGATTGGCAAGATGGACGATGGCACCCTCGGCATGATCCGCCTCCAGCGAACAGCTCGGGCAGCCCGCATCCCAGTCCGGGCCAAACATGAAGTGATGAACGATCAGCTGACTGTTGGTTCCAAACAGCTCGGCGAGTGTCTTATTCCCTTCCGGCGTGTCGAAGACGTATTCCTTCTCCACCTTCACCCATGGCAGCTCACGCCGCTCGCGGGCGACCAGGTCGCGCATGCGGGTAAGCGCCTTCTCGTTCTTCAAATGGGCTTTACGTGCCTGGGTCCACTCCTCTCTGGACACGACTCGCGGTGATTCATTCTGGCTCATGACGGACCTCCTCAGTAGCGTCAGCCTTGCTCCGGGTTACACCACCGGAATAACGCAGCTTGGCATAGAGTAGTCGTTCGTCACTGGTCAAAATCGACAATACCACCGCACTTCCGTTATGCGGACATCGGAGGCGAACCGTCAACCTCCTCGACCATGACCACAGGTTCCGGCACCACGCAGAGCGTACCGGAGGCCTTTTTGGAGCGACGTGGAGAAAGGGGCGTCCGTGTGACCCATATTGTTGAAACCGCTACCCAACCACCACTGCCGCCAGATACATGCCAATGGCAAATACCACATGGCCGACGATATTGTTGAGCCGAGCGGCGTTGGGGTTGGGTGCTCCCGAGCAGGCGATGCCGACGCCCATGCCTGGCTGCAGGATGAACCAGCCTGCACCTACGGTGACCAATCCGACGATCAACGCCGGCAGGAAGGTCGGTGCCTGTACCCAACCAAGCCCCCAGATCGCCAGCAGAATGATGGCGAACAGGATCCCTACCGCGTAATGCATGACCCAACCGATAGCCAGTTCATTGGCCACCGGTTTCGAGTCGTTGATTCCATGTGAGTGAACGAAGCGCCCGCTCGGCAATCCAGCAAACCAGCGACCGACCAGATGCCACGGCGGCAACGGCAGGCCTATGGTGCGGTTGAGCAACAGGTTCCATAGGTCCAGCACCGCGGTACCACAGCCACCGATCACCACCGACCACAGCAGAAACTCGAGCATTGGGGGAATTCCTTGTCACAGTTGTTGTTTGCCCACAGGGCGAAGCTCACTTATCGTATCGATCATCCACCGCCAATAAACACAATTATCCATTGCTACGGACACGACAAGCCATGAACTCAACTCGCCCTGCTGCCACCCCCACTGTTCAGATCGATGATGAGCGCTGCATCGTTACGCGTTGGGACTTCCCGCCAGGCGCAGAAACGGGCTGGCATCGCCATGGTCATGACTATGTTGTGATCCCGCTGACTTCGGGCACCATGCAGCTGGAGACACCGGATGGGGAACAGCAAGCCACCCTGACCCCCGGCGTATCCTACCGACGCCCGGTTGGCGTGGAGCACAATGTGATCAACGCCGGCAGCGAGAGCTTCTCGTTCATCGAAGTCGAGATGAAAGCCTGACCCCATTCAAGTCGAACCTTCGATATCATCCACCAGAGATGGCGCAGTCCCCGGATAGGAACGCATGGTCTGGCGATTCCAGGTCTCGAAATGTTCGTCCATGGCCTGTCGCGCCATCTCTCTATCACGCGTCTTGATGGCAGCAACAATGGCAATGTGTGTTTCATTGGTTTTTTCCAATGAAACACTGGACTGGCGGGCCAGAACACGACGCTGATGGAGCACGGTCTTCAACACCGAAGACAGCCCCTGAAATATCACTAGAATGGCAGGATTTCTTGCCATGATGGCTAGCTGTTCATGGAAATCGTAATCTGCCTGAAGCCCTTCATTAACATCAGTTGATTTGATAATAAGATCACAAAGCTCTTCCAGCCTTTTCAACTCTTGAGCGTTATGATTAATGGCGGCGGCCTGGACGATTTCACGCTCAAACATCTCACGAGCATGCTCCAGATGGTCGACAGAGATATAGTTGAGTTTCAGCGCCAACTCGAAATACAGTTGTATAAAGACAGGTTCGGGCATCTTGAGGAAAGTACCACTCCCCTGTATACGCTCGATAAAGCCCAGGCTGTGAAGAACGGAAAGCACGTTTCGTACGGAAGTGCGATGCATATCAAAATGCTCGCAAAGGGCGCGTTCGGGAGGAAGCTTGAGACGCCCATCCTTCGAAAGCTCCGATACAGAGACGAATTCCTTGAGTCTATCCAGGAGGCCTGGATCAATTGCGCCCATACGAATATCCATTACTGCCCCTGTCAACCATGAACAGGGGCAGGATAGCACCAGTCAGTGAATGTGCATACCGCCATTAACGTCTAACGTAGCACCCGTAATATAGTCGGAAAGATCGCTGGCGAGGAATAGAAATGCCTTTGCCACATCTTCAGGCTTACCCAATCTTGCCAACGGGATGCCTTCAAGGATTCTTTCCTTCATTTCTTCAGTCAGTTTACCACCGGTGATATCCGTGGCGATCAGCCCCGGAGTCACGGCATTGACACGAATCCCATGTGCGCCAAGCTCACGAGCCATGGCCTTGCCAAGCCCCAGCATTCCTGCCTTTGCAGCACTGTAGTGCGGGCCACCGAAAATTCCACCGCCACGCTGGGCAGATACCGATGAGGTATTGATGATGGAGCCACTTTTCTGCGCTTTCATTTGCGGCGATACCGCTTGAGACATATACAGCATGCCACGCAGGTTAACGTCCATGATGCGGTCGTAATCTTCGCCAGTTATTTCATCAAATTTGACCGGCTGTGTGATACCAGCGTTATTGACAAGAACATCGATACGCCCAAAACGTTCGACGACTTTTTTCGCCAATTCAACACAATCATCTCGATTGGTAACGTTGCTGACTTCCACCATCGATCGCTCTGCATCAAACATTGAGCGAACCTGGTTACAGGCATCAGCATTGACATCGGAGATGACGATGGTAGCACCCTGTTCATAGAACATGCGTGCCGTTCTCAGGCCAATACCATTGATCCCCGCCGCCCCGGTCACGATGCATACCTTGTCTTTCAAAAGCAGATTATCCACTTGCATTTTTCATTCTCCGATCAGGAAAGGATGTCAGACATCCACGCGAGCGATTGCTTGAGTTGCCGCTCTATATGGTCAAGGGTCAGCGGGGAGTTATCCCGCCAGGGTTGTGCATCAAGGTCGCGGTGAAGACGAAACGGAAGCTCCAGCGAGAAAGGTACGTTCCGGGCGTCAAGATGACGCACCAGGCACGCATCATCGATATCGCCCTCACCCAGAGGAGTGAAATCATAGCCGTCGGGTACTACTCGGCAGGGCTTGATGTGAAAGTGATCCGCCTGCGACAGTGCCTGAAGCCCGTCGGCCAAAGGGTCGAGATCAGGGCAGTGCGAGAGCAGATTGCCGACATCGAAATTGATGCCGAATACATCGCTATCCAACTGCGCCAACAATGGTTCGATGTGCGCCGCTCGATCCAGCAGATTGGGATCGCGGTTGCCGGGGTTCTCCAGCAATATCCTCACACCGTGGTGACCAGCGATCGCGGCCAGCTCTCCAGCGTGTGCCAGAAACTGCTCACTGACGGTGAGGCTGGCGGCATTGGTGATGACATGCTTCGCCCCCAGTTCTGCGGCGAAACGACAGCGAGCCTCGAGGCGTTGCGGTGCATCCTGCTGACCGAGATCGATATGTCCCGAGAAGTAATGACATTGTTGGCCGTGACGCTGCATCTCCTCTCGTAGCTCTGCAGCGTAGCGCTTGCTCAGGTCTTCATCGGTGAAGGCTTCCACGTAGCCTTCGATGAAGGCGATTTCCACATTTCTCACACCACAGCGAGCCAGCGATGCCAGAATGACATCGAAACCATACCCGTCGTAGGCAGCAGTGCTGACCGATACCAGAGACATCACTGCTCCCCTTCCGGCAGCCCACCATTGAGCAGACGATAGGTACGAATCACCTGACTGTCATCGAGGCGGCCCTCACCGCGCTCCGAGGACGCGACAAACAACTGATAGGCGGCCTGCGCCAGCGGCGCGTAAGCCCGCGACTGCTTCGCCGAATCACAGACGATGCCAAGATCCTTGCAGAAGATATCCACGGCGCTGGTGAGGTCCCCTGGAGCCGCGATCATGCGCGGTCCACGATCCTTGATCATCCAACTGGAGGCTGAGGAGCCACTCAACATCTCCAGCATCACCGCAAGGTCCAGACCGTTCTTCTCGGCAAGCGCGAAGGCTTCCGCCGCCGCCGCGATGTGCACGCCACACAGCAATTGATTGACGGCCTTCATGGTCGAGCCTTGCCCGGCCTCACCACCGGCACGGAAGATCGCCTTGCCCATGGCGGAAAAGGCCGGCTGGCAGGCTTCCAGCGCCTCATCGCTTGCAGCAGTCATGATGGTCAGGCTGCCCGCCTGCGCTCCTGCAACACCACCCGATACCGGTGCATCAACATAATGCAGGTCCGCCCGACGAGCTGCGACGGTGCGGCTGATGTCCGCCGAGTCTGCCGGTGCCACGGTAGACATCTGTAGAATGCAGGCTCCCGGCTTGAGGTGATCGAGCCATTGGCGCGTCACCAGCAGATCGCGCACCTGATCGGCATTGACGACCATGATCACCAATCCATCGGCATTGGCCAAAGCGTCCTCGAGGCTGTCCTGGTGGACGGCCTCGCGGTTGAATGCATCGGCGCGAGCAGCATCGACATCGAAACCGAATACCTCAATACCATGGTGGCGCAGATTCTCCGCCATGGGCATACCCATGGAACCCAGACCAGCAAATACAATACGCTTCATCGAGTCCTCCTCAGTAGATGATCAGTGCCGGTACGAAGGACACCAACAGCAGCACCAACAACGCAACCAGGTAGAATGGCACCAGCTCCTTGACCACCCTGCCGATGGGCTCGCGGGCGATGGCCGCAGCAACGAACAACGTGGTACCGATCGGTGGCGTGAACAGACCAATGCTCAGGTTGACGCACATCATGATGCCAAGCTGAACCAGGTCCAGACCGATGGCATTGGCAATCGACACCAGCGTCGGTCCGAGCAGTAGAATGGCGGCGGGCAGGTCAAGGAACATGCCGATGAACAGTAGAAGAAGGTTGATGGCGAGGATGATCAGCAAGGGATCCTTGAGATGCTCCACGGCCCATTGGGCCACGGCCTGGGGAACGCCTCCCGACGTCAGGATATAGCCGATGATATTGGCCGCCGCGATGATCAACATCACCACGCCAGTAGTAATCACGGTATTGGTCAGCGCCGCCATGATTCGCGTGCCATTGAGGTCACGATAGAACACGCCACTGACCACCAGCGCGTAGGCAACGGCGATGATGCTGACTTCCGTGGGTGTGGCAATTCCCGCCCGCAGGAGAACCAGAATGAACACCGGCATCAACAACGCCGGCAGAGCATTGAGCACCGTCTGCACAACTTCTCTGCGGGTGTAGCTCAGTTCGATTATCGGAAAGCCACGCCGACGACCGGTGATGTAGCAGGCCAGCATCATGCCGCCAGCCAGCATCAGTGCAGGAACGACTCCGGCAATGAATAGCGAGGCAATGGACGTGTTGGAAACCGTGGCGAACAGGATCAAGGCAATGGAAGGCGGCATCAGGCCGGCGATGACTGACGAGGAAGCGGTAACCGCTGCGCCGAACGCACCAGGGTACCCTTCTCTCTTCTGCCATGGAATCAGCATCGAGCCCAACGCCGAGGCTTCAGCGACGGATGAACCGGAAACACCGCCGAACACCGTGGAACCCACCACACTGACCTGCCCCAGCCCGCCGGGATACTTGCCGACCAGCATCGATGCCATGCCTACCAGCTTCTGGCCGAGCTTGCCCGACATCATCAAGCTGCCGGAAAGGATAAAGAACGGGATCGCCAACAGCGGAAAGCTCTGGGTCGGCTGAAAGATCTTCAGCACCGCCATGCTCGAAGGCATCGAGCCGAATACCGAAAGCGCTGCCCAACCACTGATCACCAGCGAGTATCCTACCGGCATGGCCAACAGCATCAGCATCACGAAGCCAAGCAACATATGGACCGTCATGCGACTTCCTCCCCAACGTGTTCCTGAGCCGCGGAATCTACGCTCAAGTCATTACCGGCCAGCACCAGAACGATGTTGATCAACGACACCAATGCCACCGCAGCAAACCCGATCACCACCGACCAGTAGGCCCAGGACATCGCAATTCCGGTAATCGGCAATGTCTGGCTACCGGCAATACTGATGACTTCAAGGCCATACCAGGCCATTACGCCAAACGCCACCATTGCCGCCAGATTCACCGCAAACAACACCAGGCGGCGCAATGGACTGGGCATTTTCGCCACCAGCACTTCGATACCGATGTGCTCATTGCGAGCCGCCGCCGCAACAATCGCGCACATGGTCAGCCACGGGAAGAACAGGTTAGGTACCTCTGCCACCCAGCCGAGGCTGGATGACAGTACGTAGCGGACAATGACGCCGAACATCAAGGCGACAAACATGGTGACAATCGACAGGATCGCCGCCCACCTGAAGGTGTGATAGATCGCGGCTTTCAAGCTCAGCATCAGTGAGGCAGGCTGCCCTGCCTCACTGATTTGGCTCTCCTCAGAGTGCTTCATGACAGCACCTCCAGTTCAGGGGCTTTCCTGTGCGGCAGTCACGACCATCTCGACCAGCTCGGGATAACGCTCACGCCAGCTGTCATAAACAGACTGAGTCGCCTCGATGAACGGAGCCTTGTCGACGTCATTGAACTCCACACCCGCCTCTTCCATGCGCTTACGCAGGTCCTCATCGGCCGCCAGCGACGCCTGACGATTGAACTCTCCCGCCTCGAGCGCAGCTTCCTGAACGGCCTGCTGGTTTTCCGGCGACATCGTGTCCCAGATCACCTTGCTCATCAGCACTGGCGTTGACTCGTACTTGTGGCCTGTCATCGAGACGTACTTCTGAACCTCGTGCAGTTTCGACGAGTAGATGTTCATCAGCGGGTTTTCCTGGCCATCGACCACCCCCTGCTGCAAGGCGATGTACAGTTCGGAGAAGTTCATCGGCGTCGGGTTGGCGCCCAGTGCCTCGAAAATCTCCACGGTGACCGGGTCCGGCGGTGTGCGAATCTTGATACCTTCCAGATCTTCTGGTGTCTCGATCGGACGCACATTGTTGCTGACGTTACGAATGCCGTTGTCCCACAACGCCAGCAACACCAGCCCCTGCTGCTCCGCTAGACGCTTCAGTTCATCTCCAACTTCACCATCCATCACTCGCCAGGCAGAGGGCAGCGAATCGAACAGGAACGGCAAGCCGAGCACGGCAAACTCGGGAATAACGCCAGAAGTAGTGCCCTGAGAGTTGGCACTGAAGGCCAGGTTACCGATACGCATCAGCGTCAACGCTTCGACATCATCGCCGTATTGCGCATTGCCACCGACATCCACGTTGATCTCGCCGTTGGTCTTCTCTTCAACCAGATCGGCAAACAATTCCGAGGCATCCCACTTGGGGTTACCTTCTGCGGCGTTGTGCGCGAGCTGCAGCGTCTGCGCCGAAAATGCCGAAGCACTCATCAGCATTGAACCGGCGATGATTGAACCTGTGATTATATTTTTCATGGTTTCACGCTCTCTTGTTCTGTCTAGTGAACTGACGTTGTCGACCGAATCAGCTCTTGCGAGCCACGATACCGGCCACCTTGCTCACCACTTCCCTGGTGGAGATTCCATAACGGTCATGCAGCGTGGGCAATGCCCCCGCATCGAGAAATTCGTCGGGAAGGCCAATCTGGTGGAACTCCGCGCAGACGCCTTCACGCATCAACAGCGCACCGACTGCCTCACCAAGGCCACCGACCACGGTATGGTTCTCGGCGACAAACACCGGTTTGCCGGTGTGCTGGCGGACCTCATCGACAATCGTCTGTGTGTCCAGTGGTTTGATGGTCGGGCAGTGCAGAACACTGACCTTGATACCCTGCTCTGCGAGCTCGTCGGCCGCTTCAACGGCACGCATGGTCATCAACCCTGAGGCAATGATCAGCGCATCTTCACCAGCCATCAGGCGCTGCGCCTTGCCGATCTTGAACTGATAATCCGGGAAACGATCGAGGACACGCGGCACCTTGCCACGCAGCAGACGCATGTAGACGGGGCCATCGAACTCGACCATGGCGTCAACCGCCTGTTCGATATCCAGTGCATCGCACGGATCGATGATGGTCAGGTTGGGCATACCACGGAAAATGGCGATATCTTCCGTCGCCTGGTGACTGGGGCCATAGCCGGTGGTCAAGCCAGGCAAGGCGCTGACGATCTTGACGTTGAGCCGCTCTTCGGCAATCGCCATGCAGATGAAGTCGTAGGCTCTGCGCGAGGCAAAGACGCTGTAAGTGGTCAGGAAGGGAACGAATCCCTCTCGCGCCATACCCGCACCAGCGCTCATCAGCAACTGCTCAGCCATGCCCATCTGGTAGTAACGCTCGGGGAATTGCTGGCCGAAGATATGCAGATCCGTGTACTTGCCGAGATCCGCGGTCATGCCAACGATGCGTTCATCACGCTTCGCCGCCTCAACTAGAGCATGGCCGAACGGCGCGCTGGTGGTCGCCTGACCTTCCGCGGCGATCGATGCAATCATCGCCGATGTCTTGAGCCTGGGCCGAGCTGTCATGACTGTTCCTCCGCACTGATACCGTAAACCTCATCGAGTTGCTGCAGCGCCAGACTCCACTCGTTCTCATCGACACGAATGAAATGAGTCTTGTCGCGACTTTCCAGAAACGGCACACCACGCCCCATCAAGGTGTCGCAGATCAGTACGCGCGGCTTGTCGGAGGTGCTGTTGACGGCCTGATCGAAGGCTTCGACCAGCGCGGTAAGATCATTGCCATCGACGCGCCAGGTTTCCCAGCCGAAGGCCTGCCACTTGTCGGCAACTGGCTCGTAGTTGAGCACGGTGGAGGAACGGTCATCGGCCTGCTGGTCATTGACGTCGACGATGGCGATCAGATTGTCGAGCTTCCAGTGCGCAGCCGATGCGACGGCTTCCCAGGTCGAGCCTTCGTTCAACTCACCGTCGGAGAGCAGGTTATAGATACGCGAACCACTGTTCTTGCGCTTGAGGCCCAGTGCCATACCGACACCGATGCCCAGGCCATGCCCCAGAGACCCACCGGTGATCTCCATGCCCGGCGTATAGGCCGCCATACCGGACATCGGCAGCATGCTGTCATCACTGCCATAGTTATCGATTTCATCGGCGCTGATCACTCCCGCCTCGATCAGCGCAGCATACAGTGCGATAGCGTAGTGGCCGATCGAGAGCAGAAAGCGGTCGCGCCCTTCCCACTCAGGATCATCGGCACGCATGTTCAATTGGCGGCAATAGGCAACCGCCAGCACATCAGCGATCCCCAGTGCCTGGCCAACGTATCCCTGACCCTGAACTTCGCCCATCAGCAACGCATTGCGTCGAATGCGATACGCATGGTGCCTGAGGTTTTCGATGTCGTCGGAGACGACACTCTGTGCTGGTGTTCCCATCATGGACCTCACAATTGGTTGACCATTCAAAAGTAGAGATTGGTCGACCAATTAGAAATACAACTTTGGTCTATTTTTTAACATCGATATTACCTATTGTTTTTAAACAAATTAATTCAATGAAACTGAAGCCATGATGGCTGGAAGAAGCATAGACTCGTCACACGCAATATTTGTTGACCAATCCATACAATCCAGAGGCGGGTGTATTCGGATGGGTAGCCAGAAACGCCACAGCCCCCGCCGAAGCGGGGGCTGTGGCTATACCGGAGTAATGGATAAGCCGGCGTCAGGATACTCGCTTTACCGGCAAGGCAGCCTTGCGCCGTTACTGAATCAGGCGACCACTGTTGGCTGGATCGAAATAGGCAGCACACACCATCTGGGGGACTTGCTGCTATCCGGCAATGGCTCGCACCACGAGGAACAGCAAGGTCGGCGCCAACAGAATTCCCAACCCGGTATAGAAGGTCGCGGTCATGGCTCCATAGGGCACCAGACGCGCGTCAGTGGCAGCGAGGCCTGCTGCGACACCGCTGGTAGTACCAATCATGCCGCCGAAGATCATCGCTGAACGCGGGTTGTCCAACCCGATCAGCCGCGCGGTCATCGGTGTCGCGACCATGGTCAGTATCGATTTGACCAGACCAGCGGCAATCGACAGCGCGATTACTTCGGAACTTGCCCCCAGGGTCGCCCCGGTCACAGGCCCGACGATATAGGTAACGGCTCCCGCACCGATGGTGGTGATATCTACCGGATCGGTATAGCCAAAGCCTACCGCCACCACACCACCAGCGACGAATGACACAATCACTCCGGCGAACAGTGCTATCACTCCGCGCACTCCAGCCTGACGGATTTCACTGAACTGCACTCCATAGGCCGTGGCAATGATCGCCAGATCGCGCAACATGCCACCACCCATCAGGCCCAAACCGGAAAACAGGCTGATATCAGCGAGTCCATCCTCACCACCGGTGACCACCCCACCAAACCAGGCCAGCGCCAGACCAATCATGATGGCGATTGCCGAGCCATGTAACTTGCCCCGGGTAAAACGGGCACTGACCCAATAGGCCAGGTACATGGTAAGACCGATGACCGCGAAGGCAGCAATGAGGTGATACTTATCGAACAGCTCAGTCAATGATTCCAACATCGTTCACTCCTCCTTCAGTAGCCCGACCGGGTAGTCGAGGACAAGCGGCCATCAGCACCACGATCGGTACTTCTGTCCGGTGCCTTGCCAGCGATCACAGGCACCAGAGCCAGCCCAAGTACCACGGCCAGAACACCCGCCAACAGGGCAACCAGACCACCACTGAAGGCGGCGGCGACATTCTGGGATGCCGCCATCGCCACCACAATTGGAATGTACATGGCATTCCAGAAATTGATCCCGGAAACCGTAGGTTCCGGCAATTTATTGCGGTCCTTCAGCCAACTGGTAGTGAAGATCAACAGCAGCATGGCAATACCCACGCCACCGAGGTTGGAATCGATACCCAGAACCTGTCCGAGCAGGTCGCCGATGATCAGGCCAACCATCATGCACCCTGCCAACAGGGCTACTCCGTAAATCACCATGGTCACTTCTCGCTATTATCATTGTGTTGGAAATATCGTGATCAAGCTTCGTGTTGATACATTGCGCGCGGCCATGTTTGCTGTAGACATGTTTTCTGTAGACATGTCTGCTGTAGAAGCGCGCTGGCGTGCTTGTTATGGATATGCCCTCTACGGGTGTTCCAGATCAGGCGTCGGTGGCTTCCTTGTGTTGATAGATATCGGCGTAGGTGGCACGCAGTTGATTCTTCTGCACCTTGCCCATCACATTCCGCGGCAGGCTGTCGACGAAGAACACCCGGCGCGGTTGCTTGTAGCGCGCCAGATGGCCTTGAAGGCCGGCAATGATCTCGTCACCGCTGAGGCTCTCACCGCTCTTCAGTACCACCACCGCCGTGACGCCCTCCCCCAGATCGGGATGAGTCACGCCGATGACCGCAGATTCCAGTACCTGAGGCAGATCATCGATCAGTTGCTCGATTTCCTTGGGGTAGACGTTGTAACCACCAGAAATCACCAGGTCCTTGTCACGCCCGACAATCTGCAGGTAACCCTGTTCATCAATGCGTCCAAGGTCTCCGGTAATGAAGAAGCCATCATCACGAAACTCGGATTTGGTCTTTTCCGGCATGCGCCAATAGCCCTGGAAGACATTGGGGCCACGCACCTCGACCATTCCCGTTTCACCCTGGGACAACGCCACGCCGGTCTCACGATCCGAGATACGCACTTCCACTCCAGGCAGCGGCATACCGACAGTGCCCGGACAACGCGCGCCTTCGTAGGGGTTGGAAGTGTTCATGTTGGTTTCGGTCATGCCGTAACGCTCAAGAATGGCGTGACCAGTACGCTGGTGGAACTCATCATGAGTTTCGGCCAGCAGCGGTGCAGAGCCGGACACAAACAGACGCATGTTGTGCACCGCATCACGATCCAGCTGTGGCGACTGCAATAGACGGGTATAGAAGGTCGGCACGCCCATCAACACTGTGGCGCTCGGCATGCCATCCAGCAGCTTGTCGACATCCAGGCGCGACAGGAAAGTCATCGAGGCGCCAGCCGTCAGCGTGACGTTACAAGCGACGAAAAGCCCATGGGTGTGGAAGATCGGCAAGGCATGCAGCAGGTGGTCATCAGCAGTGTAATGCCAGGCCTCAACCAGCGAGCGGCTGTTCGACGCCAGGTTGGCGTGGCTGAGCATCGCCCCCTTGGCACGTCCAGTGGTCCCGGAGGTATAGAGAATCGCCGCCAGGTCATTGGCCTCGACCTGTGCGACATCAGAGGTCGCCGCCAACGACTGAGCCTGATCCATCAGCGTGCCATCACTGGCAGTACCAAGGCTCTCCACATGAACGACTCTGCCCTGCTGACTGAAACGCTGGGCATGGGCGAGGTTTTCCGGCGTGCAGACATAAAGCTGCGGCTCGGCATCACCAAGGAAATAGTCGATTTCGGCGTCGGTGTAACCGGTATTCAGCGGCAGATATACCGCGCCTACCTGCAGGCAGGCGAGATACAGCATCACCACCTGCGGACTCTTGTCGACCTGTACCGCCACCCGGTCACCCGGCTGCACTCCCAATTCGGACAGCACGGACGCCAGCCGCTGTGATGTTGTCAATACATCCGCATAGCGATATTCAGCACCTTCAGGAGTGTCGATCAGTACCTTGTCCGGCTGTCGCTCAAAATGCGGAAGAAACTGCAGATAGAGATTATGATTCATGACGTTCTCTCTGGTGGAAGTGAACAAGGAATACGCCGCCCTCAGGCATCCGCCTTCTGCTGGCTACGTGGTTTCTGTTTTGCCGCCATACGGCGAATTTCGGAGGAGCAGATGATGCTGCTTTCACGGCTGTAGGCTTCATGGTTCTGTTCGATCTGGTCGATCTGGTAGCGGTAATTGACCATCAGGCCATGCGCCTGCTTCAGCCCCTTGGTGGAGGTGTCTCCAGGCCAGTTCATGCGGTGCAGACTGGCACCATTGCCAAGATGAAAGCGCGCCACCGGGTCGAGTGGCTGACCACTGCGATGCTTCGCTTCGAGGAAGTAATGGGCCGCCAATGGCATCAGCTCCCCAGCAAGGGTCTTACGGCTTTCCTCGTTTTCCTGCCAGGCACCCTCCTCGAGTGCTGACTCGGCATGTGGGGACAGCTTGACCTGCCCTGCACTGCGCGCACTGGAAAGCCAGGCCGCGAAGCCCGGCACCGGAGATAGAGTGACGAATTCCCGGAGGTTGGGCAGTTCACGTTTCAGTTCCTGCACCACCTGCTTGATCAGGAAGTTACCGAAAGAGACGCCTTTCAGACCACGCTGACAATTGCTGATGCTGTAGAACACCGCCGTGTCTGCATCATTGGCATCCAGCTCCTCCGTCGACGCCAGAATGCTCTGGATGTTGTCGGGAATCCCGCGGCACAAGGCAACTTCGACAAAGATCAGCGGCTCATCGCCGGTTGCGGGATGAAAGAAGGCATAGCAGCGTCGGTCCTGAGGCCCGAGGCGACGACGCAAGTCTTCCCAGTCATGAATCTCGTGTACCGCCTCGTACTGAATAACCTTCTCCAACACTGCAGCCGGGGTATTCCAGTCGATACTCTCCAGCACCAGAAAGCCACGATTGAACCAGGAGGAAAACAAGTGGGCGAAATCGGCATCCAACGGCGCCAGTTCGGGATGTTCCTTGAGCAGTCCCAACAGATCGGCGCGCATCTTGACCAGCTCAAAAGTCCCACCTGGGCATAGGTTGAGACGCCGCAACAGATTCTGGCGAGCGGGCTCACATGCCGTGAACAGCCGTTCCAGGTTGGCATTGCTTTCCTCATCCCGATACGCGGCATAGGCGAGGTGTACAGCCTCGGAGTCCGCGGCATATTCCTCGGCCAACAAGGTGAAGAACGCTACCCGATCCTGCGCATCCAACTGGGCATAATGCTCGAGTGCCCGTTGCGCGACGAGAATACGCGACGCTTCGCCACCACTATTCATCAAGGCATGGCAGGCGGCACTCAGTTGGAATAATGGTGAGCTGCCACTCTTGCTGGTACGGCCCCTCCCCCCGACATCGTGATCTCGAGCCCTGCTGGATACTCGCGACAGCAGGTCCTGAAGAAACTTCATATTCATGTTCATGGAGTTACACCTCGCAGAGTCATCGCAACGGCAACCTGTCCGGGGCATCTTTCTGCCGTCCCTGCCCCCTCAAGCACGAGAATACTTCTGCTCACCTGTTATATACAACAGATAGACACTATATATACATAGGCCAAGTGACGTTACCTATACCTAGGTCCAGGAGGAACGCCAGCGAGGACAAGATCAGGCAAGGCAGACGTGCCTGTGCAGAAAGGATGCTGTATCGAATAGAAAGCAACCAAACCTCATCGACCGCTCCGTCAGCAAGGCGGTATCGAAGATCAAGGCGTGGAGATACTGAGGGTTGAACGTCAGTAGTCGTTCAGAAGGATGCCGGGGTGATAAACCACAAGGCCGTCGCGCTACCGTTGCCTAAAGCTGCCTTGGCTATTCAATGATTGTTTCAGAAACCCATTTCATGGATCGGTTTCATTAACCCCAGTGCCGCCATTTACCGAGGCGAGAAGCATGCCCCCGACTCCTCGAGTCGGGGGCATGGCCTTAGCGTGGCAGATAGCCGTCCACCTTGAGCGACTCGGTGGCTGCCTCGATGCTGTCGCGCAATGTCTGCACCACGAAGTCGACATCGTCTCGTGAGAGGATCAACGTCGGCGAGAGAATGTTCATGTGCGCCAGAGGACGCACGATCAAACCACGCTTCTGGCACTCATCCGCGATCCGGTTGCCGATCTTCGCCTCGGGATCGATCAACTTCCGGGTCGCCTTGTCGGCCACATTCTCCAGACACATCATGAATTTTCGACCACGCACATCGCCGACAATCTGCAGATCTTCCAGCTCATGGAGACGTCGTTCAAAGTAGTCTCCCACATCCTTGACGTGATCGCAGATAGCCTCTCGCTCCATGATCTCGATGTTCTTGAGCCCTGCGGCACAGCTGACGGGATGCCCCGAGTAGGTAAATCCATGGGTGAAGAGCGCGCCTTCCGCCTGGGGCCGGCTGATCACCTCATAGATACGATCGGAGAAGATCGTTGCCCCCAGGGGCAGGTAGCCGGACGTCAGTCCCTTGGCACAGGTGATGATATCCGGAACAATCCCGAACTCATCCTGCGACGCAAACATGTGCCCAAGCCGTCCGAAGGCGGTGACCACCTCATCGGAGACGTAGAGAACGTCATACTTGCGGCACACTGCCAGCGTCTTGCGGTGATATCCCTCGGGCGGCACGATGACCCCGCCGGCACCCATGATCGGTTCAGCGAAGAATGCTGCGACATTGTCCGGACCCAACTCGAGAATCTTCTCCTCAAGCTCCTGCACCTTCTCGTCACAGAATGCCTCCAGGCTCTGTCCTTCCTGGCGACGATAGGGGTTGGGGCAGGAAATGTGATGGACCAACTGGCGATCGATATCGAAGCCGATATGGTCGAACTCGACCCCGGTAATCGACATCGCCATGTAAGTACTGCCGTGATAACCATCGATGCGCGAGATGATCTGCTTCTTGCTGGTCTTGCCAAGCTGATTGAAATAGAAATGAATCAAGCGCACAGCCGTATCGTTGGCCACGGACCCGCCGCAACCATAAAAGACGTGATTGAGATCCCCCGGCGCCAGATCCGCGAGTTTAGCCGCCAGGCGAGCGGCGGGTGCGGTAGTGTGGTGACCAAACGTCGAGAAGTAGGGAATATCACGAATCTGCTCGGCTACCGCCTCAGCAATCTCCTCACGGCCATAGCCAATGTTCACGCACCACAGTCCACCAATGCCATCCAGATAGCGTTTGCCATCAGCATCCTGTACGGACACACCGTCGGCCTGGCGCAAGACCATGGAGCCACTCTCCTTGAACGTGGAAAAGTCGGTCCAGGGGTGCACGAAATGATCCCGATCCTTCTGCCAGATTTCCTGCTTCTCGAGATTGGTGCCAACGTTCTGACTGGTCATTGTGATTCTCCTTCAGGTTGTGAGACACACCGCGAGGCCGGCCTCGAGGTGCCGACATCAAGGGTTGGTGATTTCATTGAGAGGTTCAGGCCGGAACAGTGGCTTACGCATGACCAGCTTGATCCAGACCACAGCAACAACACTGACCAGGCCCAGCACCACTCCAGCGTTGAGGAATATCTTGTGGGTCAATTCCGGCGCTGGAGAGGCATAGACGATGGCGTAGACCATGCCGGCGATGCCGATCAGTTGTGGCAGCGGATAGAAAGGAGCGCGATAGGGGCGCCTGGCGTCGGGATAACGGAAACGCAGCGCAATGACATTGACGTGCGCAATGACATAGGCGATCAACCAGGCAATGGCCGCTGAGATCAGCAACAGGCCCACTGTGCTCGGATCGTTGCCCCAGATCAGCAAGGGGAGTCCCGTCACACCGGCGACAAACAGCACCGCAACCCAAGGCACGCGGGTGGCACGGGTCAGCCATCCCAGCATGGGAAAGGCCTGGCCTTGCTCGGCCATCCCTTGCAGCATGCGAGGCACCGCAGCCAATGAGGTGTTGACGGTGCTGCAGGTTGCGGTCACTGCCGCTACTGCCAGCAGGAAGGTTCCCGACCCACCGAAAGCAGCTCTGGCATATTCCAGGTGTGGCAATTCAGCCGAAACCAGCACGTCACGCGGGACATAAAAGAGCGCCCCCAGACAATAGAGCGTAAAGACCGCAAGAATTACCGTCAGTCCCAGATACATCGAGCGTGGGATATTGCGCTCGGGATCGCGTGCCTCCCCTACCAGCGGGCAGACGAACTCAGCTCCGACATAGCCCCAGATGGCCAGCGCAATCAGCGTCAAGGCTCCATCCCCTAGACTGAAGCCTGCGATCAGCTCGGAGGATTCAACGCTGTGCGGCGCAAATCCACCACTCAGTGCACTGACACCGAGCAACGTCAGCGCAACCACCATGACGAACGCCAGGACGTTCTGCAGCCTGGCGAACACATCAATGCCCAACAGGTTGAGCATGGTGAAGACCGCGAGAATACCGAAAGCGATGTACTGGGAGCCTTCAATAGCCGGGTACAGGACACCGAGCAGATAGTTGACCAGCATCAATTCAGCGGAAAGCGCAAACATGGCCACCACGACATAACCGGAGAACACCGACAGAATTGCCGGAAAGTGCCCCAGAGCCACTTCGGTATAAGCACTCAGGCTACCTGCTCTTGGCACCATCAGTGCCAGCTCGGAGAACGACGCTGCGTAGCACAATGCCAGAACCCAGGCGATGGCCAGAGGTACGACGAACGCTGCGCCCGCGATGCCAACGCCCTGGAGCATCACTACCATCACGCCCTGGGATACCACCAGACCGACGGCAACGGCCATCAGAGACTTGAGCCCCAGGCCACGCCTGGCCCGCTTGCCAGTGACAGCCGTAGCTGACGCCGGTTTGGATGCGACATCTTGCATGGTCTTGACCCTCTTGTTGTTGTAGGGGGTTATTGCCCGCTGACATCGCGTCAGCGGGAGGATTGGAAATATGAGTCAGAGGCGAATCCAGGTCGTCTTGAGCTGAGTGAACTTGTCCAGCGCATGCAGCGACAGGTCACGACCGAACCCGGACTGCTTGTAGCCGCCAAACGGCGTCGTAAAATCAATGGCATCGACGGTATTCACCGACACAGTGCCGGCCCGCAAACGTCTCGAGACTCGGTGAGCGCGGGACAGGTCGCGCGTCCAGACCGAGGCAGCCAGCCCATAGATGGAGTCATTGGCAATAGCCACAGCCTCGTTCTCATCCGTAAACTCGATCAATGCCGCCACCGGGCCGAATATCTCTTCCCGTGCGATGGTCATCTGGGGAGTCACACTGTCGAATAACGTGGGCACGACAAATGCTCCCTGCACGTCATCACCAGGCAACTGCCCCAGCGCAAGATGCGCGCCCTCTTCCACTCCCAGGGCGATATAGCCCCGCACCTTGCTGGCATGATCTGCATCAATCAGCGACCCCACATCGGTGGCTGGGTCCAGCGGATCTCCCACCACCAGTTGCGACGCGATGGCGACAAAGCGCTCAACGAAGGCATCCTTGATCTCTCGCTGGACCAGAATTCTCGAATTCGCCGAACAGACCTCTCCCTGGTTGAAGTAGATCCCCTGCACCGCCGCACTCGCCGCGGCATCAAGGTCACTGTCGGCAAAAACCAGATTGGGACTCTTGCCGCCACACTCCAGCCATACCTGCTTCATGTTCGAACGCGATGAGTACTCAAGAAAGCGCTTGCCAGTTGCCGTGGATCCAGTAAATGCCAGGCAATCCACATCCGGATGCAATCCCAACGCCTGGCCAGCGACATGCCCAAGGCCCGGTACGACATTGAAGACCCCATCCGGAATTCCTGCCTCACTGGCCAGCTGTGCCAGGCGCAATGCCGTCAAGGGCGACTGCTCCGCAGGTTTGAGAATCACACTATTGCCCGCGGCCAATGCCGGGGCCACTTTCCATGCGGTGATGTCCAGCGGAAAGTTCCACGGGATTACTGCGGCTACCACTCCCAGTGCCTCACGGGTAATGGTCGCAAGGTTCTCGCCATCCGTAGGCGCCACTTCTCCATAGAGCTTGTCGACAGCCTCGGCATACCAACCAAAACACCCAGCGGCACCGGGGATATCGAGCTGGTAGGCATCACGGATCGGTTTACCGGTATCCAGCGTCTCGAGCAACGCCAACTCATCGCGATGCTCCATCATCAGCGTTGCCAACCGCTGCAACACGGATTTACGTGTTGCCGGTGCTGCCCGAGACCACTCTCCATCATCGAAGCTGCGACGAGCCGCCAATACGGCACGTTCAATATCTTCTGTGCCACAGGCCGACACTTCGCCCAATGCCTCCCCCGTAGCGGGATTCCAGGTTGTCAGAGTACTGCGATCGGCGGCGTCAGTGGCCTGGCCGTTGATGAAAGCGGAGGTGGGAATACAAAGGCCAGCGCGAAGGTCGCGCCAGTATGCAAGATCATGCATAGCCATCAGAGAGACTCCATTATCCAATGTTGTTGTGATGTCGAATGCCGTTGTGATTTCAAATGCCGTTGTGATTTCAAATACCACGATGATGTCGAATGTCGTTGTGATCGCGGCTCAGCATAAAACCAGCCGTCCCGTTGCTGTCACACTAGGCAGAGCCTTTGAATCGTTAAAATATAATTATGTGAGCTATTGAATAGTTTTTTATGATGCAAGGATTCGAACGCAGCGCTACCTGCTGGCGCCAGCGCGTCAGCAGGTAAACAGCACGTCCTGTCCGGATGAAGTGAGTTCAGACGGCGCTTTTGCGACCAACCACCATTGCGGTGACATCAGTGCGCATTGCCAGCTCACGCATGGCTTCCGCGGCGGGGCTCAGGCGCAACCCCTTCAGAGAAGCCAGCCCCATGGAGAGTGGTCGAGCTTCATCCTCAATCCGCAGCGCCGTCAAACGACGCCCATCGAATGCCTCGACGGTTGTCAGTGGAGTGTTGAACAGCGAAAAGCCAAAACCATTGGCCACCAGACCGCGAATCATATCCAGCGACTTGGCACGATAGGCGACCTGGGGCTTCAAGCCATGAATGTCGAAGATCGACAGGAAGTATTCACGGCTCTGTGGCCAATCCAGCAACACCATCGGGAATTCGACCAACTCTGCAAGACTCACCTGCTCTCGCTGGCTCAAGGGATGATCTTCGGCCACTACGGCATAGGGTGGAAAACGGTGTAGCGGAGTGAAATCAATATTGGCGGGCACCTGGAGGTCATAGGTGAAAGCCAGCTCATACTCGCCCTGATTCAGCCCTCTGATGATGTCGACCTGATTTTCCTCGTGACACGCCAGGCTAACCGCCGGATAGGCATCGGCATAACGCCGCAGCAACTGCGGCAGAAAAACCGGAGCAAAGGTCGGAAAAGCCACCAGACGCAGCTCACCCGCGACATCCTCTCCCAATGATACGGCAAACTGCTCCAGGCCATCCGCGTCACGCAACAGCTGCTTGGCACGTGCAAGGAGCTGCTTACCAGCCGGCGTCAGCGATAGTCCCTGGGCATGGTGACGAACGAACAACTGCAGCCCTGTCACTTCCTCGATCTGCTGAATGGCTGCGGAGATCGATGGCTGAGAAACATGCAGCTGTCTAGCCGCCAGGGTAACACTGGATAGGTCGCCAGCCACCGTGAAGTAGCGCAACTGCTTGAGGGTGAAATGGCGCATACATGGATACCGTTGTCATGACTCAAGGAGTCGATCCGCCGGTTGTAGTTACCGGCCATCGAGGTCTCGCCAGCCTAGCAGAAGCGCTGATGGAAGGCGCTTTCGTAACTGTTTTGCCTGTTTCCTGTTTCCTGATCGCCAGCTTTTCCACTGCCGGTGAAATAACGCTTCTTGCCTGTTGATCAGCAGCACCAGCCCTTGGGTCAGAACCGCCTGGCGGTATGGTCATCCTACCTGCATCAGTAAAACCGATTCAAAAGCTCGAATAACTATATTTTAACTGATACCAACCTGGCTCCTAATCTACCTGCACACCATCACACGGGCCCAGCAACACACGCACAACAACACGATAACGGTGGAAGACACTCGCCTGCGCACCGTGATTTTTCGAGCGCCAGCTCAACAGGTTAGACAGCAAGGACATGAACATGACAATAGAAAACAAGGAAATCGATACCCTTATCGTCGGCGCCGGCCAGGCCGGCGTGGCAATGAGCGAACACCTGAGTCACCTTGATATCCCACACCTTGTTCTGGAGCGTCATCGCATTGCAGAACGCTGGCGGACCGAGCGCTGGGATTCCCTGGTCGCCAACGGCCCAGCGTGGCATGACCGATTCCCGGGGCTGGAATTCGACGATGTCGATTCCGATGGCTTCCCATCGAAGGAGCGAATTGCCGCCTACTTCGAGGACTACGCCAGAAAGTTCAACGCCCCCGTCCACACTGGTGTTGATGTACTGAGCGTCGAGCGCAATATTGGTCAGCCCGGCTTCACGATCGAGACTTCGGAAGGCGTGATCAAGGCCAACCGCGTGGTCGCGGCAACAGGTCCCTTTCAGCGTCCGGTCATCCCGCCGATCGCTCCCGAAGATGCCAATCTCACGCAACTACACTCCTCCGAGTACCGCAACCCGGAGCAGCTACCGGAAGGAGCGGTACTCGTGGTCGGGGCGGGTTCCTCAGGGGTCCAGATAGCCGATGAGCTACAACGTTCCGGCCGCAATGTTCACCTTTCGGTTGGCCCTCACCACCGCCCGCCACGCGCCTATCGCGGTCGAGACTTCTGCTGGTGGTTGGGTGTTCTCGGTGAGTGGGATGCTGAAGCCATGGCACCAGGTACGGAGCACGTCACGATTGCCGTCAGCGGTGCACGAGGCGGCCATACCGTTGATTTTCGTCACCTGGCACGCCAAGGCGTCACTCTCGTCGGCAGAACAAAAGCTTTCGACAACGGCAAGGTATCCTTCGAGACAGACTTGGCCGAGAACATTGCACGCGGTGACGAGAACTATCTGTCATTACTCGATGCCGCCGATGCCTATATTGCACGCAATGGTCTCGATCTTCCCCAGGAGCCGGAAGCTCGGATCATTCCGCCCAGTCCGGAATGCATCACCGATCCGCTTCTGGAACTCGATATGGCGGAAGCCGGCATTGGCTCGATCATCTGGGCCACAGGCTTTGCCGTCGATTACCGCTGGCTGAAGGTCAATGCCTTTGATGAGCACGGCAAGCCGCAGCATCAACGTGGTGTTTCCAGCGAACCCGGCATCTATTTCCTCGGTTTGCCATGGCTGTCACGCCGCGGCTCCAGCTTCATCTGGGGCGTCTGGCACGATGCCAGACATATTGCCGACCATATCGCGACACAGCGTAAATACCTGGCTTACCAGGATGCCTTGCAATACCGAACAGGGAGCGCTGATCACAGCGGTCGCAACAATGCAGCATATGCCCAATCACAGACTCAGGAAGTCCGTATAGCGAGGGAAGATTGATGCCGACTCATACACGAATCCGCATGTTCAATACCCAGCAGACGTACCCCAACCAGAGTCTGGACAATGATCTCTGCCAGGCAGTTCGGGCGGGAAATACGGTTTATGTGCGCGGTCAGGTCGGTACTGACTTCAATGGCAACCTCATCGGCCTGGGCGACCCTGGTTCTCAGGCCGAACAAGCCATGAAGAACGTCAAGCAGCTACTCGAGGAGGCCGGCTCCGACCTCAGCCATATCGTCAAGACCACTACCTATATCACCGACCCCCGCTTTCGTGAGCCGGTTTATCGCGAAGTCGGCAAATGGCTCAAGGGAGTCTTTCCGATCTCCACAGGTCTGGTGGTCGCCGGACTCGCCCAGCCCGAATGGCTGATGGAAATCGACGTCATCGCCGTGATTCCAGAGGAGGACACCCAATGACCTTTTCCATCGCCGGTTTCTGCCGGGAGACTGGGCAGTTCGGTACCGCCATCAGTTCTTCCAGCATCTGTGTCGCCAGCCGCTGTCCCTTCGTTGCCCCGGGCAAGGGGGTGGTACTGACCCAGAACGTCACCAACCCAGGACTGGGCCAGTTGGGCGTGTCACTGTTGCAGCAGGGGCTCAACGCCGAACAGGTGTTGGCGCGGATCATCGAAAACGAGGAGTACCCGGAATGGCGTCAGCTCCAGGTGCTTGATGGGCAGGGCCACAGCGCCGTCCATAGCGGTATGGAGACGCTCGGACTGCACGCCACACATCAGGGTCGCGATTGCGTCGCGGGCGGCAACATGCTGGCAGATACCGCAGTCATCCAGGCCATGATAGCGACCTTCGAGACCCACGAGGGTGAACTTGCCGAGCGATTACTGTCAGCTCTGGAAGCTGGCCTGGCGGCAGGCGGCGAAATGGGACCGGTATATTCAGCGGGACTCAAGGTCACCGATCAGGCCAGTTGGCCAGTGGTTGATCTACGAGTGGACTGGCATATTTCGCCGCTGACCGAATTGCGCATGGTGTGGGCGAACTATCTTCCGCAGCGCGATGCCTACGTCTGTCGCGCAAGTCGTCCCGACCAGTCCCCTTCCTATGGCGTACCGGGAGACTCGCGCTGAGGCCCGAGCCTGCTCCATGCCACACTGGCCAGGCAGTGGAAGGGTTGCTATCTCCCTTCCCTGCCCGGTAGATCCGTTACTTACTACTGTCCCTACGGGAAGCTCCCATGTCCCAGATGTCTGTCACCGACCTGCTCGCCGAGCTGGTGGCCTTCGATACCACCAGCCACCGCTCCAACCTGCCGCTGATCGAATTCATCGAGGCATATCTGGCTGATTACGGAGTGGCCTCACGACGTGTCCTCGACGACAGCGGAGCAAAGGCCAACCTCTATGCCACCATTGGCCCCGATGATCGTTCAGGAATCATGCTCTCAGGACACACGGATACCGTGCCGGTCACCGGCCAGACCTGGCGAGTCGAACCATTCCAATTGACCGCCGAGAACGAACGGCTATACGGACGAGGCACCGCCGATATGAAAGGCTTCCTCGCCTGCGTGTTGGCCGCGGTGCCCGCCATGGTCAAGGCGGATCTCAATGTGCCCATCCATCTGGCTTTTTCTCACGATGAAGAAGTGGGTTGCCTGGGTGTCCGTACCCTGATCAACGACCTTGCCCACCACCCACAACGCCCGGCGGCATGTGTGGTCGGTGAACCGACGTCCATGCGTCTGGCCACCGCCCACAAGGGCAAGCTCGCCGTATGCCTGAAGCTACGCGGCAAGGCCTGTCACTCCGGGATGGCCCCCGAGGGAGTCAATGCCATCCATGCCGCTGCTCGACTGATCACCTGGGTGGAGAGAAAGGCAATAGAGAAAGCTCAAACCGGTCCCTTCGACGAGCGCTTCGCGATTCCCCATACCACGCTGCAGGTAGGCGTTGTTCAGGGCGGGACTGCACTCAACATCGTGCCTCAGGATTGTCGCATCGACCTCGAGATCCGCAACGTTCCGGCAGACGATGTCGACATGCTGCTTGCGGAGCTGATGTCAGAAGCGTCGTTGCTGGAAGCCGAGATGCGCAGGATACACCCTGAAGCCGGTATCCAGATGGAACGCCTCAGTGCTTATCCCGGATTGTCGATGGCTGACGATGAAGCGCTGGTGGGGTTCATTGTTGCCCTGCTCGACGACTGCACTCGAGAACGCATCGGCTACGGCACCGAAGGTGGACTCTTTCAGCAGGAATTGGGAATCCCGACTCTGATCTGCGGCCCCGGCAGCATGGATCAGGGTCATCAACCCGATGAATTCGTGACGCACGAGCAGTTGGCACGCTGCGAGACCTTTCTCAGGCGCCTCGTGATCGCATTGGAAGCCTCTGAAACACCAGCTCTCCTCAGCAAAGGGGCTTTGGCATGACTTGCATAGAAAAAGCTGAAGCTGCCGTTCACATAATAATATTTTAATTAACCAGGGTGTCGACGCTATCGTCATTTTCAGGTCGTGATGGATGCCGGCACGACCCACTTACAATAACACCCGGCAACGGAGTCATTACCCATGACGACACACCCCCTTTCCAGCTGGCGAAGCCTGCCCCTCTTGATGCTGCCCAACGGATCAATCAGGCATCGTCGGCACTGATCAAAAGTCGTCGCCACGAAACTGACACAGTCACCACTGAGACGGCGCTCCACCTCTGTTGAGACATGATCCGCTGCGTGATTTCACGTGGCCCAGGGGCGGTGTGTCTCCAACTCACCTCAGCTCGATTCACACCAACTTGCTTCACACCAACTTGCTTCACACCAAGAGCCACAACGTACAACCAGCAGGAGAAGACATGGAATCCTGGACCTTTCTCGCCTTCGGTATTGCCTCGGCTGCAACTCTGGCGTTAGCGGTGGCAGCACTGCTGCTCTCACGCAAGCACTGACACCTTCGCAGCCAGAACTAGAACAATGATCTCAAGGAGTTTCCTCTGATGTTGAATTGGTTGCTGTTAAGCTGCTCGGCTCTGATCCTGATCGGCCTGTCGCTCCACTCCATGCGTGCCGCAGGCGACAAGGATGAATCCGGTTTCCTTGTCGCCAACAACTCGCTCGGTCCTTTCGTCGCCGCCGCCACGCTGGTTGCCACTGGCTATAGTGGCTTCGTATTCATCGGCTCGCCTGGCGTGGCCTACGAATATGGTTCACTAGAACTGTTCTCGAACACCTTCTATACCCCGGCGTTTCTGATCGCCACGCTGTTCTTCGCCAACTACCTACGCCGCAAGGCTGCAACATTGGGCAGCCGTACCATTCCCGAGTACATCGCCCAGACCCATTCCGATGGCCTCGCGGGACGTTGGCTGCAGGGCATTGTCGCGCTGATCATCATCCTGTTGTTGAGTGTCTTCCTTGTGTCCCAGATCAAGGCCATCGGCCTGCTGGTATCGGGATGGCTCGGCATCGCCCCTACCCAGGGCGCCCTGCTGATTACCCTGCTGGTCATCTGCTACACGATGTTTGGTGGCCTGCGAGCGGTCGCCTGGACCGACGCCGTCATGGTGCTGGGTATGGTCCTCGGCTCCTGTGTCATCGCTTACGTGGTGTTCGTCGAGATAGGGCTGGGCGAGTTGATCGGCCAGCTCAATAGTCAGGATCCACAGCTCGCCAATCCCACCACTGGCGCCCCTTACGGTGACAGTCCGGCATCGGCACTGCTGTTGTTGCCCTATGCATTCCTGTGGGCAGCGGCTCTGCCATTCATGTCGGTACGCTTTCTGGCGATCAAGAAGGACGTGAGCATGGCGAAAGTCGGTATCTGGGTGGCCGTTCTCGGGTTGCTGTTGAACTTCACACCACTGGCGGGGCTGTATGCCAGAGCCTATTTCCCGGAGCTCGCCAGTCCTGATCTCGCCATGCCGACCTTCCTCGAACACGGTGTTGGTCCCTTGATGTCGAGCGTGATCACTCTCTTCATTCTCTTTGCCATGAAGTCGACCGCCAACTCGCTGATGCACACCGTCTCGACGGCATTATCCTATGACCTGCGTTCAGCGCTGGGCCGCCATGAAGGATTCACGACCACCATGACCTTCAACCGGTTGATGGTCATGATTGTCGGTATCTGCAGCTTTGTCGGTATGGCCTATCTACCGCCGGTAATGATCCTGTGGCTGGGCATCCTGGGCAACGGCACGCTGATGGCGTCGTTGTTTGGCGTGACCTTGTGCTCAACCCTGTGGCAAGGCAATAGCCTCGGGGCTTTCGCTTCCATTGCGGCGGGATTCTGCGTCAGTGCCTACCTACTGCTGGGTACAGACCTTGGCTGGGTCCAGGGACCGCTCTATGGTTGTCTCGCTTCGGCGGCCTGCTATATCGGCGTGAGTCTGGCAACTCGCCGCTCCATGAGCGTGGCTACCTGACTCAAAGGATCACGTCACCATCGCTGCCGCCTGAAAGAAGGCAATGATGGCCACCACAGAAAAGAAAGGCCCCCGATATACGGGGGCCTCAGGTCAACCAGAGTAGACGGCTAGCTACATGCCAGCCAGAGCCGCACGCGCGGCGTGCAGCTTGCGGTAACTCTCGATCAGCCGCTGGTGCTTCTCCAGCCCTTCCAACTGCATGCTGGTGGGTGTCAGACCATGGAAACGAACTTCGCCGTTCACCGAGCCCACCACTGCTTGCATGGTCTCCTTGCCGAACATGCGCTCAAGGTTGTAGAGATAGTCGCCCAGTTCCAGCTCGTCATCGAGCACGATCTCGAGCGCCGCCTGCATCGCCTGATAGAACAGACCACGCACGATGGTATTGTCGTTGTACTGCAGGAACATCGCGACCCGTTCCAACGCTTCTTCATGCTGCTGCAGCGCCAGTTGGATCAGTAGCTTCAGTTCAAGAATCGTCAGCTGGCCCCACACCGTGTTCTCGTCGAACTCGATGCCGATCAGCGTGATGATATCCATGTGCTCATCGATCTGGCTCTCTTCCAGACGCTCCAGCAGATCAGCAAGCTGCTCGTCACTCAGGGCATGGATATTGAGGATATCCTCACGATAATCGAGCGCCATGTTGGTGTTGTCCCAGATCAGATCCTCCACCGGATAGACCTCGGAGTAGCCAGGCACCAGAATACGGCACACCGGCGCGCCCAGGTCAGTATGGACGGCCATGTAGACCTCCTTGTCCAGCTCTTCGAGAATCCCCATCAGGCTGGCCACTTCCTGTTCATTGGTACCCGAGAAGTCCCACTCGCAGAACTCGATATCGGCTTTGGAGCTGAAGAAGCGCCAGGAGACAACACCAGACGAGTCAATGAAGTGCTCGACGAAGTTGTTCGGCTCGGTGACCGCCAGCGAGTTGAAGGTTGGTGGCAGAAAGTCGTTCAGGCCCTCGAAGCTACGACCTTGCATCAGCTCAGTCAGGCTGCGCTCCAGCGCGACCTGAAAACTTGGATGCGCACCGAAGGAAGCAAATACACCGCCGGTCTTCGGGTTCATCAGCGTGACGCAGGCCACCGGGAAGCGTCCACCGAGTGACGCATCCTTGACCAGGATCGGGAAGCCTTGCGCCTCAAGCGCCTCGACCCCTTCCAGAATATCGGGATAGCGTTTCAGCACTTCCAGCGGCACGTCTGGCAGAGAAATTTCCTGTTCGATGATCTCGCGTTTCACCGCGCGTTCGAAGATTTCCGACAGGCACTGCACCTGAGCTTCAACCAGGGTGTTACCGGCACTCATTCCGTTGCTGAGATAGAGGTTCTCGATCAGGTTGGACGGGAAGTAGACTTCTTCACCATCCGACTGACGCACGAACGGCAGGGAAACGATGCCACGCTCGACATTGCCGGAGTTGGTATCAATCAGGTTCGAGCCACACAGCTCACCGTCCGGGTTGTAGATCGCCAGACAGTAGTCATCCAGCAGCCCTTCCGGCAGTTCATCATCCGGCCCTGGCTTGAACCACTTCTCATTCGGATAATGAACGAACTCACTGTTGGCGATCTCTTCGCCAAAAAACTGATCGTTGTAGAAGAAGTTGCAGCTCAGGCGTTCGATGAACTCGCCCAACGCCGAGCACAGAGCACTCTCCTTGGTCGAGCCCTTGCCGTTGGTAAAGCACATCGGCGATGCTGCATCACGAATATGCAGTGACCAGACATGCGGCACGATGTTGCGCCATGAAGCAATCTCGACCTTCATGCCCAGCTTCTCAAGCATGCCGGTCATGTTGGAAATCGTCTGCTCCAGCGGCAGATCCTTGCCCTCAATCCAGGTGCTGGCACTCTCCTCTGGCGTCGCCATCAGTAGCGCCTGGGCATCTTCATCGAGATTATCGACGGTCTCGATCTGAAACTCCGGCCCCGTCTGCACTACCTTTTTGACCGTGCAGCGTTCGATGGAGCGCAGAATCCCCTGGCGATCCTTGTCGGACAGATCCTCAGGCAACTCTACCTGGATACGGAAGATCTGGTTGTAGCGATTCTCCGGATCGACAATGTTGTTCTGCGACAGCCGAATATTCTCGGTAGGAATATCGCGAGCCACGCAGTAGACCTTGACGAAATAGGCTGCGCACAACGCCGAAGACGCCAGGAAGTAGTCGAACGGACTCGGCGCAGAGCCATCACCCTTGTAGCGGATAGGCTGATCCGTGATGACAGTAAAGTCATCAAAACTCGCTTCAAGCCGGAGGTTGTCGAGAAAGTTGACCTTGATTTCCATGGGTGCACCGGATCTGTAGATTTGGGCCTGGCTGAGCGTCAGGGAAACTGAACGTCAGAGGAAAAGCATCGCTGAGACACTCCGGCATGTGTGCCGGGGGTGACGTGGCCCGCCATTATCCAGCTTTTGACCCGCCCCGTCTTGGGGCGTGCTGATAATCGACTATTCGTCCTCCTGACACATGAAGCCACGCACACAACCCTAGCTTGAAACCCGCCCACCACATTGGCCGGTAGCGTCGCACCAACCAGGGCACCGGGCTATCTATCACAACGGGTTAAACAACGGGCTATTTATTGACGATCCACTCGTGAGCTGGGTCGTTCTGGAATTTCCATTGGCGCTTGGGGCCCGCCATCACGTTGAGGTAGTAGAGTTCATAGCCGTGAGGAGCGCCGACGGGATGGTAGCCTCGTGGGACCATCACGCAGCAACCATCTTCCACTGCCATGGTCTCGTCCAACGAGCGATCATCGGTGTAGACCCTCTGGAAGGCGAAACCCTGAGACGGATCAAGGCGATGGTAATAGGTTTCTTCGAGAATCGACTCCTCGGGCAGATTGTCCACATCATGCTTGTGTGGCGGGTAGCTCGACCAATTACCGGCCGGGGTGTAGACCTCGACGACCAGAAGACTGTCGGCAGGTTCGGTTTCCGGCAGAATATCCTGAATATGGCGCGTGTTGGTGCCACTGCCCCTGGTACTGCATTTGATCTGCTCGGGGGCAATCAGCCGCGGTTCATGGTTGCCGTAGCCGGGCGCACTGCACACCGCCAACTCGAGGTCGGTGGTAGCCTCCACGCTATAGCTCACCCCATCCGGCAGATAGATGGCATAGGGTGGCATCCTCTCGAAGATATTCATGCGCTCGCCAATATCTTCCCAGCGATGTTCACCACAGCTCACCGTGGCACGGCCGGAAAGCAACACCAGACAGTGCTCGCGACCGGCGGTGCTGGCTTCAAGATGCTGACCACGGGCCAGTGTGTGAACGCGAAAACCGACATGCTCCCAACCAGCAGTTTCCGGGGTTACCTCAAGAACCTTGCCTTGCATATCGGGTGATGAGGGACGAACCAGTAATGACGTCATTGCTGTTCTCCTTTGCTCAAGTCGACGCTGTGATGCCGCTCAGTCAATCTCATCGAGACTCACCGAGCGTCTATGCTGCAGCGACTGCTGCGCTGCCTCAGCCAGACGCAGAGCCTCCAGGCCATCTTCTGCACCAGCCAGAGGAGCGCGCTGCTGCTGCCAGGCATCGACGAAGTCGTGGATCTCGGCGCTGTAGGCCTCGGCGTAGCGTTCGAGGAAGAACCATTTCGGCTTCTCCTCCACCTGGCCGGGCTCACCGGTGAAGCGCAATCGAGTCTCGGTTTCGTTGCTCGCCTGGAGCATACCGGCACTACCAAAGGCCTCTATGCGTTGGTCGTAGCCATAACAGGCACGACGCGAGTTGTTGATGTGGCAAAGCCGACCACTGGCGGTTACAAGAATGACCATGGCGGTATCCACGTCACCGGCCTCGCCAATCGCCGGATCAATCAGGCAACTGCCCTGTGCCTGCACCTGAACGATCGGTTCGTCGAGCAACCAGCGAGCCATGTCGAAGTCATGAATCATCATGTCGCGGAACAGCCCCCCGGATGCCCCGACATACTCTGCAGGCGGCGGAGACGGATCTCGGCTGATGATGGTCAGCGTCTCCAGGTCACCGATTCGTCCATCAACAATGGCCCGTTTCAGCGCCGCAAACTGAGGGTCGTGGCGGCGGTTGAAGCCCAACGCGCAGGTTACTGGATGCGTTCCCAATACCCTCAGCGCCTCACGAGTGCGCGCGAGATCAAGCGCGATCGGCTTCTCACACAACACCGCCTTGCCGGACCGTGCAGCCCGTTCAAGATAGTCGGCATGGGTCGGCGTGCTGGAGGCAATCAACACGCCATCAATCTGATCGTCCTCGAACATGTCCTCGGCGCTGATGGCTCTCACACCGTACTGCTGGGCAAGCGCCTCGGCGGCCTCGACATGGACGTCGGCAACCGCGGCTAGGGTCACCTCAGGGTTGAGGTCAATGGTTCGAGCATGAACCTTACCGATGCGTCCAGCACCGATCAGGGCGAGTCTCATGGCTGTGTCTCCATCCGCTGTGATTGGGGTTGTTATTGCGGTCATTGTTGATGTGGTAGCCGGTATCAGGCGCGCTCTTCATCTCCGGGCCGGGAAGCTTGTTCCTTTTCCCGGTCCTTACGCATCCCCAAGGCAATAGCCAGCGTCTGAGATAGGCAAAGTGACGCGGCCAGCCCTCGAAAACTCTTGACCTCAGCCTCATGAACGACCAGTACAACATCAGCGAGTCGTGCCAACGGACTGAGGCTCGAGTCGGTGATCACTACTGTCGGCACGCCACGACTTCTGGCCTGCTCGGCGGCGTGAAGGCTTTCCTCGGCATAGGGTGAGAAGCTCACCGCGATCAAGGCATCCCGGGGCCCGATGGCCCGAATCTGTTCGCCATACATCCCGCCCAGTCCGTTGACCAGAAAGGCCGGCTTTTCGATGTGATGCAGTACATAGGTCATGTAATTCGCAACAACGAAACTGCGCCTGGCGCCCAGTACATGAATGGCGGCTGCCTTATCGAGGATATCCAGCGCCTGCTCCAGCCCCTTCGGATCGATACGCCCCGGCAACTGTTCCAGGGCATCGCGATTGGCGTCCGCAAACTCCCAGAGCAACTGAGTACTATCCGGCGTTTCTCCGGTGGCCGAGCGCACGGCACGGATTCGCTCGGTGTAGTTAGGCAGCTCATCCACCAATCGTGAGCGAAACAGCTGTTGCATCTCGGAGAACCCCTTGAAGCCACAGCTGTTGGCGAAACGGATCAGGGTCGACGGTGTTACCTCAGCGTCTTGCGCCAACCGGGCCACCGTAGCAAAGGCAACGTCCTGAGGATGATCAAGCAGAAAGCGGGCCGTCTGCTGCAAGCGACGACTCATTGATGGGTAATCGGCTGTGATACGCGCTTCAAGCTCTTGAAAGCTCTGGGGCGTCTGATTCATGGGAAGCTCCTCATCATTGCCATGTCTGACCACTACCACACCAGCCGTCTCTCATCTGCTGACGAGCAGTCTAGACACGCTGGAACAAATGTTCCATTTATACAAAAGTATAGAACATTTAATTTGTTATTTTCATCAGATGGAATCTATATTTCATTTGCCAGCGCGCTTCGCGCACTCGATATCACAACGATAATCACGAGGATTCTACTCATGGCACGTCTCACCCACTGGTTGCTCGCGTCTACCGCCGCAGCCCTGATGGCCGGTTCAGTTCAAGCTCAGGACAGTAGCAACCGCTTCGTCATGGTCACCCACGGCGTTCCCTCCGACCCCTTCTGGTCGGTCGTCAAGAATGGGGCCGAGGATGCCGCCGAACTGGTTGGCGCCGAACTGGAATATCGCGCCCCCTCAACCTTCGACATGGCCAGGATGCAGCAACTGGTCGAGGCAGCTGTCGCCTCGGATCCCGATGGGCTGATCATTTCCTTTACCGACGAGGACGCCCTTGGCGGTATCGTCCAGAAAGCTGCCAACAACGGCATTCCCGTGATCACCATCAACTCCGGCGGAGACGTGGCCCACAACTATGGTGCCCGACTGCATATTGGCCAGAGCGAATACGAAGCCGGCAAGCAGGCTGCAGAACGGATGCAGGAGATGGGCGTCGAGAAGGGACTCTGTGTCAATCACGAACAGGGCAATCAGGGTCTGGACCAGCGCTGTGATGGCTTCATCGAAGGCTTCGACGGGAACGCCGAACAACTGGCCACCACTCATGACCCGGTCGAGATCCGCAACGCCATCGTCGCGTACCTCAATCAGAACAGTGATGTGCGTGGGATTCTGACTCTTGGCACCCTGGCCTCTGAACCCATGCTGCGGGCCATGCGCGAACAAGGTGCCACCGAGATGTTCACTCTCGGTACTTTCGACCTTTCCCCCAGCATCCTCGAAGCCCTGGATGCCGGTGATCTGGATTTCGCCATCGACCAGCAGCAGTACCTCCAGGGCTACCTTCCAGTGATGTTCCTCGACCAGTACGCCAGGAACGGCCTGCTACCTGCCGGTGATGTACCGACGGGCCCGGGCTTCGTGACGCAGGAGAACGCTGCCCAGGTCATCGAGCTGAGCAAACAGGGTATCCGTTAGTCATTCACTTCCCATCGGGCCCCGTATACTTCATGCGCGGGCCCCGGAGTCGACCATCATGCCGTCCAATCCACCTCCCCAAACCACTCCTCCAGTGATCGAGAAGCAGGATGAACGTATCCAGCGCGTTCCGTTCTGGAAGAAGGCTCTGAGCCGTCCCGAACTGGGCGCCCTCGCAGGCACCGTGTTGGTGCTGGCTTTCTTCATCGTGTCCGCCCGCGGAACGGGCATGTTCACCCCGGCAGGCATCGTCAATTTTCTCGAGGTGTCTGCCCAGTTAGGGATCATAGCCACCGCCGCCGCACTGCTGATGATCGGGGGCGAATTCGACCTTTCCATCGGCTCCATGATCGGACTGTCAGGTATCCTGATCGCTATTCCCGCAGTGGAATATGGTTGGCCGCTGTGGGCGGCAATGCTACTGGCGTTCGCCTGCGCCGCGCTGGTGGGCTGGATCAACGGCAATCTGGTCAATCGAACCGGGCTGCCCTCCTTCATCGTGACTCTCGGTTTCCTGTTCATCCTACGTGGCATGGCCATCGGTATCAGCCGTCTGCTGACCGGTCGTACCCAGATCGGCGGTATTCACAACCACATTCCCGGCGACTGGTTTGCCGCGCTGTTCTCCGGAGAAGTAGCCACCGGGCTCTTCTCCTGGATGGCCGAACAAGGATGGATCGCCACCAACTTCGCCAACAACCCAGTGGTCACCGGAATTCCGGTGTCCATTGTCTGGTGGCTGGGGCTTACCGCCGTCGCCACCTGGGTACTGCTCTGCACCCCTTATGGGAACTGGATCTTCGCCAGCGGCGGCGATGCCAATGCGGCCCGCAATTCCGGCGTTCCCGTACATCGCGTCAAGATATCCCTGTTCATGTTCACGGCCCTCTCGGCCACCGTCTTCGCCTGTCTTCAGGTGATGGATACCGGCTCTGCAGACACCATTCGCGGGCTTCTCAAGGAACTGGAGGCGATCATAGCCGTGGTCATCGGTGGTGCCCTGCTGACCGGTGGTTATGGCTCCGCTATCGGTGCAGCACTGGGAGCCCTGATCTTCGGTCTGGTGCAGATGGGCATCTTCTACACCGGTGTAAACACCGACTGGTTCCAGGTGTTCCTCGGCGCAATGCTGCTGGTGGCTGTGCTGTTCAACAATTTCATGCGCAAGAAGGCAATGGAGGCCAGGTGAGATGAGCGACCATACCCCCATGATCGAAATGCGCAACGTCAGCAAGCATTTCGGCAGTGTCATCGCCTTGAGCGACATATCAATGCAAGTCCACAGCGGCGAGGTCATGTGCCTGTTGGGTGACAACGGCGCCGGTAAGTCGACGCTGATCAAGACCCTCTCCGGAGTACATCGCCCCACCGAGGGTGAACTGCTGCTGGATGGTGAGTCGGTTCGCTTCAAGTCCCCGGCCTATGCCCTGGATGCCGGTATCGCCACCGTTTTCCAGGATCTGGCGATGATTCCCCTGATGTCGATCACCCGCAACTTTTTCATGGGACGCGAGCCGACAGTGGGCTGGGGCCCCTTGAAACGCATCGACTGGAAGCGTGCCGATCGCATCGCCATGCAGGAAATGTCCAGGATCGGTATCGACGTCCGAGATCCCGGTCAGCCGGTGGGCACACTATCCGGTGGTGAGCGTCAGTGTGTAGCCATCGCCCGGGCAGTCTACTTCGGTGCCAGGGTGCTGATCCTCGATGAGCCGACCTCAGCACTGGGGGTCAAGCAGGCCTCTGTGGTGCTGCGCTACATCGCCAAGGCACGCGCCGATGGCCTGGCGGTAATCTTCATCACCCACAACGTGCACCATGCCTACCCCGTCGCTGATGCCTTCACCCTGCTGAAACGCGGTGGCAGCCTCGGCACCTTCCGCAAGGAAGATATCAGCCGCGAGGAAGTGCTGAATATGATGGCAGGTGGTGCCGAACTGGAGAGTCTGGATGCCGAGCTGGCCGAGTTCCAGCACAGTGACCAGCAGAACCCGCCGCCATCCGGTGACAACGCGCCACCCATGAGCCAGACATCGAACGCATGATCACAACAGACTTCATCGACGATCATGACAGCGTATACAGAGGGAATTCTTCATGAGCGAGAACAGCAGAACCTCTCCGTTTACCCTGGCCGTCTGCGCCGAAATGGTCTTTTTGGATTTGCCGATGGACGAGCGGGTACGCCGGATCGATGGTCTGGGATTCCTGGTGGAAATCTGGAGTTGGGGTCGCCATGACATCCAGGCCTTGGCAAACACAGGGGCAACCTTTTCCTCGATGACCGGCTATATCGAGGGCAGCCTGGCGGACAGGGACGGCGCCGAGCGTCTGGTCCAGACGGCCCGGGAATCGATCACCATCGCTCGGCGCCTGAACATTCCACGGCTCAACCTGCATGGTACCGGTCTTGATGAAAGGGGGATGCCGTTCAAGCCCGTCAGCCAGTTGACAGGAACGATGTGGATTCGTGCCCACGACACGCTCAATCGCCTGGCGGATCTGGCCCAGGAACATGACGTCACCTTCGTGGTGGAGAACCTCAATACCCAGGTCGACCATCCCGGCGTGCCCTTCGCCCGCGCTGATGAGGTGTTGGAGCTGGTGGCCAGCGTCAACCGCCCGCAGATAAGGATGATGCTGGATCTGTATCACGCCCAGATCGGCGAGGGCAATCTGATCGACCTGGTGCATCGCTGCGCGCCCTGGATCGGTGAAGTTCAGGTCGCCGACGTACCGGGACGCTGTGAGCCCGGCAGTGGCGAGATTCACTACCCCGCCATAGCTCGCGCACTTGACGATATCGGCTACCGGGGCACCGTGGGAATGGAGGGCTGGGCGTCCGGTGAAGTTGAACCGGCCCTGCAACGGTTCAAGGATGCCTTCACCCTGTAACTGTTTCTCAGAATTCATTGCTCAGAACTTATTGCTCAGGACTCATTGCTCGGAGCTTATTGCTCATAACAACGCGCGGTGCGACATGCGACGCGGAGAGACGCTATGCAAGAAACCACCAGGAACAACGGCACGCTGGATCTGATCTGTCTGGGTCGCGTCGCCGTAGACCTCTATGCCGAACAGATCGGCAGCCGTCTGGAAGATGTTTCGAGTTTCGCCAGGTACCTGGGGGGTAGCTCGGGCAATATGGCCTACGGCACTGCCCGCCTGGGCCTAAAGTCAGCCATGTTATCGCGGGTCGGCAACGAACAGATGGGCAACTTCGTGCGCGAAGAGCTGCAGCGTGTCGGTGTTGATACCAGTGCTCTGCAAACCGATCCTCACCGCCATACCGGCCTGGTGCTGCTGGCACTCAAGGACCGTAGCAGTTTTCCGCTATTGTTCTACCGCCACGATTGCGCCGACATGGCAATCGACGCCGATGCCATCGATACCGACTTCATGGCCCGAGCCCGAGCTCTGGCCATTACCGGCACCCATCTCTCTACCGAGACCACCGCCAAGGCATGCCGCAAGGCGCTGGATGCCGCCGCCGAGCATGGCCTCAAGCGTGTACTGGATATCGACTATCGCCCGGTGCTCTGGGGCCTGACCGCCCCCGGAGACGGCGAGACCCGCTTCATCGCCGATGCCAGGGTAACGGCAGACCTACAGGTTTGGCTCGGTGACTTCGACCTCATCGTCGGCACCGAGGAAGAGTTTCATATTGCCGGAGGCAGTACCGACACGCTGACGGCTCTGCGTGAGGTGCGCCGGATCAGCGAGGCTACCCTGGTGTGCAAACTCGGTGCATTGGGCTGCGTGATTTTCGAGGGCGAAATCCCCGACCACATCGAGGACGGTATTCTGGTTGAGGGTGTCGAAGTCGAGGTACTCAATGTGTTGGGCGCTGGCGATGCCTTCATGAGCGGGCTGCTGAGAGGATGGCTACGTGGTGAAGACTGGAGAACCAGCGCCACCTATGCCAACGCCTGCGGCGCGCTGGTGGTCTCGCGCCATGGCTGCGCCCCGGCCATGCCCACTGAGGAGGAACTGTTCGACTACCTGGCACGGCGCACCGAAGTGCCACGTCCTGACCAGGACGCCCGCCTCAACCATCTGCATCGGGTCACTACCCGCATGCCAACAAACTGGCCCGAAGTCTGTGGGCTGGCCTTCGACCACCGTCGTCAGCTCACCGATATGGCGCGCGAGGTACATACCGATCCGGCTTATATTCCGGCCCTGAAACAACTGCTCGTGCAGGCCGCCGAGGAGGGAGCCAGACGTACAGGACTCTCCAAACCAGCCATCCTGGTCGATGACGTCTTTGGCCAGGATGCCCTCAACGACGCCACTGGCAAGGGCTGGTGGATCGGTCGCCCAGTAGAGCTACCGAGCTCGCGTCCGCTGCGCTTCCAACATGGCGATGATCTCGGCAGCCGCCTGCGTCACTGGCCACGTGAACACATCATCAAGTGTCTGGTGTTCTATCACCCCGATGACCCGGTGGCCATGCGACTCGACCAGGAGGCCCACCTGCGCCAGCTCTACCAGGCGGCCTGTGACAACGAACTCGAGCTGCTGATTGAGATAATTCCGCCTAGTAACAGCAAAGTCGACGACCATACCCTGGCGCGATCACTGCATCGTCTCTACAACCTGGGCATCCGTCCCGATTGGTGGAAACTTCCAGCGATGCCAGACACCGCCTGGCAAGAGGTCAGCCAGACCATCGAGGAACAGGATCCACACTGCCGCGGTGTAGTACTGCTGGGCCTGGACGCGCCGATGGAAGACATGAAGCGCGGCTTCGCCGACGCCGCCCGCCATGGCTGGTGCAAGGGCTTCACCGTCGGCCGCACCCTCTTCGCTGGCCCTTGCCGTGAGTGGCTCGCCGGTGACATCGATGACACTCGCCTGATCGACCAGGTGGCGAGCAACTACGCCGAGCTCATCGAGTCCTGGCGTCGTCTGCGCGCCACCCAGTCCGCTATCGAGGAAACCCTGTCATGAGCATTCTCCAGGAGGCCCTCTCATGAACACCATCCGACTCACCATGGCTCAGGCGCTGGTCAAATACCTGGCGGCCCAGCACATCGAACATGATGGCGCCGAGGTGGCCTTGTTTGAAGGCGTTTTCGCCATCTTCGGTCACGGTAACGTCGCCGGTCTCGGCGAGGCGTTGTACCACGAGCGGGACAAGTTACCCACCTGGCGTGCTCACAACGAACAGACCATGGCCCATGCAGCCATCGCCTTTGCCAAAGCCAACGGTCGGCGCCGAATGATGGCAGCCACCAGCTCGATTGGCCCCGGAGCCACCAATATGGTCACTGCCGCGGGCCTCGCCCATGCCAATCGCCTGCCGATTCTGCTGTTGCCAGGCGATACCTTTGCGACCCGTGCCCCTGACCCAGTGCTGCAGCAAGTGGAACACTTTGGTGACCCTTCAACCACGGTCAATGATTGCTTCCGCCCCGTATCGCGCTACTTCGACCGTATCATGAGGCCGGAGCAGCTATTGACCAGCCTTCCCCAGGCACTGGCCACGCTGCTCGATCCGGAGAACTGTGGCCCGGCGACCCTGGCACTGCCTCAGGATGTACAGACGTTCGCATACGATTATCCTCGAAGCTTCTTTGAACGCCGGGTACACCACATCCGCCGTCCCCAGCCGGACCCTCGCGAACTCGAAGAAGCCATTGCTGTGCTCAGCCGCGCCGAACGTCCGCTGATCATCGCTGGCGGCGGAGTACATTACGCCGGCGCCTGCCAACGCCTCGCTGACTTCGCAGTCACCCATGACGTACCGGTTGCCGAAACTCAGGCCGGTAAAGGTGCCCTCCCGGATTCTCATCCCTGTGCGGTTGGTGCGATCGGCGTTACCGGCAGCGAAGCCGCCAACCATCTCGCCGAGCAGGCCGATGTGATTCTCGCCGTCGGCTCCCGCCTTCAGGACTTCACTACCGGATCCAGGACACTGTTTGAACGCGATGACCTGACGCTGGTAGCCCTTAATGTGGGGCGCTTCGATAGCCAGAAGCATCATGCCCAGGCGTTGATCGGCGATGCCTTCGATGGCCTGGCGTTACTCGATGCAGGGCTCGGGAACTGGCGAGCTTCTGCCCAATGGCACGAACAGGCCCAGCATCTCAAGCACAGCTGGTGCGATGTAGTCGCCAGGGTCACAGCGGACGAGGGGGGCACCCTGCCCAGCGATGCTCAGGTGATCGGTGCCGTGAACCGTCAGGCCGGAGAAGATGGCACGGTGGTGTGCGCTGCTGGCGGTCTGCCGGGTGAACTTCACAAACTATGGCAATGCTCCGGCCCCGGCAGCTACCACGTGGAGTACGGCTATTCCTGCATGGGCTACGAGATCGCAGGTGGCCTGGGCGTCAAGATGGCCCACCCGCAACGGGAGGTATTCGTCATGGTGGGCGACGGATCCTACCTCATGCACAACTCGGAACTCGCCACTTCGGTGATGCTGGGTCACAAACTCATCGTAGTGGTCCTCGACAATCGAGGCTTCGGCTGTATCAACCGGCTGCAACAGGCCACCGGTGGCAGTGGCTTCAATAATCTGCTTGAGGACTGCCAAACCGGCCCCGAAGGCGCTCCCAAGGTTGACTTCGCTGCCCACGCTCGCGCCCTGGGGTGTGAGGCCGAACATGTCCATGACATCGCCGGGCTCGAGCAGGCGCTACAGCGTGCCCGTCAAGCCAGAACCACCTACGTGATCGCACTGGACACCGACCCACTGCCCAGCACTGCTGAGGGCGGTGCCTGGTGGGAGGTTGCTGTACCCGAGGTGTCGCAGCGAGAGCAGGTACAGAAGGCCTATCAAGGATATAACGAGGCCAAGCGCCGTCAGCATCGCTGATTTCCCTGGAGCGGGCCAGATGGCCCCATCGTTTCCCCAACCCCGGAGCACACCCATGACCAGCGTACGCCTGGGAATCAATCCTCTGACCTGGACCAACGACGATCTACCGAGTCTCGGCGGCGATACTCCACTGGAAGTCTGCCTTGAGGAGGGACGCCAAGCCGGTTTCTCTGGCTTCGAGCTGGGCCACAAGTTTCCCCGTACTCCCGCTGCGCTGTCCGCGGTGTTGGATCATCATGATCTGTCGCTGGTTTCCGGCTGGTACTCCGGTCGCCTGCTGGAACGCAGCCCAGAGGAAGAGATTGCCGCGGTCGAAGCACATCTACAGTTGCTCAAGCAATGCGGTGCCACGGTGATGGTGTTCTGCGAAGTCTCCCGCTGCATCCACACTGACCAACGCACCCCGCTGTCCCGGCGACCACATCTCAGCGATAGCGAGTGGCAGCGCCTCTGTGAAGGACTGGAGGTGGTCGGCGACTATCTCAGGAAACAAGGCGTGCATATGGCCTATCACCATCATCTGGGCAGCGTGGTGGAAAGCCAGGCAGACATCGAGCGGCTGATGGACAGCACCCGTGACTCGGTGGGTCTACTACTAGACTTCGGCCATCTGGTGGGCGCCGGTGGCGATCCGCTGGCAATCGCCAGGCGCTACGCCCCTCGCATCCAGCACGTGCACTGCAAGGATATGCGCTTTTCCGTGCGAGACGAACTGCGCAACCGCGACAAGAGCTTTCTGGATGGCGTGCTTGATGGTTTGTTCACCGTACCCGGTGACGGTGACATCGTCTTTCTGCCCACCCTGACACAGCTCCGCGAGAGCGGCTATCAGGGCTGGTTAATCGTTGAAGCAGAGCAGGATCCCAAGGTGGCGCATCCGCTGACATATGCCCGCCTGGGTCACCACAATCTGCGATCGCTCGCTGAGCAGGCTGGCTTCGCCATCAACGAATGAGCGCATGACGTGACACACCTCTCAGGACTGACATCGAACACAACGAGGCTGGAATGAAGACACTGAATATCGGCTTGATCGGTACTGGCTTCATGGGCAAGGCCCACGCCATCGCCCTGAAAGCCGCGCCCACGGTCTTTTCCCTGCCGGCATTCCCGGTCTGCGAATTGTTGGCCGAGGTGAATGATGAACTCGCTGCACACAAGGCCACGGAACTGGGCTTCACTCGCTCGACCGGCGACTGGAGAGCATTGGTGGAGGACCCCAAGGTCGATGTGGTCGATATCTGCGCACCCAACTTCCTGCACAAGGAGATGGCACTGGCCGCCATCGCGGCCGGCAAGCACGTTTATGCCGAGAAGCCACTGGCACTCAGCGCCGCCGATGCCGCCGCAATGGTTGAGGCCGCCGAGTCATCCGGGGTCAAGACTCTGGTGGGCTTCAACTACATTCGCAATTCCGCCACTCAACTAGCCCGAGAGATCATCGCCAGCGGCGAGATCGGTGAGCTGGTTCACTTTCGTGGCCGCCACAATGAAGACTATCTGTCTGATCCCACCAGCCCTCTGGATTGGCACACCTGCCGCGCGACCGCAGGGGCGGGTGCTCTAGGGGATCTCGGCTCGCACATACTCAACATGGCCGAATTCCTCACCGGCCAGCACATCGTGGAAGTCTTCGGTCAGTTGCAGACGGTGACGGCGAGACGCCCACTGCCCGGCAATAGTGGCGGTTTCGGTGAAGTGGAGAACGATGATCATGCCCAGGCACTGCTGCGCTTCGATGGAGGCCTGATCGGCAACATCGAAACCTCACGCATTGCTACCGGACGCAAGATGGGCCTGGCCTATACGGTGACCGGGACCCGCGGAAGCCTCGTCTTCGATCAAGAGCGCATGAGCGAGCTACAGCTTTATACAAGTGAAGGCCCCGAAGGACGCCGTGGCTTTCGTACCCTGCTGGTCGGCCCCGAGCACCCCGACTATGCGGCATTCAGCCCTGCTGCTGGTCACGGACTCGGCTACAACGACCAGAAGATCATCGAGATCCGTGATCTGGTGGAGGGCATTGTCTCCGGCAAGCCCCTCTACCCGGATTTCCACGCAGCCTGGCGGGTCAACCGCATGATCGATGCCATCGAGGCCTCCCATGTAGAGGGGCACTGGACGCGGGTATAGGCGAGATGCCCCGACATGGCACATGGGGAACCATCACAAAGCAGAGGCATCACGTCACCACACGCAAGCACTGCCCAGTGTGATAAAGCGTGAAGCCGCTCTCATAGCCGCAACTCCATGCCGGTCTTGCGCGTACTGGTCGGTAGGAGCGAATCGGCAATGGCAACAGGTCATCGTTTCCGCTGACCAGGTAGTGAGCGAAGCCCTTACCGACGACGGTTCCTGTGGTGACACCGCGGCCGTTGTAACCTGCCACGCCCAGAATTCCCGGTGCAGGCTCGAAAAGACGCAGGGTGTGCTCCGGGGTGAAGGCAATTCTTCCCGTCCAGGTACATTCCCAGTCGACCTTGCCCAACTGCGGAAAATAATGCTGCTGAATGCGATCCGCCCAACAACGAATCCACGGCTTCGGTCGCCCATCACCACGTCCCAGACTGCCCAGGATCAGCCTACCCTCGGCATCGCGACGCATGCTGCTCAATACCATGCGGGTATCCCAAGCCCCCTGCCCCTCGGGCAGAATATCGCCGGCGAGCTCGTCCGGAAGAGGTGGTGAAGCGACCTGAAAGAAGTGGCCCGGGAAGAAGTGCTCACGCACCTGATTCCAGTGATCTTCGGTGTAGGCATTGGTGGCAAACACGACACGCGGGGCTCGAATGCTGCCAACCGTTGAGGAAACCAGCCAATCATCTGCCTGGCGCGTAACGCCTCGCGCCGGGCTATGCGTGAACAGACGTGCGCCCGCTTTCACAGCGGCTCGTGCAAGGCCACGCGTATAGGCTGCCGGGTTGATCGTTCCGGCTCTGCGATCCAGCAATGCCCGCCGGATGCGTTGTGTTCCGACTCTTTGACGACACTCGTCATCCTCGACAAGCTCTACGGGAGCACCACGGCGCACAAACTGCTCCGCCCGCCTCGCCAGTTCCTCTTCGCCCTTGATGTTGTGGGCCAGATGCAGGGTGCCGGTATGCGTCGCATGGCAGTCAATGGCATGCCGCTCGATCAGTGAGAACACCTCCGCCGGCGCGCCACCAAGGAGCGTGTTGGCACGCTCCCCGTCCTCCTGCCCCAGCGTTTCGAGGATATCGTCGGGAGGAATCCACAAACCGGCATTGACCAGTCCGACATTACGCCCCGAACCTCCGGAGGGAATCTCACCAGCCTCGATCAAGGCCACGTCAACTCCTGCCTCGGCAAGGTGAAGTGCTGTGCTGAGCCCGGTAATACCGCCTCCGATCACCACAACCTCAGCTGCACACTCCTCGCTCAGCGCTGCCAGTGTCAGCGCGGCCTCAGGAGAGGTGTCATACCACAGACAACGGTCCTGCATGGAACCTCCCGCCCAGTATTGGTACTGCATTATTGTATTTACCGTTCAACAGCCGCAGCTGTTGAACGGTATTCACGGCTCACTTCAATACCTGACTCAGGCGTCCGGCCAGAGATAGAACTGGCGGGAATTTCGCTGCAAGGAGCGCTGTTGAGCATCAAGGAGCTCACGCATCTCATCGGCATCCTGCCCCTCCGGGTGCCGCCTTATCCAATCCTCGATGTCACGTTGTGCTGCGGGAGAGAAGGGCTCGAAATCCCCCTGCTCCTGCAGCAATACCAACTTGCGATCCTCCTGACGCATCGAATAGACCAGCGCCAGTATGGCAACGCCCCACAGCGCGATGATGGATGCCACCATGACGACGATAGCTGAAGTACTCATGAAACCTGCCCTCCCACAACCTTGCCGGTAGCCTGACGCTCCTCATAGCGGCCCATGATTGCCATGCACAATGGGATCATCAGGGTAAGCACCACTAACCCACTGACTGTCTTGAGCGGTGCATCGCCAAGATTGCTGTAGAGAAAGTACGCCATGATGCCCAGCATGATGAGCGGAATCTGGTAGCGTACTGTCGCTTCCCAGATGCTCGGCACATAGAGATCCGCACCTCGGTTGAGGCTCAGAACGCGCAATCTGTTGGCATCAAACTTCCAGCCGATGGTCACCATGATGATGAAGGTGGCCAGAGGTAATCCCCAATTGCCCAACACGAAATCCAGGTAGCCCAGGATATCGGCATTCATGGCACTCGGGATCCCCAACAACCAGATGAGGCCACAGATCGCCAGCACCGCACGCGTACGCGGTGTCTTGCGCTCCTCGCGATAGGTCGTTACCCCTACCTCAGTGATGGCCAGCGCCGTAGTTAGATTGGCAAAGAAGAATCCCATAAAGAACAGCAACGCCCAGACATAGCCACCAGTCATACTGCCGAAAGCACTGGCCAGTGCGACAAAGGCCAGCTCAGGGCCGGATGTTGGAGAAATGCCAAAGGCAAACACGATGGGAAAGACTGCAAAGACGGCCAACAGACCGAAGCTGGTATTACCGATGGCGGTAAAGACACCTCCACCGAGGGGAATATCGTCGTTACGGCCCAGATAGCTGCCATAAGTCAGGGCGATCCCCCAGCCGAGGCCAGTGGAAAACAACGCCTGGCCGAGGGCAGCCAACCAGGTTTCACCACGAGCGAGATATTCCCAGTTGGGAGAAAAACTGAACTCAAGCCCTGCCAGGGCACCCGGCAAGGTCAGACCTCGGATGGCAATCGCAATCAGTGCTACGGTCAGAGTCGGCATCATCCACTTGGCCAACCGCTCGATGCCGCCCTTGATACCGAAGAGCAGGATGCCAGTCACCATCAGCATGGCGATGCTGTGCATGCCAACATTGAGCGCCGTATTCTGACTGAATGACTGCCATAGGGCCGCAGTGTCAAAAGCCGTCTGAGTGAAGGTGCCAATCAAGGCGTGATAGGCGTAGTAGATCGACCACCCCACGATCGAGGAGTAGTACGACATCAGCACAATGTTGAAGATCAGGATCACCAGACCCAAACCAACGAGACGATTGTTGCCATAGATCCGTCGGAATGTTCCGATCAGCCCCTGACGGGTATAGCGACCAAGGCTGGTTTCTCCCATCAGTCCTGGCACTGCAATCAGGTAGAGCAATACAAAGTAAGCAATAAGAAAGGCGCCACCGCCGTTTTCTCCGGTGACATAAGGCATGCGCCAGATATTGCCAGCACCGACCATTGCGCCGATGACGGCCATCAGGTAGCCAAAACGACTACCCCACTGTTCTCGAGCAATTGTTGTTGTCATTGCATGGCTCCATGACAGGTTGCAGAGAGCACTCTCACGCCTGCCCAGCGCATCAACAGCGCCGGGCAGACGCTACGCTCAGTCGAACTTGATTCCTTGAGCCAGAGGCAGCTCACGAGAATAGTTGACGGTGTTGGTCTGGCGCCGCATATAGCTCTTCCAGACATCCGAGCCAGACTCTCGACCACCACCGGTTTCCTTCTCACCACCGAAGGCGCCACCAATTTCGGCGCCACTGGGTCCGATATTGACGTTGGCGATACCGCAGTCACTGCCCAGATCGGAGATGAAGGCCTCTGCTTCACGCACATCCGTGGTGAAGACGCAGGAAGACAGGCCTTGGGGAACATCATTGTTGAGCGCCAGCGCTTGCTCGAAATCGCTATAACTCAATACGTACAGGATCGGGGCAAAGGTCTCGTTCCTGACCAGATCGTTCTGGGATTCGAGCTCAACGATGGCCGGAGACACGTAATATCCCTGAGGACATGAATCCACCAGTTGTCGCTCGCCGCCAAATACTTTCGCCCCCTGCTGACGAGCACTTTGCAGCACTGATTGCATCTGATCGAACGCTTGCGCATCAATCAGCGGGCCGACCAGATTGCCCTTCATCGGATCACCGATGCTGACGTTGGCATAAGCCTTCTTGATACGCTCGACCACTTCGTCACGCACCGACTCATGTACGATCAAACGACGCAAGGTAGTACAACGCTGCCCTGCAGTGCCCACCGCCGAGAACAGGATGGCGCGTACCGCCATATCCAGATCCGCACTCGGCGCCAGCACCATGGCATTGTTACCACCGAGTTCGAGGATGCTGCGACCGAAACGGGCGGCAACGCGGGGAGCGACCTCTCGCCCCATTCGTGTACTGCCAGTGGCACTGATCAGCGGAACACGAGGGTCGTCGGTGAGAGTCTCACCGGCCTCGTGATCACCGATGATGACCTGGCTGAGCGCCTGAGGCGCATCATCACCAAACTCCTGCATGGCGCGTTCGAGCAGCGCCTGACAAGCCAGTGCACACAACGGGGTCTTCTCGGAAGGTTTCCACAGCAGACTGTTGCCACACACCAGAGCCAGCGCAGCATTCCATGCCCAGGGAGCAACCGGGAAGTTGAAGGCGGTAATCAAACCGATCGGCCCCAGCGGATGCCAGCTCTCCCGCATATGATGCCCCGGGCGCTCGGACGCAATCGTCAAGCCATAGAGCTGCCGAGACTGACCCACGGCGAGGTCACAGATATCGATCATCTCCTGCACTTCGCCCAGACCTTCCTGGTAGATCTTGCCGCATTCCAGTGTCACCAGAGTTCCGAGATCTTCCTTGTGACGACGCAGTTGTTCACCGAACAGCCGGACCAACTCACCACGCCGCGGCGCAGGTATCTCGCGCCAGCTCTCGAAGGCCGCCTGGGCGCGGTCGATACGATCCTGAACCTGTTCACGGCCCTCCAACTGAACACGACCGATCTCACCGCCATCGGTCGGTGAGGTGACGGCATAGCTTCCGCCCCGGTACAGAGACTCAGCAACGCCCAGACGCTGCATGATGGTATCGATCATTATCTTCTCCTGAGGGTGACTCGGCTTGAATACGCAACACCCGCAGTATTGCCCTCAGGCTTGACCCGTCTCAAACGACGTTTTATACCAACATCATTCCTTTTTTTCTTATTCAGAGCACTCCATGAACCGCCGACACCTCCCCACTCTGGCCGCCATGCAATGCTTCGAAGCATCGGCCCGGCATCTGAGTTTCACCCGAGCAGCGGATGAGTTGAGCCTGACGCAGAGCGCGGTCAGCAAACAGGTTGCCCAACTCGAGTCGATCCTCGAACACCCGCTCTTTCGTCGTGTGCGCAAGCGACTGCAGGTCACTCCCGAGGGTTCTCTCTATCTCACTGAAGTACGCAAGGTTCTCGCCCAGGTCGAGATGTCGACACGGTACATGCAGTCCTACGGTGGCCAGAGTGAAGTGCTCAATGTCACTACCCTTCCCACTTTTGGCGCCCGTTGGCTGATTCCGCGACTCAACGGTTTCCGCTTCCGCCATCCCAATGTCTATCTGAACATCAGCAACCGAGTGGAGCCTTTTGACCTTGAGGAGGAGCGTGTCGATGTGGCGTTCTTCTTCGGACATGGCGTCTGGCCCAGAGCCGAATGCGTCAAGCTGCTCGATGAAGAAGTCGTGGCAGTATGCGCACCATCCGCGCTACCGCCCGAAGGTGTAAGAACTCCACTGGATATGACAGGACTGGTGTTGCTGCAGAACGCAACACGACCAGAAGCATGGCATGACTGGTTCGAGGCTCAGGGTTGCTACACACCGCACAGCTATCATGGACCCCGCTTCGACACCTTCTATATGGCGATGCAAGCGGCCCGAGCGGGCTGTGGTGTAGCGCTGGTTCCCCGCTTCCTTGCCGAGGAAGAGTTGCAGACCGGCCAATTGGTGATTCCCTGGTCGTTCTCGCTGGTCAGCAACAGTTCGTATTACCTGGCCTATCCCGAACACAAGGGAGAAGTCAGTAAGGTCAAGGGATTCATCGAGTGGATACTCGAGCACCTCGAGAGTCCGACGCAGGCCACCGGTCTCCAGCGCCCCTGTGTGCCAGCAACGGAAGATGTCTGATGTACCCAGCCTGAATCCGGAGCACGTGATACCCACCTCCACTTGTCAGTCATTTTTGGAATACGTTAGCCAGTTTTTTTCGTTTGTTGCCTCACCCGCAGGTCTGCTTTGATCGCTTCATCATTCCCGATGAACCGACAGGACCTCTGCATGGCCTTCCCTCATATCAGCGAATCTCTGGGTATCATCCATCCCATCTGTATCGAGCGCGGTCGCAATGCCGAGGTCTGGGATGAGAGTGGCAACCGTTACATCGACTTCATTGGCGGGATCGGCGTTCTCAATCTCGGACACGGGCACCCGACCGTGGTCGAGGCGGTCAAGGCGCAGGTGGATAAGCTGATGCACAGTGCCTTCAATGCGGTGCCCCACCGTGGCTACCTGGAAGTCGCTGAGGCACTGAGCACCTTCGTCCCTGTATCCTTCCCGTTGAGCTGCATGCTGACCAATAGCGGTGCCGAGGCCGCAGAAAACGCAATGAAGGTGGCCCGTGCCCACACCGGCCGGCAGGGAGTGATTGCCTTCGATGACGGCTTTCATGGCCGCACTCTGGCCACCCTCAATCTCAACGGCAAGGTAAAGCCGTACAAGAACCGCCTGGGGAACCTACCCGGACCAGTGCATCACCTACCCTTCCCGAGTCGGGACAATGGCATCAGTTCAGCAGAGTCCATGGCGGCGCTGTCACGCCTCTTCGAAGTAGAGATTTCCGCAGATGAAGTCGCGGCTATCATCGTCGAGCCCGTCCAGGGCGAAGGTGGCTTTCGTCAGCTCGATGCCGACTTCGCCGCCCACCTGAGGACACTCTGCGACCAACTCGGCATCGTACTGATCTTCGATGAGATCCAGTCAGGTTTCGGACGCACCGGTAGTCGCTTCGCCTTTTCCCATCTGAACGTGGAGCCGGATCTGCTACTGATGGGCAAGAGCATGGCCGCCGGGCTACCGCTGGCCGCCGTCGCTGGCAAGGCAGAAATCATGAACAGTGTGCCGACCGGAGGACTGGGAGGCACCTACTCCGGCAACGCAGTCGCCTGCGCAGCAGCAAAGACGGTGATCGACCTGATGACAGACGAGCACCTGGGGCAGTGGGGAGAACATCTGGAATCCACCATCATCAACGCACACCGCCAATGGCATGCCTCGGAGCGCTACCCGATGCTCGGCCAGCTCACCGGCGTTGGCGCCATGCGCGGCATCGTCCTCGAAGATACCACCCACGCCACCGGTGCCGAGCACTTGTCTGCCTTGCTGAAAACCGCCCGCGAGCACGGACTACTGCTGATGCCCAGCGGTCGCAAGCGCAATATCCTGCGGCTGCTTCCACCACTCACCATCGAACCGGAAGTGCTCAAGGAAGGACTGACAAGGCTGGAGCAGACGCTGGAGGCATTACGGCCTTGATCGTCACTCGCCCATCCATTGCGACAAGCATGACCAACGCACTCCCGTAATTCGGACAGACAAGCCAGGCCCCCTTCTTCCATGGCCGGAACACTCTCCATTCCGGCCTCTGCCATGGGTCGCTTTTTTCTGCCCGCTCCCTTTCTCTTCCGTGCATCCCTCTCCATGCCTCTCCATGCCTCTCCATGCCTCTCCATGCCTTTCCATCCAGTCAGCAGCCACAGGCAGCCGATGCAACACGCGTGGATCTTCCTTAAAATGACATCACTTGTCATGTTGTAATAATACTTTAGGTGTAGAAACCACACCCAAAAAACACACAATACATTGTTTTATCTAAATAAAATAACAATCACCCATATACCAATTTGTTTGACAAGTTATCATATTGACACCTAATCTTCGAAACCTCTGGAGGTTGACAATGCTCAGCCCTTATCCCGAAGGAGGGTTCCGATGTCCAAGCAAGAATCACGCTCGCGAGTTGAACAGGCCCTGGCAGGAGTGTCTGGCGTGCATGTAACCCCGTATCAGGAAAACGGGCAGATCAATCACCCACTACTGAGCAAGGTCGTTGACGATATCGCGCAGTCAGGCGTTCACAATATCGTCACCGGTGGAAACACCGGAGAGTTCTATGCCCTGACCCTCGATGAGATCGAGACCATCTATCGCCTGGCGGTGGACAGCAACAAGGGAAGAAGCGTCGTCACCGCCGGGGTTGGCCGCAGCCAGGCCGATGCCATTCATCTCACGCACGCGGCTCAGGCGGCTGGGGTCGATGCCATCATGGTTCATCAGCCACCGGATCCGTTCGCATCACCGCGCATGCTGACTTCCTACATCCGCGGTATTGCTGATGAAACCGACCTGCCCATCATCGCCTATGCCCGCAATCCAGGGTTGACGCCTGACGACTTCGCGACGCTGGCCGATATCGACAACGTAGTGGCCATCAAATACGCAGTCCCTGACCCGCTGCGCATGGCTGAATGCATACGGGCTACACAGGGTTCATCTCTACTGTGGATCTGTGGGCTGGCCGAAAGCTGGGCGCTGCCTTTCTATGCCTATGGAGCCAGAGGGTTCACCTCGGGGCTGGTCAACGTCAATGCCGGCCTCACCATGCAATTTCACCGTGCGCTCGAATCACAGCGATGGGAAGAAGCTCGGCAACTGATCGACCTGATCGCTGAGTTTGAAGAAATGCGCACTCTGGAACAGAACGGCACCAATGTGACTGTCGTCAAGGAAGCCATGCGTCTACAGGGAAGCGACGTTGGTCCCGTTCGTCCTCCTGGAGTGGATCGGCTCCACGCCTCCCAGGCTCAGAGCCTGAACAATATTCTCAAGGGCTGGGCATCCACCCCGGCGTAATTCGCTTCTCGACTTCCAACAACAGCAACAACATGGAGATTCGTGCATGCCAACTCACAAACTCATCAACCGGATGGCTTGCTTCATCGGCGCTTCCTTGCTGGCATCATCAGCCATCGCGGCAGACTTCCCTCAACGCGACATCCGCTTGATCGTGCCTTGGGCCGCCGGCGGTGGCACTGATGGTATCTCGCGCAAGATCAGCAATATCGCCGAACAAAGCCTGCCGGTTTCCATCTACGCAGAAAACATCAGCGGTGCGGTCAGCGCCACGGGACTGACTCAATTGATGCGCTCCCGTCCTGATGGCCACACACTCAGTGTACTGACTTACGACAGCGTGATTACCGTACCTCGCTCCGAATTGGTACCGGGCTACTCTCTCGACAAGATGACGCCCATTGCACGCATCACCCAGGAGGCTGATGCAATCGTTGCATCCAAACAGTCCGGTATCGAGAGCCTCGATGAACTCATTGAGACCGCCAAGGCCAAGCCGGGTACCGTTCGCATCGGAGTCATGCCAGAGGGGTCGGGGCCATATCTCGCCGCGCGCCGTTTGGAGAACATGACCGGAGCCGACTTCAACATCATTACCTACCCGGGCGCCGCGGCCGCCGAATCAGAGGCCTTGCTGTCCGGTGAGATCGATGCCGCCATCGCTAGCCTTGGCGACTTTGCCGGACTGATCGAGTCCGGTGACGTGCAAGGTCTGGTGGAGCTTTCCTCCGAACAGAATCCGACCTATCCGGATGTCCCACCGATCAGTGAAGGTGGCATCGATCTGGAATCCGGTAGCTTCATCGTTCTGGTCGCACCAGCCAACACTCCCGAAGACACTATTCAGACGCTGGAAAGCGCCTACCAGGAAGCATTCGAAAGCGATGAATTCCAGCAATGGGTATCGAATATTGGTGTAACTCCAAGCTGGCTTGGGTCTGACGAAGTCGGTGATTGGATGCTCGCTCGTCAAGAGCAGGTGTTCGCACTAATGGACGAGTTGGAACTCTAAATCATGCAGTCTGGCCTCCTCCCAGGGAGGCCTTTCCATCTGGGTGGTCATCATGAGCCAGTACAAGATCAACAAGCTATCTGAAGTTGCCTTTCCATCAGTGTTATTCGCGACTTCTGTCGGATACCTGATATATTCACTGCAGCTTGGGGCGCCGATAAGCGAAGGGCTTCCCAGTCCTTTATTCTTTCCGACGGTGCTTGGAGCAGTTGCCCTTCTGCTGTCAATAACTCTCCTCTATAGAACCATTCGCTCATTCGATACCAGCACCAGAAAAACTGAAGACAAGAAAAGAGCGACAACCGCAAGGCCAGCGTTCGTCGTTATAGCCACCATTGCATACATCGCAATGTTCAGCTATGCCGGATATTTCATATCATCCTTGATCTACCTATTCTTCATCATTTCAATATTTTCCAGCCTCAAGAAGCCACTCATCACAGCAATAGGAAGCATCATTATAACCACCATGGGCCTTGTGGTTTTTGAATACATCTTCCGCATCCGCCTACCAGGCATTCTGGGGTGACATATGGAATTCACGTTTCTCGTTTTCAGTAGTTTTTCAGAGCTCTTCAATCCCATCACTCTGATATATGTCGTATCAGGGTTTCTGATAGGGACGATCTTTGCTGCGATTCCAGGACTGACGGCCACGCTGGCCCTGGCATTATTGCTGCCTCTGACATATAGCCTCGATATCACCACGGCATTGATGGCCTGCGCGAGTATCTACATGGCGGGGATGTGCGGGGGAAGTATCACCGCAACAACCATCAATATCCCGGGAGCCCCATCCTCGATGATGACCGCTCTGGAGGGATACCCGATGCAGCAACGCGGCCAGGGAGCCCAAGCACTGGGACATGCGTCACTGGCCTCGATGATCGGCGGCGGTATCGGAGCAATACTGCTGATCGTGCTCGCTCCCTTTGTCGCTCAGGCATCACTGCTGGTACAGACAGCCGGCAAGTTCTCGCTGATCGCCTTTGCCCTGATCGTGATTGTCATTGCCCAGCGAGGCCGCATTGTCAAAGCCGCGATGGCAGCCTGCCTTGGACTGATGCTGGCAACGATCGGGCTCGACAGCATGGTGCCAATGGCACGTTTCACCTTCGGTACAGAGGCGCTGACCGCAGGCATTGATCTGATGCCGGTCATTATCGGCACTTTTGCCATCAGTGAACTACTGATCCAGGCAAGAGCCGTTAGCGAACACAACCGTCTGCGGCGCGAAGTTCTTCAGGCTCCCGCGATCCGCCGTCGCGACTTCATCCCGCCATTGTCGTCAATTCGTGAAATCGGGATCTGGTGCTACCTCAAGTCATCATTGATCGGTTATCTGGTCGGCACCTTGCCGGGAGCAGGTGGTTCCATGGGCAGCTTCCTTGCCTATGCCGAAGCCGTACGTACATCTCGCCAACCCGAGCGCTTTGGGAAAGGTAATCCTCAAGGCATCGCCGCTGCCGAGAGTGCCAACAATGCCGTCTGTGGCGGAGCTCTGGTTCCGATGCTGACCTTCGGTATTCCTGGTGATCCCATTACCGCGATTGTTCTCGGGGTATTGATCATCAATGGCATCCAGCCCGGCCCCCAGCTCCTCGCCGATCAGGCCGGGCTTATCGCTCCAATGCTGGCTTCGCTGTTGTTCAGCGCCATTGTACTTATTCCGCTCACGTTATTTCTCATCGGGCCTTACTTCATTCGCATCGTCTCGATACGCAAGGATATGCTATACGGCGCAATCGCCCTGCTTGCTGTAGTTGGCAGCTATGTTGCCACCTACTCGGTGTACCAAATGGGCTTGACCCTCGCGCTGGGCGTTCTGGCCTATTATCTGCGCAAGCATGACTATCCAGTCGTCACCCTATTACTGGGGTTCATTCTTGCACCGAATCTGGAGGAATTTCTTAGAAGATCACTGGCACTTTCCCATGGGGATCCGACAATTTTTCTCACCAATATGGACAGTCTTTTCTTCATTGTTCTAACGGTGATTTTTGTCTACTTCCTCGCCATAAAGCGCCCAGTTCAATATAATAGAGACCACAGCAGCACTAGCGGGATTGCCAAATGAGCCTTGATAAGAACAGCATTCTCGGGACACCTCCCCGAAGAGAGAAACTGGCCGATAAGCTTTACGGAAAACTTATGCAGGCCATCATAGATGGTCAGTTCAAGAAAGGTGAGAAATTGCCCTCGGAACACCGCATATGCCAGCACTACTCGGTTTCTCGCCCTGTCGTTAGAGAAGCGCTGATGCGCCTCCAGGCCGATGGCATCATTATTTCTCGTCAGGGCTCAGGCAGCTTCGTGCAACGCATTCCTCCTGCGGGCCTTATTCAATACGCCGATGCCTCGGATGTCTCTCTACTTCTCAAGAGCTACGAGGTCCGAATCGCGCTGGAATGTGAGTCCAGTGCGCTGGCTGCGGAACGACGTAATGAAGGACAACTGATCCAGTTACGCGAGGCACTCAAGGGGATGGAAGAAGACTTCTCGCAAGGCCGTATCGCTAGTGAGGCAGACTTCACCTTCCATATGGTGATTGCAGAAGCTACAGGGAACGATATGTTTCCGAGTATTCTCGAGTCCATTCACATCGATATCGAGAAGGCAATGACCATGGCCTTGAGCATTACAAAAAGCGCCAGCCAGGAACGTATCGACCGGGTCATTGGCGAGCATCGCATGATTCTGGACGCTATCGAGCAGAGAGACAGCGATGGCGCCAGACTGGCCATGCGCCATCACATCAACCGGGTCCGAAAACGCGTCACGGATAACCTCAGCGATACATGAAGCGAGTGGCCCTTGCCGGAAAGTCGGGGCACGGTAACTCATGGACACACGAACCGTGTCGTGACATCAGTAAGCAACCCAGTCCCCACTCGATCATGTCGCATGCAGTGGCTTTTCGTAGCGCCAGACTTCGAGAGGAAAGGCTCCGCCAGCAACCGGTAACTGGATGACCACGTTGCCGGTGCGCTGCCAGCCATTCTTCGCATAGAACCCCGCTGCTCTTTCGTTGCCTATCGCGCAGACCAGCCAGGCCACCTGCACCCCGAGGTTTCCGAGGTTGGCTTCTGCATCGGACAACAATGCGGCAGCCACCCCGGTGCCTCGAGCCTTTTCGGCGACAAATAGCTGGTCAATCCCGCCCTCCTTGATGATGCACAGGCCAAGCGGTGCGCCGAGCGGACCCGCTACCCGAACACCAGACAGTACCGACTGAAGCCTGGCTCTGAAGCTTTCCAGCGTTCGATATCCAACCAGCGCTTGCGGCAGGATCTCGGCATGGGCATCCCGCCAACTCTGGTACCACAGTTGGGCCAACGGGTTGAGTTCATTCTGGTCTGCCGTTCTTATGTTCATCTCATCACTTGATCATGTCCGTCACGCAGTGCAATTCCTGCGTGCTGATCAAATCTAGTGCAGGTGCCTCAACTTGTCAGGGTTCCTTACCACATAGATCGCAGCAATCCGGCCATCCTCGATATCGAACGCCGTCGTCTGAAACTCACCATCGGCCTCCAGCGAGATGAATCCGGGCAGACCATTGATGAACCCAGTCCGCACCAGTGTTGAACCATGCTCCTGGAGCTTGACCGCAAGGCCTTCGTGGAACTTCATCACTGCTGCAAATCCGAGAATGGGTCTGCTGGCGGCGGCACGCTTGCCCCCACCATCGGCATGCACGCTGATATCAGCAGCCAGCATTGTGCCAAGGGCTTGCATATCGCCGTTACGCGACGCAACGAAGAATGCCTGGGCAAGCTCAAGGCCCCGGCTTCTGCTCACCTGGTAACGAGGTCTCGAGTCACGCACATGAGTGCGAGCACGGGCAGCAAGCTGACGACAGGCAGCGGCATCACGCTGGATGGTTATCGCAACTTCCTCGAACGCCAGCCCGAACACATCGTGCAACAGGAAGGCCGCCCTCTCGAGCGGCGACAGACGTTCCAATGCCAGCATCAGCGGCAAAGTGACGTCTTCTTCCTCCTCCTCTTCCATTACCGGCTCGGGCAACCAGGGGCCAGGATAGGCTTCGCGCTGATGCCGCGCTGATTTGAGCTGATCAAGGCAAAGTCGAGTCACTGTACGGCGCAGAAATGCCGCGGGCTCAAGCACTTCTCCGCGGTCGACCTTCATCCAGCGGATGAAGGCCTCCTGAAGAATATCCTCCGCGTCGGCAACGGAGCCAAGCATACGGTAGGCAACGCGCATCAGTACTGGGCGCAAGGCATCGAAACCGACAGCGGCATCCTCATGTCCGGCACTTGTCATCAGCTAACCGCTCTGGTAGTAGTCGCTTTCACTGCCGCCGGTTCAAGCCAGATGCCGAAGCCTGTGGCGATACGGTTCCAGCCATTGATGACACTGAGTATCAAGGTGAGCTTCACCTGTTCCTCCTCGGTAAAGTGATCCTCCAGGCCCCGATAAGCAGCATCCCGATCATGCCCCTCCGAGAGCCTGGTCATCACCTCTGCCCAGCCGAGAGCGGCACGCTCGCGATCCGTATAGCAGGGGGCCTCACGCCATGCACAAAGCAGGTTGATGCGCTGCTCGGTTTCTCCATTCTCACGCGCAAATACAGTATGCATGTTGAGACAGTTGGCGCAGCCATTGATCTGAGAGGCACGGATCTCGACCAGCCCGACAAGAGTCGGGTCCATACTCTCATTGATGGCGAGCGACGCACGTTGCCAGTCCTTCATCAGCGAGGGGGCAGCGGCAAAGGGATCAAGTCTGGCGGTCATGGTTCGTCTCCTTCTGTGGGTTTCGATACCAGGACGAGTGAGAAGCCGCCGGTGTGACATCACGCCGTCATGAGCGGCTATAGACCCAGGCTTCGAATAGAACGGGAGCTCGGGTGGATAGCGCCATGGCCTGGCGCGTACAATGTGCGCTCCACTTTGGTCGAAGACGCTTGTAGTGTCGGCCCAAGTCTCTCATTCATGTTCCTCCCGCGAGATTCTCCGCCGTGCTCTCTACCGCCAACATCACCATGCAGTTTGGCCCCAAACCGCTGTTCGAAAACGTTTCTGTCAAATTCGGCCAGGGTCGTCGCTACGGCCTGATCGGGGCCAACGGCTGTGGCAAGTCGACCCTGATCAAGATTCTCGGCGGCGACCTGGAGCCTACCAGCGGTCAGGTGATGAAAGACTCCACCACACGACTGGGTAAGTTACGCCAGGATCAGTTCGCCTTCGAGAACGAGCGTGTCATCGACACCGTGATCATGGGTAACGAAGAGCTGTGGACCGTCGCGGCCGAGCGCGAACGCATCTATTCGCAGGCCGAGATGAGCGAAGAAGATGGCATGGCGGTGGCCGATCTCGAAGTGCGCTTTGCCGAACTCGATGGCTATACCGCAGAGGCCCGTGCCGGTGAGTTGCTGCTGGGCCTGGGCATTCCCCTCGAACAGCATGATCAGCCGATGAGCGTGGTCGCTCCGGGCTGGAAGCTCCGGGTGCTGCTGGCCCAGGCCCTGTTCAGCGACCCCGACGTGTTGCTGCTTGATGAGCCGACCAACCATCTCGATATCAATACGATTCGTTGGCTGGAGGACATCCTCAAGGCACGCTCGTCGACCATGATCATCATCTCTCACGACCGCCACTTCCTGAACAGCGTCTGTACCCACATGGCGGACCTGGACTACGGCGAGCTGCAGCTGTTTCCAGGCAATTACGATGAGTACATGACAGCTGCCACTCAGGCGCGCGAACGTCTGCAAGGTGAGAACGCCAAGAAGAAGGCCGAAATTGCCGAGCTCAAGCAATTCGTCAGTCGTTTCTCGGCCAACGCCTCCAAGGCCAAGCAAGCGACCTCTCGCCAGCGCAAGATCGACAAGATCCAGCTCGAAGAGGTCAAGCCCTCATCGCGCATCAGTCCTTTCATTCGCTTCGAGCAGAACAAGAAGATTCATCGCCAGGCGCTGTCGGCAGAAGAGCTCTCCAAGTCCTGGGATGACAATGTACTGTTCGAACGTTTTGATCTGAGAATCGAAGCGGGAGAACGTGTCGCCATCATAGGGCCCAACGGCATCGGCAAGACTACCTTGCTCAACTGCCTGGTCGGCACCATGCCGACTGATGCCGGCGAGGTGAAATGGACCGATGCTGCTGAAGTCGGTTATTTCGCTCAAGACCACGCGGCGGACTTCGAAGGTGGTGAGACGCTGTTCGAATGGATGCAGCAATGGACGACCGCCGGCGAGCAGACAGTACGTGGTGCCCTCGGCCGGATGTTGTTCTCCAACGACGATATCGGCAAGTCCGTCAAAGTGATTTCAGGTGGCGAGCAAGGGCGCATGCTGTTCGGCAAGCTCTCACTGCAGAACCCCAATGTGTTGGTTATGGATGAGCCCACCAACCACCTGGACATGGAGTCCATCGAAGCACTTAACCTGGCACTGGACAACTATGCCGGCACCCTGATTTTCGTTAGTCACGATCGAGAGTTTGTCGGCTCGCTGGCCACGCGCATCATCGAGATGAAAGACGATGGCATCGTCGATTTCAGCGGCAGCTATGATGACTACCTGCGCAGTCAGGGCGTGCTCGGCTGAGCCTTCTTTCGTTCAAGGACTTCTTTCCTTCAAGCATGCAGGACAACACTCGTTGCCCTGCATGTGTCACCAGCCCCGGTTGCAGTTCTTCCCATCCCGGTTCCTCGCATGCTCGACGCTGAACGCCGTCGCCTCGGCGCCGGAAACCTGACATGCCGTTGCCGGAACCTCTCTGAGTTTGGACAGCTGTCGGAATTCTGAGTGGCCAGCAGGCAAAAAAAGACACAAGCTTCGAGGATTTCTTCAAGCAAGCGCCGCGTATGAATCCATCGCGCTCACTGATTAAAAGAGTGGTCTGCGGCGTCCGTGTGGAAGACATCGAGGAACCCACCATGCGGGAAATTCGCTACCTGGACAAGCTGATCGATGAACTCGCCAGGGGCAAGGCGATGGAGAAGATCCTGAGAACCGGAAGTTGATGGCGGTATTCGGAACAACCGAAGCCCTCACCGAGGCCTTCGCCTCGGTGAGGGCGCCTTACTCAGCCAGATTGTGATCGCCTAGCTGACATCAGCATCGGATTCACGACCGGACCGAGGATACGCATGAGCTCAGACGAGCGACTTGCGCTCGCGACGGGCCTCGCGCCGATCACGCCATACAGCACGGCAGATCAATACCAGCACACCCAGGGTCAGGGCCGGCCAGATCAGTACGTAGGCGGCAAAGATGGCAGTCATGGTCAAACTCCGTTATATGAAATGTGAATCAGCGCTGAGTTGCGAGTGATACCGGCACAGGCTCGCTGGTTGCTTCGACCGCATCCTCATCGGTGAGATGTTCGTCGTAGTCCCCGACCCGCTCACGAATAGTGTCGAAATCGAAACGCTCACGACTGGCAAGGCTCATCACTACACACACCAGGGTGCTGGTGCCATAGGCAGTCAGCGACGCCAGCAGCACGGTATAGTCCCTCAGGAAGCCTGTAGCAAAGACCAGCATCGCCAACAGTGCCAACCCTCCAGCGGTGAAGCCGGCTACACGGCCAAGAAAGCCGAAAACCATGAGACCGATAATGACCCCACCGCCAATGGAGGCCAGAATCTCGAAGAGCAATCCCGTGACTCCTGAGAGAGGCACCCACTCAAAGCGAGTCATACAGAACACCAGCATGGCGACGAGCACGGAAGTGGTGAAAGCGGCGTTGGTGACGCGGTTCCAGAAACAGCTGGCAATTACCGGAAATACGATCGCCCCCCACAGCGCACCGACAAAGACCAGCATCACCAGAATATCCAACGAGAAGCTGGCGAAGACAATGCCGATCGCAGTGGCGACGATCATGGTCAATCGCCCTACCAATAGCATGCGTTCAGGGTTCGCCTTGCCACGAGCAATGTTCTTGCCGTAAACGTCAGCCATCATGATCGCCGACAGCGCCGAGAGATCGGAATCGGCAGTCGAGGACAGCGAACCTATCACCAGGATAAAGAATAGCGCGATGAACAGTGGCGGCAGATAGCCCGATACCATCTGTGGGATCAGGTTGTTCATGTCACCGTTCAACGGTTCGATGCCCAGTGTCAGTGCCATCAGTCCAATCATTCCCAAGCCGATAACGATCGCGCCGTAACCGATGGTCGCGGTGAGGAAGGTCGGCTTGATGTGCTCTTCCTTGACCGCAAACAGGCGCTGGGAAATGGTCTGGTTACCAATGGCATAGGCCAGCACAGCAACAAAGAAAGGCGCGCCCTGATTGAGAATCGCATCAACGGAAAGGAAGTTGGCCTGTTCAACAGTTAGATTGCCAAGCCCGGCAACCAGTTCGCTCGGCCCGCCCATTGCGAAGAACACCGCAGGAATGATCACCACGGCAATAGCCATCAGGGCCACCAGCTGGGCGAAGTCGGTAAGTACCGATGCACGAAAGCCCGACCAAAGGGTATAAAGCAACACGCCAACTCCGGCAATGATCACTCCGGCCTGGAAGGAAAGTGGCGAGAGAACCGAGACCAACGCCCCAGCAGCCGTGAAGTTGACCATCAGGCTGATGATGCTGCCCAGCAGATTGGACAGTGCCAGAATCAATTGGCTGGAAGAGCCGTGGCGAGCATGGATCAGCTCACCCAGGGTGTGAGCATTGGGGGCAAGCTTGCGGAAGCGCCGACCAAAGGGATAGATGAATAGAATCATCAGTGCGCCCCACAGCCCATAGTGAATGGGACCTGAGACTCCGTAGGTGTACCCCGACGTCGCGGCGGCGTAGAAGGACGCCGCCCAGATCCAGGTGGCAGTCATACTGGCAGCACCGATACCGAAGCCAACGCGATGATTGGAGACCATAAAGGCATCGGCATCCTCTTTCTTCTTGCGAATACCGAGTGTCAGCAGATAGGTGCCGCCATAGAAGGCGAGCATCAGCAGGATGACCGTCAGAGTCGAGAATTGATGGAGTGATGCGTTGTTCAAGAGCAACCTCTAGGTGGGTGGAACGGAAGCACGCCACAAACGCCGCTACTTACCAGCGTGCGCAGGACGCAGAGAAGAGGTGCCGTGAGGGCACGAAAAACACGCACGACGAGGTGTCTCCAGGCAGCCTGAAAAGCTGAGCTCCGGAAGAACACAAAGCGCACTGTCGGCCGTCAGGGCAGCAGAGGCGGGAAACGTCGTTGAGTCGACGTCAGAAGAACGGCGGTGGGCGGCGCGGCATGCAGCGGCCCTGGTCAGCATAATGGGGCGACATGGATTTCCTCTCTATCGATCACGACGTCGCCTGGCAGTCGTAAAGTGCCGGTGATCACATCATCATCGTGGTAGTGAGACCAATACATCCCGTTGCGGGATGATGCCGGGTCAATGTGGTATAGCGGTACGACCCGAGGCCAGTACCCTAATACGTTGCCGGCAAGATGTCCAATTGGCGCCAATCACGCCGACTTCTCCAGCGAATCTCAAGAGAACAAGAACAGCTGTCAAACCGGCTCCCGTCGGTCATGGCCCGCAGCTCACCACCACTCTCTCAGCGGAGCATAGCATCAAGGATGGGGACGGAGATGACTCCCATGAACAGCAACCAGGGCCAGCTATAGCAGCATTATGGAAGCCATGGAGTGGAGGCGGGAAATCCATAAACAAAAAGGCCGCTGACAAAATCAGCGGCCTTTGCAATATTCTGTGGCGGAGGGGGAGGGATTCGAACCCTCGAAGCCTTTCGACTTACACACTTTCCAGGCGTGCTCCTTCGACCACTCGGACACCCCTCCGCATTGTCATCCAGAAAGAATCGGAGGCGCGATGCGCTGCGTTTCGTTCAGGACGGCGCATACTCTACCCACTTAAGTTCTAGATTGCAAGACAATTTCTCCTTCCTGCACCGACCTGGACCCTTCCATCCTCACCACGTACTCAGTCATCGACAGAAGTGGCATGGCAGGTGCGAAGGGGAAGCTTTACCTTATAGCGCTAATGTTGAGCTCGTTAACAACTCTTCCTTCTCAGCCACCAGGCATTAAAGGAAAAACATGTCCGCGACCGTTACTCTGACACTGGCAGAGGCTGAACAACTCAGTCTCGATATCCTGACTCATTATGGCTACAGCGACGCCCATGCCGCAGCCATTACGCGCAGCGTAGTGGCTGCACAACGCGATGAGTGCCATTCCCATGGTCTGTATCGAATACTCAACTGTGTCGAAACCGCCCGGTTAGGTGCCATCGACCTGAGCGCGGAACCGGAAATCATCGATCAGGCCCCTGCCGTCGTCAGGGTCAATGCCCACCAGGGATGCTCGCTGCTATCGCTGGAGCACGGACTTCCGCTGCTGGTCGATAAGGCAAAAACCATGGGCATCGCCCTACTCGGCATCAACAACAGCTTTCACTTTTCTGCACTCTGGCCGGAAGTTGAAGCGCTCTCTGCACAGGGCCTGGTCGGCATCGCCATGACCCCCAGCCATGCCTTTGTCGCTCCCGCCGGTGGCAGCAAGCCACTGTTTGGTACCAACCCCATCGCCTTCTCGTGGCCTCGGCCGGGCAAGACGCCTTACACCTTCGACTTCGCGACCAGTGTCGTGGCTCGAGGAGAAATCGAGCTACACCGTCGTGCTGGAGACGAGATACCTGACCACTGGGCAGTCGACGTCGACGGCAATCCAACCACTAGCCCTGAAGAGGCGTTGTCAGGAGCCATGTTGACGTTCGGGGGCTACAAGGGTTCGGCACTGTCGACCATGATTGAATTGCTGGCCGGTCCTTTGATCGGCGACCTGCTGGGACATGAAACCCAGGCCGCGACCGCCGAAGGCGATGGCAAGCCCTTCCATGGTGAGTTGCTGATTGCCATTGCTCCCGAGGTTCTACTCGGCGAACAGGCCGCGCAGCATCTACTGCATGCCGAAACGCTATTCGAGGAAATCATTGCCCAGGGCGCTCGCCTTCCCTCTCAGCGTCGCTATGCGGCCAGAGCGCGAAGCCTGGAGAACGGCGTGACAATTCCGGAAGCACTACATCAGGAGCTCCAGGCGCTGCTGTGACTGTCTGAAGCTGTGACCATCTGAAAAAGTGCCTTCGCTGGCAAATAACGGCGCCGCGTGGCGTTTCAAACTGTTCGGCGCGCTTACCCGCGCGCCGGGCCCTGGGATACGCCACGGGAGATTCACTTGCTGCACACGCTAAGTATCATGGCCCCCATTCTCCTGTTGATGGGATTGGGGTATACCGCCGCTCATGTCCGCCTGATCAGTCGTGAACAGCTGCAGGGCATCGGCCAGTTGGTGATGTACTTTGCTCTGCCGGCACTGATCATTCGCGCCCTCACGGAAAACCCGCTTGGCGAGACAATCGACCCCTATTATCTGCTGGCTTACGGGCTGGCCTCGATCGTGCTGTTCACCCTGGTGCTCTACTGGACATGCAGAGTATCCGGTAGGCCATTATCCACCGGCGCGATGTATGCGCTCGGCATATCCGCATCCAACAGCGCCTTCAGCGGCTACCCGATTGCCTCAATGGTACTTGGCCCGTCTGCCGCGACGTTTCTGGCACAGAACATGATCATCGAAAACCTGTTGATACTGCCTGCTGCGCTGATCATTGCCGAACTGGGGCAGCATCAGCGTGGAAATCGTATTGCTACGTTTCTCACCGTTGGTCGTCGTCTGATCAGAAACCCACTGTTGCTGGCTCTCTGCATCGGGGTGGCTCTCGCCATACTGGAGATTCAACTGCCTGGGCCGCTGAGTCAGGTCATCGATATGCTGGCCAATGCCACAGCCCCGACAGCGCTATTCGCGGTTGGAGGTGCGCTGTATGGGCTTCAGGTCAGAGGACTGGTGAGCAGTGCCAGCCTGATCGTATTCGGCAAGCTGGTTCTTCATCCGCTGGCGATGCTGATCACCTTCTCACTGATCATGCCGGGATCACCCGATGCTCTTGCCGGGGCGCTGCTGTTCGCCAGTGTTCCAATGATCAGCATCTTTCCGCTGATCTGCCAACGGTACTCGATGGGCAATATTGGAGCCGGTGCATTGTTCATCGCCTCACTGGCGTCTTTCGTGACCATCACCTGTGTGATTGCTCTAATGAGCTACTTCGGGCTGCTGATGCCCTAGTCCCGGGCCATTGCGACCTTGCTTTTGATCACTGCGCCAGCACGACATAATCACCACTTGCCTCGAGACATAGGGTGTCTCCGCACCATAGCTGCTGAACCAGGGAGATACGCCCACGGCCTTTCTGATCGAGCTGCTCGGCGAGCCGCTCGCTGGCATTGGCCTCTGCCGGCATGCAGATCATCCGATAGTCGTCTGTGACCGGAGCGCGAAACCGCTGAGTGGCAGTAGCGACGACCACATCACGCAATATGCCACGCCGGCGTAGCCAGAGTGTGGTCCAACACCAGCCGAGCAATGTGGTCTGGGCGGTAAGAGCACCGCCAAAGCCAGTGCCCTTGTCATTGAGGTTGGGCGTCAACGCCAGCTGCCAGATGAGTTGATCGCCATCGCGCTGCATCTGCTGGATGCCCAATGACCTGACCATGGGGATAGCCTCCGCCAGCCAGTCGAGAAACACATCCGGAGCATCCTCGCCACCGCTCTCCGACAAGGGAAGACGAGGGTGAGCCTCGCCAATGTCACGCCTGTATCCACTCATGCCCAGGCCTTCAATCCCAGCGTTCGACAAAAGTCTCGATATCGTGCTCGACAAGCGGTTTGTGGCGCCCTGCAAGTTGCCCCAGGTAGATGAAGGCAACCAACTCATCATCTTCCGCCAACCGCAGCCCCTTGCGCACGGTATCGTCGAAGGCGTACTTTCCGCTGCGCCACATGGCACCAAGGCCAAGCGCATGTGCCGCCAGCAGGATGCCATGAGCCGCACAGCCTGCCGAAATCACCTGTTCGACCTTCGGTACGCCCGGGATATCAGGCGTTACCTTGGCTACCACACCAATCACCATCGGCGCGCGCCTGGGCTTGAGGCGCGCGGCATTCAGGGTGTCATCACTGGCACTCGGATCCTCACGGAACTCTGCCTCGGCGAACAGCTCGCCAAGGCGATCCAACCCTTCACCGACAAACTCGATAAAGCGCCAGGGGCGCAGTTCCTTGTGATCCGGCGCGCGAAGGGCTGCCTTGTATAGCGTCTCGAGCTGCTCCTGATCAGGCGCAGGGCCGGTCAGCTTGCCCATGGAACTGCGTTCATGCAGTAGCGTTATGGCATCCATTGTTGTCTCCATCCTCGGCAACTCGATTACAGTCAGGGCGCTCTACCGGCTATACGCCCCATGACAGCACCCTATCAAAGCGCTCAACTACTGTCGTGCCAGGCGCAACGGCAGCGGCGGCTCCTCACCCGGAGTTGCGCGCCAGGGGCTGATGTCGAGCCCACCGCGACGCACGTAGCGCGCCATGACCAGCAGTCGCTCCGGTCTGGCCCGCTGCATCAAATCGGTAAAGATGTGCTCCACACAATGCTCATGGAAGTCCTGATGCTGACGATAGCCGATGATATAACGCAACAGGCCCTCGCGATCGAGCCGCGGGCCACGGTAGCGAATCATCACACTGCCCCAATCCGGCTGACCAGTCACCGGGCAGTTGGACTTGAGCAAGTGCGAGGTCAAGGTCTCCTCAACAACCTCGTCGCCGACGGCAAGATGGTCACTGCTGGGCGTATAGCTACGGACGTCGATGTCCAGATCATCGATACATTCGCCAGGCAGCGGGCGCGGCATCAGCTCAGCATCATCGACCGCCAACAGCTCGACCTTGACCTCAGCCCCCGCCGCCTTGGACAGGTCTGCGGTCAGTGTCTGGGCCACTGCTGCATGATCGTCGAAATGCGTCTGATTGAAGCTGTTGAGATACAGCTTCCATGACTTCGACTCGATCAGGTTCGGTGACTCGGCAGGCAAGCGAAAGCGCGCCACGGCGACGATCGGCTTGCCCTTGCGGTTCAACCAGGAAAGCTCGAAGGCATGCCATTCATCTTCACCAACGAACGGCAACCGGCTCTCCTCGATGCCCAGAGGTGCGCGGTTGGCAGCACGTGCAATCGGAAACAGCAGGCTCGGATCATAGTGCTCAGGATAATTCGACTCACGCCCCAGCGGCGCATGCTCCAGAGTCTCCGGCCGCTGACCGGGTGTGGATAACTCACTCATATCATCATTCCTCGGCCAACTTTACAGCCGTCTACCTGTTCAAGGACCATCTACCAGCTCAAGGACCATCTACCAGCTCAAGGACCATCTACTGGCTCAAGGACCATCTACTGGCTCAAGGACCATCTACGATACGGCTCAGCTACGAATACCCTTGCCATTCTCGAGCATCCACAATGCTACCGCGAACAGCGCAACGATAAAGCCCATGATCGCCGTCAGCGCCCAGCCGACGGGTATATCGGATACCCCCAGGAAACCGTAGCGGAACACATTGACCATATACAGGATCGGGTTGAGCATCGAGGCACCCTGCCAGAACGCCGGCAGCAGCGAGATGGAGTAGAACACTCCACCCAGGTATGTGAGCGGCGTCAGCACAAAGGTCGGGACAATCGAGATGTCATCAAACTTCTTGCCGAGCAATGCGTTGATGAACCCGCCGAGGGCAAACAACGCTGCCGTCAGCACTACCACGACCAACGTCAACAGTGGGTGCGCGACGTCGATGCGAGTGAAGAACAGCGACACTCCAGTGACAATGACGCCGACACCCAGACCACGCGCCATACCACCAAGCACAAAGCCAGCCAGAATCACCCAGTTGGGCATCGGCGAGACCATCATCTCTTCAATACTGCGCTGGAACTTGTTGGAGAAGAACGACGAGGCAACATTGGAGTAGCTATTGGTGATCACCGACATCATGATCAGGCCCGGAACAATGAAGTCCATATAACTGTAGCCATCCATCTCCCCGATCCGCGAGCCGATCAGATTACCGAAGATGATGAAATACATCGTCATGGTGATCGAAGGTGGCAACAGCGTCTGCGGCCAGATCCGCGTGAATCGTTTGATCTCCTTGACCACCAGGGTCCACAGGGCAATCGCTATCTGACTAGGGTTCATCCACGCAGCTCCCTGTTATCGGCCTGTGCCTGTTGGGCATTGCCCTTCTCGACCATCGACACGAACATCTCCTCCAGGCGGTTGGCGCGGTTGCGCATTGACACCACCTGCACACCTTCACGTCCCAGTACATCGAACACATCATTGAGCCGTTGCCCGCGATGTACCATTACCGACAGCTGAGTGTCGTCGACTCGCTTGACCTCGAACCCATCGATCTTCGGCACATGGCTCAGAGGTTCTGCCAGATCGAGCAGGAACGTCTCGGTATCCAGCTCAGCCAGCAGCTCACGTACACTGGTATCACGCACGATCTCACCCAGATTGATGATGCCGATATGCCGACAGAGGCTCTCGGCCTCCTCGAGATAGTGCGTGGTAAGGATAATGGTGGTGCCTTCATCACGATTGATGCGACGCATGTAGTCCCACATGCTGCGACGCAACTCGATATCCACACCCGCAGTCGGCTCGTCGAGAATCAGCAGTTTGGGGCGATGCATCAGCGCTCGAGCAATCATCAGACGACGCTTCATACCACCGGAAAGCATGCGTGCACTGCCATTACGCTTGTCCCACAGACTGAGATCACGCAACAGGCTTTCAGCACGTGGCAGTGCCTCACTACGCGGCATGCCGTAATAGCCCGCCTGCGCCAGCACGATATCGAGCACATTCTCGAACTGGTTGAAGTTGAACTCCTGTGGCACCACTCCAAGGTGGTACTTGGCACGGGCGAAGTCCTCATCGATATCGATGCCGAAGATCTTCACCTTGCCCGCGGTCTTCTGTACCAGAGAACAAACCACACCCAGAGTGGTGGACTTGCCGGCCCCATTGGGCCCGAGCAGTGCATAGAAATCGCCCTGTTGAACATCGAGATCGATGCCCTTGAGAGCCTGAAAGCCATTGCCGTAGACCTTGGTCAGGCCACGGATGGACAGCGCCGGTTCGGCCATGAGCAAATCCTGGAGAATGTCAGAGGTGTCGTCACCCATCACGCCTGGTGACGCGATCAGTATCGACAGAAAGATAGAAGGCTTAGGATATGAGGGCGAAGCATTGCGACTTCAAGTAAAGGATGGAGTTGTTGCGCTCGCACTCGACAGCCCACACACAAGCAGCGCAAGAATCGCCAGTCGGCGCGGGGGCATGCTCAGGTCACGTCGACGAGCCAGGTATACAATTGATAGGTCGATACTGGAGCGGGAAATGAGATTCGACCGGGTGGCGCACCACCGGGCTGGCGCACCAGATCGCGACCCCAAGGACTATTACTGCGGAAGGATGGAACGAAAACTGGAGCGGGAAACGAGATTCGAACTCGCGACCCCAACCTTGGCAAGGTTGTGCTCTACCACTGAGCTATTCCCGCTTTATACAGACAGAAGCTGAATCAGATAGAAACAGAGCTTCCTGTGTGGCGTGTCGACGATGCGAAGTGGCGTCCCATAGGGGGTTCGAACCCCTGTTCCCGCCGTGAAAGGGCGGTGTCCTGGACCACTAGACGAATGGGACGCATGATCTACTGAAGCAGATATGGAGCGGGATAACGTGATTCGACCGGGTGGCGTACCACCGGGCTGGCGTACCAGCTCGCGACCGTCACATTGGCCGACTCTTTATCCACCGAAGCAGATATGGAGCGGGAAACGAGATTCGAACTCGCGACCCCAACCTTGGCAAGGTTGTGCTCTACCACTGAGCTATTCCCGCAAACGCATTCGCAGCGCAACAATTTGTATCAGAAGTGGCGTCCCATAGGGGGTTCGAACCCCTGTTCCCGCCGTGAAAGGGCGGTGTCCTGGACCACTAGACGAATGGGACGCATGATCCACCGCAGCAGATATGGAGCGGGAAACGAGATTCGAACTCGCGACCCCAACCTTGGCAAGGTTGTGCTCTACCACTGAGCTATTCCCGCATATCCAACTTTCCGATACAGCACCTTGATGAGTCGAGATGGCGTCCCATAGGGGGTTCGAACCCCTGTTCCCGCCGTGAAAGGGCGGTGTCCTGGACCACTAGACGAATGGGACGCATACGACTCGGCTCGTCGAGGTGGCGCGTATGTTACTGAGCCCCCTCATAAGTGTCAAGCCCAAGGAATGACTGAAATTTTCCGGGCGACTCGATTTCCTGTCTGGCTCCCCTTCACACCCCGCAACCCTCCCTATTTCAGTAGGGCCATCAGCACAGATTAGTACGAGCGGGCTAACACAGACTGAATACCACATTCTCGACGATAGATTGGACGCCACCATCCTGGACATAGTGCTTATTGGTCAAATTTGATCAAACGTCGTAGTTTGAAGGGTGTGGAATGCCAACGTCAGTTGCCAGGAGAAGGTCCATGCGCAAGAAGATCGAGAAACCCGATGCCGAATGGCGTGAACAGCTCACTCCAGAGCAATACGAGGTAACGCGTGAAAAGGGTACTGAGCGCCCTTTCAGTGGCGACTATCAAGTCACCGACGTTCACGGCATCTATCATTGCGTATGCTGCAATGCCCCACTGTTCGAGAATGAACACAAGTTCGATGCCGGCTGTGGCTGGCCCAGCTTTGACCGCCCGCTATCATCGGAAAGCGTGGAGGAGCACTTCGACACCAGCCATGGCATGCGCCGAGTCGAGGTCACCTGTGGACGCTGCAATGCTCATCTTGGTCATGTATTCCCCGATGGCCCACCTACCACAGGCAACCGCTTCTGTATCAACTCAGTGGCCTTGAACTTTCACGAAGGCGAATAGCCACGTCGGAAGTGGCTTGAATACCGAAACCACCGCGCACACGGCCGGTCATCTGATAAGATGGTCGGCCGTTTGTCAGTAGGAGAAAGGCATCATGCTCGGTTGGTTTCCGGGACACATGAACAAGGCGCGGCGCCAGATTCTTGAAGCACTGCCGGAAATCGATGTTGTGATCGAAGTGCTCGATGCCCGTTTGCCCTATTCCAGCGCCAACCCGATGCTGGCACAGCTTACGCGCCACAAACCGGTGCTCAAGATCCTGTCGCGTGCCGACCTTGCCGATCCTGAGCGCACTCGCGAGTGGGCAGCTTACTTCGACGCACAGCCCGACACTCGTGCGTTGGCAGTGACGACTACCAATACCCGTGAGCTCAAGCGCATCCCCAAGCTCTGTCATGAGCTGGCCGGCCAGGTGCGTGCCGACCGTGATGTCCGCGTCATGGTCATGGGCATTCCCAATGTCGGTAAATCGACGTTGATCAATGGCCTCGCTGGCCGGACCATCGCCAAGACCGGCAATGAGCCCGCTGTCACCAAGCGCCAGCAGAAGGTGCGTATCCAGGGGCGCGTCGCCCTTACCGACACGCCGGGGGTTCTGTGGCCGAAGATCGAGAATCAGGCCAGCGCCTATCGACTGGCAGCCAGTGGCGCGATCCGTGATACGGCGATTGATTACGTCGATGTCGCCTTGATTACTGCCGCAGAACTGGCCAGGCGCTATCCAGATGCGCTGAAAGCACGGTATAAGCTCAAGACACTACCACTCTACGAAGCTCACCCACAGGCGGATAGCGTCGAAGCCGATGGTGGCGAACGTCCAGACCTGATGGCGCTGGCCGGTTTCGATGGCCATGCCATCCTCGGCGAGATCGCCGCAAAGCGCGGCGGACTACGTGCCGGCGGAGAGATCGATCTGCATCGTGGCTCCGAGGTGCTGTTGCATGAGCTGCGCGATGGCAAACTGGGCCGCCTGACTCTCGAAACACCCGCGGATATTCCGGTTGTCGAGGAAGGTATCGAAGACGGTATCGAGGACGGTGCCAACGAAGATACCGATAAAGGCCCCAACAACGCGGCCGACTCGGATGCCTCAGCATCTAACAGCGGCAATTGATTCAAACTAGAGACGGCTGAACAACTGCAGTCGTCGTTCGACTCTTATGCCTGTGCCGCCACGGTGGCACTGGATACACCCAGGGTGCAGGCCTGGCCGCACCCTTCCACGGATTCAGCGAGACCCCTGCGCCATGGATACGCCTACGCTTCGCAAGTCCCACAAGCTCGATAACGTCTGCTACGACATTCGCGGCCCTGTCCTTGAGCATGCCAAGCGCCTCGAGGATGAAGGCCAGCGCATCCTGAAGCTGAACATCGGTAACCCCGCGCCCTTCGGCTTCGAGGCACCGGAAGAAATTCTTCAGGATGTGATGCGTAACCTGCCGACGGCGCAGGGTTACTGTGATTCCAAGGGACTGTATTCAGCGCGCAAGGCGATCATGCAGGAGTGTCAGCGCAAGGCGATTCCCGGCGTTGGCATCGAAGATATCTATATCGGCAATGGCGTATCCGAGCTGATTGTGATGGCCATGCAGGCGCTGCTCAACGACGGCGACGAGGTGTTGATCCCGGCCCCGGATTACCCGCTTTGGACCGCTGCGGTCAATCTGTCCGGCGGCCGAGGCGTACACTACATCTGTGATGAGCAGGCCGACTGGGCGCCGGATATGGCAGATATCCGTGCCAAGGTAACCAGTCACACCCGCGCCATCGTCATCATCAACCCCAACAACCCCACTGGTGCGGTCTACCCACCGGAAGTGTTGCGAGAGCTACTGGATATCGCACGCGAACACAACCTGGTGGTGTTCTCTGACGAGATCTACGACAAGATCCTCTACGACGACGCCGTACACGTCGCGACCGGCTCTCTCGCCAGCGATGAGCAACTGGTGGTAACCATGAACGGGCTGTCAAAGAGCTATCGCTGCGCGGGGTTCCGCAGTGGCTGGATGACGCTGTCAGGCACCGTGGCCATGAAGCGCAGTCAGGACTTCATCCAGGGGCTGACGATGCTGGCCTCGATGCGCCTATGCGCCAATGTTCCTGCCCAGCATGCCATTCAGACGGCGCTTGGCGGCTACCAGTCGATCAATGACCTGATCCTGCCCGGAGGTCGGTTGCTGGCACAGCGCAACATCACCATGGACAAGCTCAACGCTATTCCAGGCGTCAGTTGTGTCGCCCCCAAAGGCGCGCTCTATGCCTTCCCGCGTCTCGATCCCAAGGTCTACAACATCAAGGATGACCAACAGCTGGTGTTGGACCTGTTACTGCAGGAGAAAATCCTGCTGGTGCAGGGCACGGCCTTCAATTGGCCGGACCCTGACCACGTGCGTATCGTCACCCTGCCCTGGGTGGACCAGCTCGGTGATGCACTGGACCGCTTTGCCCGTTTTCTGTCCAGCTACCGCCAGTAACACGAGTTACCGCGGACACTTGTGAGCAGCCACTTACCCATCAGCCCAGGCGAGTGGGTGAGTGGCCACCAGCGATCTCTTCCCGGCACTGAAATACCTGCGCAGGAGCTTGAAACCTGACGCGGAAACACCTATCTAAGCATCAGTCTTGCCAATGTGCTGCCTCTTGTTTCAGCAGTACATATTGATTCCCTGCTACGGAGATATCCGGCCATGATGAGAATACTGCTCTTTCTGGGCACCAACCTGGCAGTCGTGTTGGTCGCCAGTATTACCCTGCGATTGCTGGGCGTTGAGCCCTACCTGAATGCCCAGGGAATCAACTTCAATGCGCTGCTGATCTTCTGCTTTGTCTTCGGCATGGCAGGCTCCATGATCTCACTGTTTCTGTCCAAGTGGATGGCCAAACGCTCCACCGGCACGGTGATCATCGAGTCCCCCTCCAACGCCAGCGAGCAGTGGTTGGTAGATACTGTTGCCGAGTTGGCAAAAGCCGCCAATATCAAGACCCCGGAAGTCGGTATCTTCCCGGCACAGCAATCCAACGCTTTTGCTACTGGCTGGAACAAGGATGACGCCCTGGTGGCCGTCTCTGCCGGCCTGCTCAACCGCATGCAGCCGGAAGAGGTGAAAGCCGTACTGGCCCACGAAATCGGCCACGTCGCCAATGGCGACATGGTGACTCTGGCGCTGGTACAGGGTGTGCTGAACACCTTTGTGATGTTCTTCGCCCGCGTTGTGGCTCAGTTGCTGGATGCGTTCCTGCGCCGTGACGACAACCAGGGCCTCGGCTTCATGGGCTACTTCGCGGTCGTCATTGTCGCCGAGATCGTATTCGGCATCGCTGCCTCGGTCGTTGTCGCCTGGTTCTCGCGCTTCCGTGAGTACAGAGCCGATGCGGCTGGAGCCAAACTGGCTGGCTCGGGTGCCATGATCAATGCTCTCGCCCGTCTCAAGGCAGAGACCCAACTACCCGATCAGATGCCAGATACCCTGACGGCGTTTGCCATCACTACTGGCAAGTCACGCAAATTGATGGAGAAGCTCTTCGCCAGCCATCCGCCACTGGACGACCGTATTCGCGCGCTGAAAGAAGCTGCCTACCGCGAATGAGGCTCATGCCCCCGCCCAGCGCGGGGGCACACCAGCAACGAGTATCAGGCTGCGAGCCGAGAGCTGACAAGCGCTGCATTGGCGCTCGCAGGAAGCCGGGCCGGGGGGCGGGGGTTACTTCCCTCTTTCCTCTTCCCTCTTCCCTCTTGGAACTTACAGCCTATAACACTCCGAACTGCTCTTCCCCCTGGTCCTGAAACGGAATCCCCCATGAACATCCATAGAATCAACCCGACCAAACGCTGGTCCGATGCCACGGTATTCAATGGCATTGCCCACTTCGTCGAAGTGGCTGAATCCGACACCAGTGCCGATATCAAGGGCCAGGTCGCACAGATCTTCGACCAGGCCGAACAGAGTCTGGCTACGGTGGACAGTGACAGAAGTCGAATCCTGTCGGTGACCATTTACGTCACTGACTTCGCCAATTTCGATGCGCTCAATGAGGTCTGGGATGAGTGGTTCCCGGATGGTTCTGCGCCCAGTAGAGCATGCGTCAAGGCCGAGCTGGCCAACCCACAATTGCTGGTGGAAATGGCCTTTGTCGCCGCCGCTGGAGAGCGCTTCCAGTCCTGATGCTTGCAGTCCACGATGGCGGGCCGAGCAGTGGCTCGGTCCAGCCTGCTTCTAGTCCTGTTCGTGCTCAGCTACCGCACGCAACACCTCGATATCAGCACCAACGATCACATCAAGATGTTGAGTGATACGCTCGGCACTCCAATCCCACCAAGCGATATCCAACAATGCGGTAATGGTCGTCTCATCGAAGCGATAGCGAATGATTCGTGCCGGATTGCCACCCACTACGCTATAGGGTGGCACATCGCTGGTCACCACCGATTGGCTGGCGATGATCGCGCCACTTCCGACCTTGATACCGGGCATGATGGTCGCTTCCAGGCCGATCCACACATCGTTGCCGATCTCGGTATCGCCCTTGTAAGGGAGGTCACCATCGCCTGGCATGACCTTTTCCCACCCCTGAGCAAATATCTGGAAGGGATAGGTGGAGAGTCCGGACACCTTGTGATTGGCGCCGTTCATGATGAACTGTACGTCCCTGGCGATGGCGCAGAACCTGCCAATGATCAGCCGATCTCCCAGGAACGAGAAATGATAGAGCACATTGTTCTCGAAGCACTCCGGTCCTTCCGGATCGTCGTAGTAGGTGTAATCGCCTACGAGGATGTTGTCGCGGGTAATGAAGTTCTTCAGAAACCCCACCTGCGGAAACCCCTTCATCGGCTCTCGGTCATCAGGGTTCGGTCCTTGCATTGACAGCTCCTTATCTCCGCCACCGAACGGCGCTCATGTGTTGTTGACGACAGCAAATCCAGCACCGGACAACCCGCACGCCAGCTCGGAGGCTGCCGGACTCAGCGCCACGGTCAATGTGGCGAATTCACGGCGCAGCGGGTAGTTGGCACGGCAGGCATCGAAGCCCTGAGCCGAATGCTCGCCACGCAAGGCTCCCACCAAACGATCATGATCGCGACGCGGATCGTAGACCGCTCGCATGCAGAGTCGCATTGCCTCCTCCGGCGTCAATCCGGCATCCAACTCCACGCGTTGGAGAGCTGCTGGCGGTGTCAGGTCTGCCATGGTCACCAATGCTTCGCGCCCCAGGTGGTCAACCAGCTGTTGATAGATCTGATGAGTTCCGCGCAGCTTGCCTTCCAGGCTATGCCCGGCGATATGTGGCGTGGCCAGATCGATCATCGCCGCCAGCTGCGTATCGATACCAGGTTCGTTCTCCCAGACATCCAGTAGCACATTGATATCGCCCTTCTCGACCAGACGGCGCTTGAGCGCCTGACCATCGATACAATCACCACGTCCGGCGTTGATCAGCACTGTAGCGGGGCGAAGCGCCTGAACGCGCCGCTCATCGAGCAGGTGATGCGTGGCGTGCAGGCCATCACGTACCAAAGGCGTATGCAGGCACAACACATCACATTCGGCAATCAGCTCGTCCAGCGCGCGGAAAGGCAGCTCAGGCTGCTGCTCAAGGCGCGGGGGGTCGCAACACCATACGGCAATACCCATGGACTCGAGCCGTGCGGCCAGGCGCCCCCCGACGTTTCCGGCACCAACAACGCCGACACGCTTTGTGGAGAGACGCTCCCCGCGTCTCTCCATAGCGAGCAACAGCGATGAGAGCACATAGTCGACCACCGGCTCGGCGTTGCAACCCGGTGCACTGGCAAAACGAATACCATGCGCTGCGAGCGCCGCCTGATCGACATGATCGGTACCGATGGTGCAGGTGCCGACAAAGGAAAGTGGTGACCCCTGACGTTTCGCCTCGTCAATGGTCGAGGCATCAAGCTGAGTTATCGAGCGGATGACCAGTGCATCGATATCGACAAGCGCATCGGCATCGATCTCACGGCCTGGCTGACGCTGCACTTCACCAAGCGGAGCGAAACAGGCATCACAAGCCGGAACATTGGCGTCAACGAGAATCTTCATGCAACTCCCTGGCTATCGTCATGGCGTTTTCATGTACGCGGTTTTGTCCCTGTACATGGTTTTTTCTATATTCATCGCTGATCGCAACCGACATGGCCTTTCGCCGTATTACCGTAGATAGGCCTGCGGGCGATTTGCCGAAACGGCTCAACAGCTTACAATAGCGCCATCATAACTCCACCAACGCCATAATCAGACTGTAGATCAGGAGCCGCCGTGATCGTTCGCTGGGAAACCGAACATGACTATGTCCTCGTGCATATCCACCAGGACATGTTCGGCGACTGGATCTTCAGCCGTGCCTGGGGGCAGATTGGCACTCAATTCGGGGGCCTCAAACACCGTCTCGCTGATGATCATGAGCAGGCCCTGATGTGGTTGGAAGATGAATCCACCATCCAGAATTCCCGTGGATTTCACAAGGTACTGGAAGCCGATGACCATAGCCCCGAAGGACAGGAGGCCATGGGCCAACTATCGCTATTGGACGGCCTGTAGCCCCCATAGCGGAGTATAATGTCCTTGGGGATATCGCCTCTGGCTTTATCTCCCGGATTTGATTCGAACCAGGGAGAACGCCATGCGTTGGCAGGGAAGACGACGAAGTCAGAATGTTGAAGACCGGCGAGGACAACAACCTCAAGCCGCCAGTGCCGGAGGCGGAGCCATCATGCTCCTGCTGCGTTTTCTGCCCATGTTGTTACGCAGCAAGTTGGGCAGGATCGTACTTGTCGTTGGTGTAGTCGCGTTTATTGGCGCGCGCATGATGGGCATCGACCTGCTGTCATTGGGCCAGCAAGGGGGAACCATTCAACGTGACTCATTGAACGCCGAACAACAGGAGATGGTCGATTTCGTGTCGGTGGTACTGGCCGATACCGAGGATACCTGGCAGGCAACGTTTGAATCGCTCGGCCAGACCTATCAGGAACCCACACTGGTGCTGTTTTCCGGCATGGTGCAGTCGGCCTGTGGCACGGCAAGCTCGGCAGCGGGACCTTTCTACTGTCCTGCCGATCAACAGCTGTACCTCGACCTGTCGTTCTTTCAGCAACTGCAACAACGCCACGGTGCACCAGGCGACTTTGCTCAAGCCTACGTGATCGCTCACGAAGTCGGCCACCATGTGCAGAACCTGCTGGGCATCAGCCAACGTGTGCATGAGCTGAGTAGCGGTCGCTCTGAGGCTGAAGTCAACGAACTCTCTGTACGTCAGGAGCTGCAAGCCGACTGCTTTGCCGGTATGTGGGGACACGCTGCCAACGTCGAACGCCAGATGCTCGAGTCCGGCGATCTTGAGGAAGCCATGGTGGCAGCCTCAGCCATCGGCGACGATACGCTGCAGCGCGAAGCCGGTCAGGCAGTGGTGCCTGACAGCTTTACCCATGGCACCTCTGCCCAGCGCATGCAGTGGTTCCGCCGCGGCTTCGAAAACGGCTCTCTGGGCGCTTGCGATACTTTCAGCAGCCTCTGAGAGCCTCGAGTCAGCCCATCATCAGGAGCCTGGTCCCAACGTCCTCCTGCCCCCGGCTCCCCGGCCTGTAAACGTCGGGGAGTCAGAATCGACCTCATCCGCGCTGGTGAAGCTCTCCAACTCCGCCAGCGCCTGATCATCCAACCAGCCCTGCTGACGCAGCCAGCACGCCACCTCGGCGACGCTTACGTTGCCTTCCAGTACTTCCACGCCCCGCACATCGATCAACACCGGGATACGAGTGCCATAGCGCGCCAACAGGGCCTCGTCATCGACGATCTCGATATGCTCGAAGCGCAGATCAGCCTTCGACAAGCGTGCCACCAGGGCCTCCATCTGCTCACACAGATGGCAACCCAGTGTGGTGTAGATGCGTAGTACGATCACGCACCGCTCCGATGACGAACGAGGAAGCAGTGATGCAAGTCCGGGCGACGATTGAAGTCCGGGTCGAAGGTCTGCTTCGAGATGTCCTTGATCTCGAACTCCTCGGCCAGACCAGCATCGATCTGGAAGCGACGCTGGTTGTTGGAAAATACCAGGGTGCCATCGGTCGCCAGACGCCGCATCGCCAGACGCACGAGTCGCGGATGGTCACGCTGGATGTCGAGGGTATCGTCCATCTTCTTCGAATTGGAGAAGGTTGGCGGATCCATGAAGATCAGATCGAACTCGCTTCCGGCCGTCTCCAGCCAACGCAGGCAGTCGTCACGCACCACTCGATGGCGTGATGGGTCCAGGCGATTGAGTTCAAAGTTGTCACGTGCCCAATCCAGGTAGGTGTTCGACATATCGACACTGACACTGTCGCTGGCGCCGCCCTGCTCTGCCGTGCCGAGAGCTGCATGTACCGTGGCACTGGCGGTATAGCAGAACAGGTTGAGGAAGCGCTTACCCGGCGCCATCTCGGCCAGCATCCGCCTGACCGGACGGTGATCGAGGAACAGTCCGGTATCCAGATAATCGTGCAGATTGACCCACAGACGCGCACGGCCTTCCCGAATCTCGAAACGCTGACCACTGGCACCGTGCTTCTGGTACTGGGACTTGCCCTGCTGACGTTGACGACGCTTGATGACCACCCTGGAAGGATCGACCTCGAGTACCTCAGGAATCACTTCCAATGCGTCAAACAGGCGCTTCTGAGCCTGAGCTGCGTCGATCGACCTGGGGGCGGCATATTCCTGAACATGCACATGGTCACCGTAGACATCGATGGCCAGCGCATACTCCGGCATATCGGCGTCATACAACCGATAACAGCTCTCTCCGCTGCGCTTGAGCCACTTGCGCAACTTGCGCGCATTCTTCTCGAGCCGGTTGGCGAACATCTGTGCCCCGGACGAACGCGGTGCACGCATCTGCTGCTCTGTCTCACCCACCTGCTCGGCGTTACCAGCGTGCTTTGCTTCGCTCACATGTTCCGATGCTCTTTCCGGCGCCCCGGCATCACGGCCTTCTCCAGCCTGCGGTTTCTCGGTTGCTCCAGCGTCGCGCGTCACAGCGCCGATGTCCATCAACAACAAGCGTGCATCGAGCGGGCCATTCTTGAGCGCATACTGCTTGTGCGCTCGCATGCCGAGGCGGTGGCCAAGGTCAGGATTACCGGTGAACATCGCCAGGCGCCAGCCCTGGAACTCGGCCTTGAGGCGCAGGCCAAGATCACCGTAGAGACGCACCAGTTCCGGCAGTTCACCGATACGTTCGCCGTATGGCGGGTTGGTAATCACCAACCCGGGTTCCTGCGGGTTGAGGACGCGAGGACGCGACAATCTGGCGACACTGCCGCCCTGGAATGTCATCAGCGCCGGAATACCGGCACGCATGGCATTAGAGTTGGCAGCCGTCAACGCTGGCGGGCTCTGATCAAAACCGAACAGCAGCGACTGGCAACGCTTGCGCCCGATACTGGCGCGCGCCAGAGCTTCACGCTTCAACTCCGCCCAGCACGCGATATCGTGCTGCGCCCAGCCATGCAGCCCGAAACGCTCGCGACTGAGGTTCGGGGCAATATCTGCCGCCATCAACCCCGCTTCGATCAACAGTGTGCCGGAGCCACACATCGGATCGACCAATGGTGCGTTGCGTCGCGCCATCTCGGGCCAACCGGCGCGCACCAGCAACGCCGCGGCGAGGTTTTCCTTGAGCGGAGCATGCCCGGTATCGCGACGATAGCCGCGACGATGCAGGCTCTCACCGGAAAGATCGATACCCAGGATCAAGCGGCCACGATGCAGATGAGCATAGAGGCGTAGATCCGGCTCACGGGTATCGATATTGGGCCTGGACGCACCATCGGCCAGCAAACGATCCACCACGCCGTCCTTGACCGTCTGAGCACCGAAGCGAGTGTGACGGATTTCTTCCGACCGGCCATGAAAGTCGACGGCCATGGTCGCGGTGGAAGGCAGATGTTGCTTCCAGTCAATTGCGGCGGCCGCATCATGCAACTGAGCTGGCGTCTCGATACCCTCGACCCTGGCCACGCAGAGGATGACCCGATTGGCCAGGCGCGACCACAGGCAGGCACGATAGGCCGCTGTCAGGTCGGCCTCGGCATTGACGCCCGCCACCGTGGTCTTGCCAGGCTCCAGTCCCAGCTCGCCAAGCTCATCGGCGAGCAGCATCTCGATGCCTCGCGGACAGGTGACTAGAATGTCCAGCTTGTCATGCATCTGATTTTCCTAATTAATTCATTAATGGTAGCCAGAGCAAGGCGCCATGCCAGGGTGACGTGCATGTGAACAGGTTGTTACAAAACTGAGGTCGACAAACGGTCTCAGCCTGGGCTATCAATAGAACGGTAGCTACGAAATTCAACGCATGCGTCACTGTCATCAAGGCTTCATGCAGGTGCTGCTCGTGAGAGCCTGCACAGGGAAGACTTGGGCATCACAGGCTCGCCTTCCAACAAGCCTGAACCTGCATTCACTGATATAGAGATACAGACCTGTATCAATGCAGGATAGGGCAACATGGAATAGCGAGTCGGCATATCTGGTACCTTCTTCACGAGGTAGACCCATGAAACGACAGAAACGTGATCGCTTCCAGCGTGCATATGTACATGGTTACAAGGCAGGTGTCTCAGGCCGCTCTCGAGACGAATGCCCCAGCCAGGACATCAATCTACGCGAATACTGGATGAGCGGTTGGCGTGAAGGTCGTGGGGATCAATGGTCAGGATTGACCGGAGTCTCCGGAATCCACAAGAACCCCATGGTGATCTAACCCCCGGACGTGACGCGACACTTGAACATTGGTTATCAACAGGCGTCACAACCATCACCCGATGGTCCCGAACGAGCCCGTGGCTACCATGCCATGGGCTTTTTACTGCCAATTCCAGTCAATGACATCTACCTGCTTACCGTCAGCGTTTTGCTGCCCGCAGCGCCTCGGCACATTCCGCCACCAGCGCTGGCCCGCGATAAATGAAGCCGGAATACAGCTGCACCAGATCAGCCCCTGACTCCTGCTTGGATACCGCAGTCTGGCCGCTGTCGACACCGCCAACACCAATGATCGGCATTTGCGGCAAGGCCTTGCGCAATAATGCTATGACCCGGTTGGATGGCTCCAGCACCGGACATCCAGACAACCCGCCCTGCTCCTCGGCATTCTCAAGGCCAGCTACGGCATCCCGCGAAATGGTAGTGTTGGTGGCGATCACCGCATCAATCCCATTGCTCTGAAGGGATTCCGCCACCAGCCCGACTTCCTCGGCGTCCATGTCTGGAGCGATCTTGACGGCAAGAGGCACCCGGCGGCCAGCACGCTGATCCAGACGACTACCGGCCTCTCGCAACCTACCAAGCAGCTCATCCAGGTGATCCCCAAACTGGAGATTACGCAGCCCCGGGGTATTCGGTGAGGAAATATTCACGGTCACATAGTGGGCATGCGCATGAACCCGCTCGAGACAATAGAGATAGTCATCCACGGCATTCTCGACAGCCGTGGTCAGGTTCTTGCCGATATTGATGCCGATGACACCACGGTAACGACTGGCCTTGACCTGCTCGACCAGGTGGTCCACACCGAGGTTGTTGAATCCCATGCGGTTGATGATGGCACCACGCTCCGGCACGCGAAATAGCCGTGGCCTTGGGTTACCGGCTTGAGCGCGTGGCGTCACGGTGCCAACTTCGACAAAACCGAAACCCAACGCGCCCAAAGCATCGAGATGGTCCGCATTCTTGTCGAGCCCCGCGGCCAGACCAATGCGGTTGGGAAAGCTCAACCCCATCACTTCTACGGGGTTATCGATGGGTTTACCGACCAGTAGACTAGTCAGACGCAGGCGCTCTATCCAATCCAGAGAGGCCAGGGAGAGACCATGGGCAACCTCGGCATCCAACCGAAACAACAGCGAACGGGCAAGATCGTACATGGTATCTCCGGCAGCAGGGAAAAATCGGCCGCGAGTATACCGTAGCCGCAGGCAAACCATGAAATGAATGTGTCCAGGGAGAACCGGCAGGCGATGAGCAGTATCAGCGCACCACTATGCCAGATCGGGTATCTCGACCTGCTTGAGTGAGCTTTCTGATGCACTGCTGAGCCATATGTCTATTCTTCCTTGCTGTTTATGATCTACTAGGAAAATCACTACCAGGGATACTCCCCACGAAGCAGGATCTTCGGGGGAACCAACGCCGGGAGGACGTGGGTATGACGGAAATTACTGAAACATTCGAGAGCCAGCTGTCACGTATCCACAAGGCCCTGGATGAAGACCTCAACAGCGAGGTCAGCGAGATTCTTGAGGATCTCGAGCCCGCCGAAGTTGCCCTGCTGCTTGAGTCGTTACCGCTGGGTGAACGGATCAAGCTATGGGAGCAGGTACCTGCCGAGGACGACGGTGAAGTCCTGCTGCATGTGCATGACGAAGTGCGTAGCACCCTGCTCAAGGACATGGATCCCGAAGAGATCGTTGCCGCGACGGCCAGCCTGGACACGGCTGACCTCGCAGAGCTGTTCGAGGACCTGCCGAAGCAGGTTGCCGAAGACATGCTGCTCTCCATGGATGAACTGCAGCGTACGCGCCTTCAGGAAACCCTTGCGTTCGAGGAAGACAGCGCCGGTCGCCTCATGCGCACCGACTCCATCGGTGTGCGCGCCGACGTCACCCTCGAGACAGTACAACGCTTTCTGCGCTGGAAGGAATCGATCCCCGACAATACCGACAGCCTGATGGTGGTCGACCGCAACGGCATGTTCATGGGTGTCCTGCCTCTTGCACGTCTGGTTTCCAACGATCAGGAAACCAGTGTTGTAGAGTTGATGGATGCCGATGTCGACGTTATCCAGATGGATATGAAGTCACGAGACGTGGCGACGCTGTTCCAGACTCATGACCTGACTTCTGCGCCAGTGGTGGACAATGACGGCATGCTGCTCGGGCGTATTGTCATCGACGATATCGTCGACGTTATCCGTGATGACTCCGAGCAGGCATTGATGAACATGGCCGGTCTCGATGAGGAAGAGGACCTGTTTGCTCCAGTGCTGCCAAGCGCCAAGCGACGTGGAGTCTGGCTGGGCATCAACCTGCTCACTGCCTTTCTTGCCGCCTGGGTCATCGGTCAGTTCGAGGATGTACTGTCGAAGATCGTCGCTCTGGCCGTGCTGATGCCGATTGTCGCCAGCATGGGCGGAATCGCCGGTAGCCAGACGCTGACCTTGACCATCCGCGGCCTCGCGCTGGGGCAGATCAGTCGTACCAACAGCAGTTGGCTGCTGCGCAAGGAAGTCGGGATTGCCGTACTCAATGGCCTGGCCTGGGCCGTGGTCGTGGCCGCCATTGCCATGCTCTGGTTCAAGAGCCTGCCCATAGGCATGATCATCGGTGCCGCCCTGATCATCAATATGCTGGCTGCAGGTCTGTGCGGCATCGTGATACCGCTGGTTCTGAAACGCATGAACATCGATCCGGCCCTATCAGGGTCGGTAATTCTGACCACAGTAACCGATGTGGTAGGTTTCATGTCATTTCTGGGGTTGGCGACCATATTTCTTCTATAGGCACATCCTTGCTTATTTCCTCATGGCGGCCCCACAGGCCGCCTTTTTCATGTCCCCGAATGCTGCGCCCTCGGATTCCCAGGACGGCGCCACGGCACTCATTTCGTCTGCATCAAGCGACACTATCGTCGGGAATCGTCCACTCTTGTGCGATTCTGACGTTCGCTTAGCATGTCTCCATGCCCTCGGAGCCAGTGCCGAGAAGTTTCACTTGCGAAGTGAAGGAGATGCTTCATGAATATGTCCCCACGCACACTACTGTTTACTCTTGGTGCAACTGCCGGTCTGGCACTTGCTGGCTGCAGCAGCAACAGCGCATCCCTGGAAATGAGCGCCACTGATTACGTCGTGACTGGCCTCGGTGACAGCCGCCAGGAAGCCCTCGACATGGCCAAGGAGCGCGCCCTCGAACAATGTGAGGCTCAAAGCCGCGATCAGTTCGTGATCCAGGACCAGCAGGTTCTCGATCCCAATTCCAGTGAAGAAAAGCGCGCCAGCGCGGAAGCCATGGTCCAGGGTGGTACAGTCACTGCCGATACCGACCTCAATGTGCTAAACGACGATGGTGACAGCTACAAGGCGATCTGGACCATCAGTTGCCGCTGATCAGTTGCCGTTGATAGGCGCAGCAGCAAAACCGGGTACATGAAAAAGGGGGCCAAGAGGCCCCCTGATCATTGCGGTCAAACTATTTATCGCGGTCAAACCATTCACTGCAGTGAAACTATTGCAGTAAAACTACTGCAATAAAACTACGGCGTTCGTTTCCAGACCTTACGATTCACGATTACTCTCGGCAAGGTCAACCAACTCACGTACCGCGACAGCAAACAGCGGGAATCCCCCTTGATTGCCACCACTGCCGACCTGCTCCAGCAGCTTGCACCAACGCTGATGCATGACGACATGGTACTCCAGCCACTGATCCACCCGCGCAGAAATATCACGTGAACCACCTTCCATCTGCAGAATACTGGCGGTCACCGCCATCTGCTGACGCTCGATATCATCACGGTAGGTTTCACGCGCCTGGGCTTGCCAGCTGTCCTTGACAGGTAAGGCATTAACCTGCTGAACCATCCACGGAAGTTCCAGACGAGCGCCGATTTCATAATAGACCTCGGCTACACGCTGTGGCTTCTCGTTGACCTGACGCGCAGTCTGGATAATCCCCAGGGCAGCATACAGGCTACCGGCGGCGGCAACAGTATTGGCCAGAGCCTCCGGGACACCGGCATCGGTCAACTCACGACGACGCGTTTCCCAGGTCTCCAGATCCTCTCCACGCAGGCGACTGCCAATCTTCTCCTGCAGTTGGGCGATACGCGGTGCAAAGTAATCAATGCAGTCAGTAGCGCTCCCCATCGTAGTGCGATGACGCAGGAACCAGCGTGTTGCTCGGCGGATCATGCGCATCAGATCAAGCATCATTGAATACTGGACGCCGGTCGCTACCTTGTTGTCCAGTGCCTCGATCTGATCCCACAGCCGCGGCAGTTGGAAGCAGTCGCGAGCGATCACATAAGCATGCGCAATATCAGCACGCCCCATACCCGTCGAATCAATCAAGCGACGGACGAAGACGATGCCCATATGGTCTACCAGGTCGTTGGCCAACTGGGTGGCAACGATCTCGCGCTTCAAGCGATGGTTGTATACCTGATCATGGTAGCGATCGATCAGCACGCTGGGGAAGACCCGCTCGACATGCTGCATGACCAGCGGATCATCCGGCACCTCGGAGGCGATCAGGTCGCCCTTGAGCGTGCTCTTGGCGTAGCTGACCAACACCGACAGTTCAGGTAACGTCATGCCCTGATCGTTGGCGGCACGCTCCTGCAACTCCTCGTCACTAGGCAGGAACTCCAGTTCACGGTCGATCTGCCCCGCAGCTTCCAACTCGCTGATGAAGCGACGGTAGGGCCCGATGCCCTGATGCGACAGCAGTTCGGACAGGTCCAGAGCCTGGGTCTGACGGTAGTTGTCGAGCAGCACCAGATCGCCGACTTCCTCGGTCATTTCTGCCAGCAGCAGATTGCGCTGCTTGTCGGTCATATCACCATTGGCAACAACTTCGTCGATGAGGATCTTGATGTTGACCTCATGGTCGGAGCAGTTCACTCCGCCAGCGTTGTCGATGAAGTCGGTATTGACGCGGATACCCTTCGCCGCAGCCTCCATTCGACCACGCTGGGTCAGGCCGAGGTTACCGCCCTCACCCACCACACGGCAGTTCAGATCGCGACCATTGATACGCAACGCATCGTTGGCCTTGTCCCCCACGTCGGTGTCGGTCTCTTCACTGCTCTTGACGTAGGTACCGATACCACCGTTCCAGATCAGATCGACCTCGGAACGCAGCATCGCCTGAATCAGGTCGTTGGGTGCGAGGTGATCCTCGCTGATAGCGAAGCGCTGCTTCATCTGCGGCGAAATGCTGACCGACTTGGCGGCACGCGAGAAGATGCCACCACCTTCCGACATCAGCTCGCGATTGTAGTCTTCCCAACTGGAGCGTGGCATGTCGAACAGTCGCTTGCGTTCAGCGAAGTTGGCTGCCGCATCGACTGGATCCGGGTCAACGAAGATATGCAGATGGTTGAAGGCCCCCACCAGACGAATGGTCTCGGACAGCAGCATGCCGTTACCGAATACATCGCCGGCCATGTCCCCGATCCCCACCACGGTGAACTCGTCTGTCTGGGTGTTGATGCCTAGCCCACGGAAATGGCGCTTGACCGATTCCCATGCCCCCTTGGCAGTGATACCCATCTTCTTGTGGTCGTAGCCGTTGGCACCACCGGAAGCAAACGCATCCCCCAACCAATGGCCATACTCAACGGAAATGGCATTGGCAATATCGGAGAAGGTCGCAGTGCCCTTGTCGGCAGCAACCACCAGGTAGGGATCATTCTCGTCGTGACGTACCACGTTCTTCGGCGGCACCACCTCACCACCGACCAGATTATCGGTGACATCAAGCAGTGCCCGAATGAATATCTGGTAACAGGCGATACCTTCCTTCTGTGTCGTTTCGCGATCCGCGCCATCCGGCATGCGCTTGCAGACAAAACCACCCTTGGCGCCAACCGGCACGATCACCGAGTTCTTGACCTGCTGCGCCTTGACCAGGCCCAGCACTTCGGTGCGGAAATCCTCGAGACGATCCGACCAGCGCAGTCCGCCACGTGCAACCTTGCCACCGCGTAGATGAACCCCCTCGAGGCGTGGCGAGCAGACGAATATCTCGAACATCGGGCGCGGCTTGGGTATGCCGGTTACCTTCGACGGTTGCAACTTGATGGACAGATAGTCCTTATAGCTACCGTCCTCGGCACGCTGGTAATAGTTGGTACGCAACGTTGCCTGAATCAGCTCGACATAACGGCGCAACAGACGATCATCATTGAGGCTGGCAACATCATCCAGCATGCCGTGAATACGCTCGACACAAGCATCGATCTCACTGTCAGCCGGGCGCTCCTCTGGATCAAAGCGCAGCTCGAAAAGTGTCACCAACTCACGGGTGATATGCGGATAGGCCACCAGCGCATTGGCGATGAACTCCTGAGAGATGCCGAAGCGAATCTGCTTCAGGTAGCGGGCATAAGCGCGCAACATCGCGACTTCACGCCAGCCGAGATTGGCACCGATAACCAGGCGGTTGAAGCGATCGTTATCAGCCTCTCCAGCCCAGATGCGTTGGAAGGCATCAATAAAGGTCTCGCGCATCTCCTGCAGATTGACCTCGGTCGCCGTATGGTGCTCGAGGTCGAAATCATGAATCCAGTAATTTCGCTCCTCCGCTTCAACGCAATACGGGCGCTCGCCCAGTACGCGCAGGCCGAGGTTTTCCATCATCGGCAGAACATCCGACAGAGGAATGCCGGTGTCCTTGTGGAACAGCTTGAGGTTGACGCCACTTCCCTCTTCCTCGACGAGACGATAGAGCGACAACGACAATGAACTGCCACTATCCAGCTCACCGATGTGCTGCAGGTCATAGACTGCGGTACGCGCGCTGAAGTCCTCGCGATAGCTGGCCGGGAAGGCATCGCGGAAGTCACGTAGTACCAGGTTGGCATGCTCTTCGCCAAAGCCCTCGATTGCCGCGTTGAGAAGATCATCGCGCCAGTTGCGTGCAAGGCGAGCGAGCTTGGTTTCCAGCGCCTTGATGTCATACTCGACCGGCTTGTCGCCGTTGAAGCGCAGAATGAACTGAATGCGCGCCAGTACCGATTCCGAAAGGTGAGTATTGAAGTCACCGAAGCTGGCGTCGAACTCCTCGCAGAGCAGCTCCTGAATCCGGATTCGCAACTCGGTGGAGAACACGTCGCGCGGTACGAATACCAGACAGGAATAGAACTTGCCGCAACGATCCTCGCGGACAAACAGGCGCACCCGACGGCGTTCGCGAATATCGAGAATGCCGACAGCAGTCCTTGCCAGCTCCTCGGTATGAATCTGGAACAGATCGTCGCGGGGATAGACGTCAAGAATCTGGATCAGCTGCTTGCCGTTGTGCCCCTTGGGATTGAAGCCGGCAATCTCCATTACTGCCTTGAGCTTGCGACGCAACAGCGGCACATGACGCGGCGAGTCGTTGTAGACGCTGGCAGTAAACAGGCCGAGGAAGCGACGCTCACCGATGACATTACCCGCCTCATCGTAGCGGTCGACGGTGATGTAGTCCGGATAGGCAGGACGATAGACCCGCGCATGACGTGCGCTCTTGGCAAACGACAGCAGTTGCGGCACCAGCACATAGCGACCGTCCTCGAGGCCCTCATCGGTACGAATGCGCTGGCGATATTCATTGTCTTCGAGGCTCAACAGGCCAAGCTCACTGCCCTGGACCGTTACGAGTTTCTGCCTGGTACCACTGCCTTCTATGGTGAACTCGTCGTAACCAAGGAAGGTAAAGTTCTCCTGAAGCATCCACTCGAGGAACGCGATGGCTTCCTGGTGATCCTCTGCATTGATGTTGGCCGGACATGAGGCCTTGAGCTCATCAATGGAATCACTAACCTTCTGGCGCATGTCATGGAAGTCGCCGACTGCGGTACGTATCTCGCGCAGCACTTCCTGAATGCTGTCCTCGATGGCGGTGAGTTCCTCCGGATCGGAATGACGATCCACTTCGATGGCAATCAGAGACTCACGAGCCTCGGGAGCATCGGCATCTCGTGGTGAGGCCACGCGCGTAACACGATGCTGGGCATCACGCTCCACAGCCAACACCGAGTTGTGGATGGCATGCACGGTCATGCCACGTCGATTGAGCTCCATACGCACGGAGTTGACGAGGAACGGCATGTCGCGATGCAGGACGGCAACGAAGGTGTGCGTCGACTGCCATCCATGCTCCTCGAAGTCCGGGTTCATCACTCGGACCTTGGGCGCATCCGCATCGAACTGCTGAAGGAAGTGCCATACCGACAGCGTGGCACCGTAGAGGTCGTCCTGGCGCCGTTCAGCCAGATCCTCGAACGGCACTGAGGAATAGAACAAGCGGGTAAAATCAATAACCTGATCCGCTCTATCCTGTTCGAGGCGCCCCTGTAGACGCTCCTCGAGTTGGTTGAGAAGATCCTCGCGACTGTCATCCTGTGCGACGTGTAGCATCCTGACCTCTGCTGGCGGTAGTCATTTTGTTCATGACCTTGGTGTTGGGGTGCGTCCCCATGATCGCAATGGCTCAGCTTACGCCAATCCCGCGGCTCCACCCACTGACATGCCAGCCTTATCATGCTGTATGTCATCCCGGCATCGAGGCTTGACAATGTCGCTGGAATCCGCCGAAGCCATGGCCCACCTCAATTCAACGACGTTCCAGCAATACTCCACACTCACAATGATGGGTGAAGGGAAACTGGTCGAACAGGCCAAAACGCACGATACGATGGCTTGTTGTCAACTGATCGAGGTTCTCCGCCAGGCTATCAGGATTGCAGGAAATATACAGGATGCGGTCGTAGACACTGATCTGTGCACAACTGGCATCATCCAGGCCTGCCCTGGGCGGATCGACCAGAACTGTAGAGAAGTCATAGTCGTCCAGCCCCATCTCGTCCACTCTGCGCCCACCTTTGTCCCTTTTCAGCGCAGACGAGAAGTCCTCAGCGGACATTCTACTGACAAAGGCATTATCAACCTCATTACGCTCTAGATTGATGCGCGCGCTGGCAACCGAAGTGCGTGAAATCTCAGTGGCCAGCACTCTCCGGAAGTTCTCGGCCATCGCGATGGTGAAGTTTCCGTTGCCGCAATACAGCTCCACCAGGTCGCGGTCTTCACTACCGGCCGTGACTTCTCGCGCCCAGCTCAGCATCGACATACAGATACGCGCATTGGGTTGCGTGAAACTGTTCTCGACCTGCTGATAATGGAACTGACGCCCATCGACCTCGAGCTGCTCCCAGACATGATCACGCGTCAGCACAATGCGCTGCTTGCGTGAACGCCCGATAATCATGACGTCGAGTTGCTGCTCCAGTTCTCGCGCCAGCTGCTCCCAATCCTCTTCTAGAGGGCGGTGGTAGATCAGCGTGATCAGCGCCTCGCCCTTGAGGCTGGTAAGGAACTCGACCTGGAACAGCTTACGTCGCAAAACCGGCTGGTCGCGAATGGCATCGAGCAGCGCAGGCATCAATTCATTGATGCGCTCACTGGCGACATCATATTGATCCATGCGCCGCGGGCGCTTCTTCGTCGGATCGTTGGGGTCATCCTCGAACATCGCGTAGTAGAGATCATCGCCTTCATGCCAGATACGAAACTCGCAACGCTGACGGTAATGGGCAGGTGGTGATGGAAAGACTTCCAGCTCCGGCGGTGAGAAGCGAGCAAACTGACGGCGCAGGCGTTCGCTCTTGGTAGCAAGCAGTTCCTGGTAGCGTTCAACTTCAACAACGGGAATGGCCACAGCGGCTCCTGTGAAAACGAATGGCGGGAGTTCAGTGCCCCAGCGAGTCAGTCGGTAGTGGGATCCAGCAGATGGGGACAAGCAAAGCGGTAGGCGGAGAGGCCTCGGGTCAAGCCCTCATCCAGAGCGGTCACCATGGCCTGATCCGGAAGACTGCGTGGCGCGGGCTGACGAGCGACCTGGGCCGTACGACGGGCAATCGCCTCACCCGAATCCACCCAGTTGTAGTCCCCCGGCGCCGTAGCCACCAGAGCGTCACGCAGCAACGGAAAATGCGTACAGCCGAGTACCACAGTGTCGATCTCCGGATCTTCGGCCAACGGGGCCAGCGCCTCACGCAGTGCGCGCTCGTCGAGTGCTTCACCACGCACCCAGCACTCCGCCTGACGAACCAATGCATCCGCAGCGAGGCGGGTAACGCGACAGTGCGGTGCATAGCTGTTGATCAGGCGCTGGGTATAGGGTCGTGCCACCGTGGCACTGGTGGCCAGCAGGGCAAGATGCCCGGTCCGGCTGAGTTGAGCCGCGGGCTTGATCGCCGGCACGGTACCGACCACCGGGATATCGAGTCGAGCACGCAGCTCATCCAGCGCCAGGGTACTCGCCGTATTGCAGGCGATGACCAGGGTATCTGCCTCAACCTCAGCCACCGCTGCGGAGCACACCGCCATGATGCGTTCCACCAACCATCCATCGGCACGAGTACCGTAGGGCAGCATGGCGTTATCACAGCAATAGCCCAGCGCGGCTTCCGGCAAGCGCCGACGCAAGGCCGAGACCACGGAAAGCCCACCAACCCCTGAGTCAAATACCAGGATCGGCCCAGCCACTAGCAGCCCTCCGCCATTTGCCATATCAAGGCGAGAGGCAGAGGCTGAGGCGCAAGCAACCTCGACCCGGAACTCTCCGCACCGGATAGGCAAACACCGGAACACTCGGCTCCGGACGAACGAAGGGTAAGCAAGGAAAGCTGCACAGACATGAATGACGCCACCAGGATATTGGGCGCCATTCTAACCCACATCCAGTCCAGCTCACATCCTGTCAAGCTCACATCCTGTCAAGCTCACATCCGTACCGACGCCCACAGGCGTCGGTACGCACCATCCTCGGGCCCGGTCCATCCATCAGGCCCGACACCATCAGCTCCAGTGATGACATACACCCCGACATATCCTCCAACACCCCTCATCCACGAGTATCATCAGGAAGAGGATCAGGCAGGAAGAGGATCAGAGTTGGTGTTGTCACGTAGTTCCGCATATAGCTCGGGATAGGCACCCTGCAGACGTTCCAACTCCGCCGTAGCATTGGCCGGCAGAGCATGAGAAAGACGCACGAGGTCTTCGTCCGAGAAATACTCGGAAATCAGCGGAAACAACTCTTCTCGCTCTTCTCGAAGATAATTTCGGTGACTCTCGAGATAATTCCGTAGATCGTCGGAGAATTGATCCATGGGAACGGCCACATCCATGAGAATCGCATCGATATCCCGTGACAACCGGTTGAGCCGAGCTTTCAACTGGCGATACTGGCCCGAAAGGCGCTCTGTCACCGTCTCGCTATGCGGCGCCATCTCCTTGAGACGTTCGGTGCAGATCTCTTCCAGAGGCAGTGTGAAGCCAGCCATGTAGTCGAGGATATAGTCCACCACCTCCCGTACCAATTGGAAATTGGGTCGTTCCCCTTCGGCGAGGGCCTTCTGCTTGAGTTGCAGAACGTGCAGTATGCGCGCCATGTTGGCATGATCCTGACGCAACTGTTTCAGCATGGGCATGGCAGAAACCTCCTGTGGTCAGCGCGGGCTGAAGACACCCTTTAGCTTTGACTGGCCTTCTCAGGTTCAGTTTCCGACGTTAACGCCGGAATGTATCAACCTAGTCGCTAATGGAGATTTCTGCCTGTCGATTTTATAGGCATAGAAAGTAATCTATCACTTACAACCAAAGGCTTAACGGCTGTAGCCCACACACCATGGGGAGCACACCAGAATGGACATGTTCGAACAAGCCCAGCAGCAGGACACAGCTCCCCTTGCATGGCGTATGCGACCTCGGCAATTGGTTGACTATGTCGGTCAGCAGGCGCTGGTTGGGCCAGGAAAGCCACTGCAACGCATGGTAGAAGCTGGCGAGGTCCGCTCGCTGATCCTGTGGGGACCGCCTGGTGTCGGCAAGACCACTCTGGCAGAGATCCTCGCCGATGCCTGCCAGGCTCGGCTGGAGCACCTGTCTGCGGTGATGGCCGGAGTCAAGGATATTCGCGAGGTGGTCGAACGCGCTCGTGTGGCTCAAGGCCAGAACCAGCGAACCGTGCTGTTTCTCGACGAGATCCACCGCCTCAACAAGAGCCAACAGGATGCACTGCTGCCGCATGTAGAGTCGGGGCTGCTGACCTTGATCGGCGCAACCACCGAGAATCCCTCCTTCGAGGTCAACTCCGCGCTACTTTCGCGCGCCAGGGTACACGTTCTCAAGGGGTTGAGCGAAGAAGATCTGGTCGACATCATGCAGCGTGCCCTCGATGACCCGGAGCACGGTCTGGGACAACGCCGTATACAGCTCGCCGAGGATGTATTGCCGATCCTCGCCCGTGCCGCTGCTGGTGATGCTCGGCGCGCCCTTGGTCTGCTCGAGACAGCCTGCGACTTCACTCAGCCCACTGACAATGGTGAGTTTCTCGACACCAGCGCGCTACAGGATGTCATCGGTCATACTGCCAGCGCCTTCGATAAGCAAGGTGACCACTACTACGATCTACTGTCGGCCATCCACAAATCGATACGATCCTCTCGTCAGGATGCCGCCCTACTCTACATCGCCCGTTTCATGCAGGGGGGAGGCGATCCGCTGGATGTGGTCCGACGCCTGGCAGCAATCGCCTCGGAGGACGTGGGTAACACCGATCCACGGGCCCTGCCGCTGGTAATGGCCGCCTGGGATGCCTACCTGCGTCTGGGAGACTACGAAGGCCAGCGCGCCATCGCTCATGCCGCTATCCATCTCGCGATAGCTCCCAAGAGCAATGCCATCGACCAGGCCTGGAAAAAGGCTCAGCAGTTCGTTGCCAGCCAGCCGAGTCTGGAAGTGCCTCAGTACCTTCGCAACGCCCCGACCCGCCTGATGGAGTCACTGGGCCACGGTGAAGGCTACCGTTATGCTCACAACGAACCCAATGGCTATCCAGCCGGCCAGGCCCACGACTGTTGGCCGGAAGACATACCGGCCCAGAACTTCTACACACCAACCGCCTTTGGCCAGGAGGAACGCTTTGCACGCATGATGGCATGGCGCTCCCAGCTCGATGCTGAAGCCGACGACACCTCGAGCGACCAATAACCATCCGACCGGAGCAAGCACCGACTGCTTGCGGCCACCCCAGCCATTGTCCCCACCCACAAACGACAACGCCCCCGGCCTTGACCAGGGGCGTTGTCATGTACTGCGTAGGCCTCAAGCGTTTACTGGGCTGCTTGAGCACCATCGCGGATCACGTCGGTATCCGCAGGTAGATCGATACTGAAATGGGAGTTGTCGACGTTGCCATTCTGCTCAACGTTGTCGAAAGAAATGGCAGTACGCTGCCCGGTGCTGTCGGTCATCTGCAGGAAGCCCAGCTGCTCACTGTAGAAAGTCAGCCGAAGCTCCTCGAACAGCGTATCCGGCGACTTGGGCACCAGTGTAAAGGTTTCGGCCGTCCCCTGCTGAGAGCTGGATACGTCATAGTTCTCGGTCAGATCACTGGAACTGCCTGACAGCAGCAGGGCCGGAGTGTGGGTCACTCGCTGATCCAGTGGCTGTACGGTGGCCTGCTGCAGGTCTGGATCATATAACGTCACTTCGTCGCCATCAGACACCACGATCTGCTCATAAGGTGCCTCGACCTCCCAGCGAAACTTACCGGGGCGCGACAACCACATATGGCCCTGAGCTTCCTGCAGGCGCTGACCGCTACCATCCAGTATCTGCTGCTCGAAATCGGCAGAATACGTCTGCAGCGGGCTGAGCATGCGGCTGAGGCGCTCTGCTCCGTCGGCCAGGGCTGTGGCGGGAATCAGCAAGGCAGCCCCCAGCACGGCAATGCTACTGGTCAGTGTACGGCTCAATCGCATGTCATCTCTCCGTGAGATTCAGTGTTTCCGTAAGTCTTCAATTCCGTAAGACTTCAGTGTGGCGAACAAGTTGCGCTCACCACAGCTATCTGGTGCGGGTTGCATGGTGATTGCATGCTGGACAACAAGTGTCGCGAAAAAGAGACGCTTATTGTCCAGCAGAAAGGTCGAGGTCAGCCCCCTACCGGCGGCGGTGCCAGCACTTCACGACCACCGTTGCTGCCCATTGACGAGACCACACCAGCCGCTTCCATCGATTCAACCAGGCGTGCAGCACGGTTATAGCCAATCTTGAAGCGACGCTGTACGGCAGAAATCGACGCACGACGGGTTTCCGTCACGAAAGCTACCGCTTCGTCATACAAGGCATCCTGCTCAGCATCGCCATCATCGCTTCCCTCGGCCTCAAGGCCGGTCAGCGCATCCGCCGAAACACCCCCAGACAGAATTTCCTCAACGAACTGAGGTTCGCCACGACGCTTCCAGTCTTCCACCACCCGATGCACTTCATCATCATCGACAAAGGCACCATGCACTCGCGTCGGCTGGCCGGAACCAGCAGGCAGGTACAACATGTCGCCGTGGCCCAGCAGGTTTTCAGCACCGCCCTGGTCGAGGATGGTGCGCGAATCGATCCGTGAAGACACCTGGAAGGCCATCCGCGTGGGAATGTTGGCCTTGATCAAGCCTGTTACCACATCCACCGAGGGACGCTGAGTGGCGAGCACCAGGTGAATACCAGCAGCTCGCGCCTTTTGCGCCAGTCGTGCAATCAGTTCCTCGACCTTCTTGCCGACAATCATGAACATATCGGCAAATTCGTCGATCACCACCACGATATACGGCAGCTTCTCGAGTACCGGCGGCGTCTGGTGCATTTCCCAGGGCTGGGGTTCCCACAGCGGGTCGGCCACCTGAGCACCGGCTCGCTCGGCCTCATCCAACTTGCTGTTGAAGCCAGCAATGTTACGTACGCCCATTGCGGCCATCAGCTTGTAACGACGTTCCATCTCGGCAACACACCAACGCAGGGCGTTGGCGGCTTCCTTCATATCGGTAACCACCGGTGCCAGCAGATGAGGTATGCCATCGTAGACCGACAGCTCGAGCATCTTGGGGTCAACCATGATCAGGCGAAGCTCAGCAGGCGTGGCCTTGAGCAACATGGAAATCAGCATCGCATTGACACCCACCGACTTACCCGAACCGGTGGTACCGGCGACCAACACGTGCGGCATCTTGCCGAGGTTGGCGACAACCGGGGCTCCGCCGATGTCCTGCCCGAGCGCCATCGTCAATCCCGAGGCTTCGTGCTGATAGCGGTCAGAGTCGATAACTTCGCGCAGGCGAATCATGGCGCGATTGGGGTTGGGAATCTCGATACCGACAGTAGGACGCCCCGGAATCACCTCGACCACTCGTACGCTCTTGACCATCAACGAACGTGCGAGATCCTTGGCCAGATTGCTGATCTTCGAAACCTTCACCCCGGCAGCGGGCTTGATCTCGAAGCGTGTGATCACCGGTCCCGGCCAGGTATCAACCACTTCAGCCTTGACGCCATACTCGCGCAGACGCATCTCCAGCAGCTCGGCCATATCGGCAAGCTGCTGCTCGGTATAGTTGGGCTGGTGCGGTTCCGGCGGTGTCAGCAAGCGCAAGCTGGGCAATTCACCATCCGGCTCAGGAAGATCGTCAAACCCTGGACGCTGACTCTGCAAATGCTCCACCGTCCACAAGGTTGGACCACCGCTATCCGCAGCTTCACGGCCCTGTTCGGCAGTCGCCACTCGTCCTTCCTGCGGCGGGGTGCCAGTCTGCTGCCCCGGTACAGGCACCGATTGAGCGCCCTGCAGAGGAGAGTGATGTGCTGACGGTGAACTCTGCTGAGATGTCGGTTGCGGTGAGGATGTGGACTGCCCTGCTCCGCTCCCTGCAACCGGGCGCGGAGCCTCATGAGCGCCTGCCAACAATGAAGCCCCCGCTCCGACACCGGCTGCCAGTGCACCACCATCATCAGGTAATACCGGCTCGGGGATTTCCTCTGCACGACGCTCGTTATGAGACGGCTCAACGGCGAAGGGAGTCGCATCCACCCCATCCGACTGCAGACTGTCTTCTGGAGATGGTGGCGACACACCCGCAGCAGGCTGACCATCAGTGTCTGAGCGCGTCGAGGCATCATGATCACTGGTCGGCAAAGCCACAGAACCAGCCGTCACCGGCGGAGTAGTTGTCGGTGAGGCCGCTACGCTTTCCGCCTGAGGCGGGTGTGCAGGCGTAGTCGACGTCGAGCCGTGGCCAGCCTCAGGTGTCGGTGGTGCAGGCGGCACATCCGCGGTTGGCGCACTGCTGGACGGCGGCTCAGCAGCAGCTGGCCCACGCACAGGTTGTGGCTCCAGGCGCAGGACCGGAGTCTCAGGCTTCTTCTGCTCCGACTCGCTGGAGTGAGATGCTGCTGTCTGGGGCGGGGCAGATGAACGCTGTGACGTCAGAGTATCCGGCTCATTGCGCTCAGCACGCAATGAGATGGTCGGCGAGCGCTCACCAGCAGCAGAAGCCGTCGGTGCGCCACTGGGCTGAGGCTTCTGTGTGAAGGCACTTCCCAGCGTCGGTTCGCGCGATTCGCGGGTTGTGCGCTCCAACCGCTCGGTATAGGCAGCGCCAGCCTGTTTTGCCGAGGGCGTCTCTTCGGGAACATGCCACGGGATATCGTCGCGATTCTCGAGTCCCATACCAGGCTCTCGACGCGCCGAATCGGATGCAGGTTCATCGTCCACCGATTTGCGGCGCATGCTCGGAACAAGACGTTGCCACCAGCGAGGAGATGCTTCCTCAGGCTCCTGCACACCGCTCTCGGACTCTTGCACACCGCTGCCGCTGGCCTTGCCTGAGGTATTCGCAGATGAGGCCTTGCCCAGGTCCGGAGCGCTGGTGCGTGTCTTGCCATTCTGTTGCGCTTCATCCTTGCTGTCACTGGAGCTGGGCGAGAAACGGCTACGCACATGGCCAACAGCCTGCAGAACACGATGACCTACTTCATCCAGCACACTCAGCCAGGACAGCCCCGTCAACAACGGTATACCGCACAGAATTCCAGCAATCGCCAACAGCCCCGTGCCACCGGTATTGAACGCCGGCTTCAGTGCAGCGACCAGCCCAAGCCCAAGGATTCCTCCAGCGGAATCCTGTATCGATGTATCAGCGCTATCGAAATACAGCGCCCCCAATGTCGTTGTGCCCAGTAACAGCAGAACCATGCCACCGCAACGTACAGCAAACGAGGTGGTATCCCAGTCAAAACGCACCTGGCGCGAGCGGATCAACCACCAGGCCGCAAAACCAAGCATACCTGGCCACCACAGAGCGCTGGCACCAAACAGGGAGTACAACACATCGGAGATCCAGGCTCCGGCAGAGCCCATCCAGTTAGCCACTTCGGTTTCTGGTCCGCTGTATGACCAACCCGGATCTTCTCGAGTAAAGCTGAACAGCGCCAGTAACAGGAATACACAGGCGGCCAGCAGTACAATGATCACACCTTCCCTGGCAGAGCCGTGAAGACGCAGCCCGACCTTGCGAGCCGTCTCCCGAGCGGCGGCTGCCTTGGCCCGCGATGTTGCGGATTTCTTGTTGGCACTCAAACAGCCTTCCCCTTGCGCCTCGAGGGCGTCTTCCATCCTACTCATTGCGGGCTATGATACCGAGCCAACCGCCTGGGTTATAGGCCCGAGCCCTTTCAACTTGTGCACAGCCAAGGCTGTGGTCAAAATCCACAGCAGTTATAACATTCTGGAACGGCAAGGAAAGTTGATGCTTCCATGGCTCCCCGCATTTCCCATTCAATTCCCTGCGGTATCCGAGGCTCTCGACGACCCTGACGGCCTACTGGCTGCAGGTGGCGACCTGACCCCCGAATGGCTGGTGGCTGCCTATCGCCGCGGGATATTTCCCTGGTACAGCGATGATCAACCGATCCTGTGGTGGAGCCCTCAACCGAGGATGGTACTCTTTCCGGACGAGTTGCACGTGCGGCGCAGCCTGGCCAAGAGAATTCGCAATGCCGGCTTCCAGGTGACCGTCGACCAGGCCTTTGCGGACGTCATTCAATCATGCGCCGAATCACGCAAGGGCAGCCCTGGCACCTGGATTACCGATGAAATGCGTGAAGCATACTGCCACTTGCACAGTGAAGGTATCGCTCATTCCGTCGAAGTCTGGCATGAAGGCTCTCTGGTAGGAGGCCTCTATGGTATTGCTCTCGGTCCAGTATTCTTTGGCGAGTCAATGTTCTCACATATTGCGGATTCCTCGAAGGTTGCTCTAGTACATCTCGCCCGAGGCATGGCGTCGTCCGGCGGCAAACTGATCGACTGTCAGATGCATACGCCCCACCTGGCCAGCCTGGGTGCTCGAGGTATCGCCCGAACCGCTTTCATCAGCTATCTTGAGAAGTGGTTCAATGGTCGCCCGGATCGTGAAATCCTGACTCCCGAGTGGTCCTTCGAGTCTACAGGGAAAGTGGCCTGGGCCACGTGAATCCGGCGCCAACGAAACCGGTATCGACACCATTCAGCATGTCCGACGACAGGGAGACGGCAGCCTTGAGCAGTAATACACCGCGGCAGCCGGTAAGCGATCTGCGTTTCTTCTTGACGGTGCCGCACTCCTGTAGCTACCTCCCGGGAAAGGAAGCCACCACTCTCTTCCTCGATCCCAAGGAATCTCCCGGCCAGAGCGTCTATGACGCCCTGACGCTACTTGGGTTCCGGCGTAGCGGTCAGCATCTGTACCGGCCGCATTGTGATGGCTGCAACGCCTGTATTTCGGTGCGTATTCCGGTCGCGGACTTTGCGCCAAACCGCACCCAGCGTCGCCTGATACGCCGCAATGCCGACCTGGAAGTCAATGTCTTCCCGGCCCAGTTCAGCTCCGAGCATTACGATCTCTATGCCAGGTACATCTGTACGCGCCACCACGATGGCGACATGTTTCCTCCCAGCCATGAACAGTACCGCACCTTCCTCAGTCTCGATCAGCCATGGGCACGACTGATGGAGTTTCGCCTTCACGGCGAGCTGGTGGCAGTTTCTGCTTTCGATGAGTTACAGCACGGTCTTTCAGCAATCTATACCTTCTTCGCTCCAGGCAGCCACTTCGACAACCGCTCGCTCGGCACCCAGGCGGTATTGACCCTGGTACAGCGCGCCGCCAACCTGGGCCTACCCCATGTGTACCTCGGTTACTGGATCGAAGAATGCCGCAAGATGAGCTACAAGCGCGCGTTCAGACCACTCGAACGGCTTGATGGCCGGCAATGGCGCAGGATGATTGGCTCATGCTAGCGAGCAGCCAAACCAGAAGCCGCGAGGTTCCAGCTGCGGGTCACGAGCAGATCAACGCCGGAGTTCAGGGTTATCTATAGCTTATAACTGACAGCTTACCGCTCGAACGGCTCGTGGCTAAACTCGCTTACCGCGCAAGTCTCGTCGCTTTTCTGGCTTGATTCTTTGCCATCTGGCCCAGCATACGGCAAAATATCGCGCTATCCTGACGACAGGGGCGGTCATTCCCACCGTGGCTTGTCGTAACTGTCTAGACTTGAGCAACGAGGAATCGCCTATATGGCACGTGAAGACCATATCGAAATGGAAGGCGTTGTCGTCGACACTCTTCCCAATACCATGTTCCGTGTTGAGCTGGAAAACGGCCACGTCGTGACCGCTCACATCTCCGGCAAGATGCGCAAGAACTACATCCGCATCCTGACGGGCGACAAGGTCAAGGTCGAGCTGACTCCCTATGACCTGTCCAAGGGGCGCATCGTCTACCGCTCGCGCTGATCTATCGGCAGCACAGCCGCCGACGCCTGTCACCGGACCAGCCCTCACGGCGCCCCCTCCAGCCCGGTGACCTGCCCCCTGCCTCAACACTTTGCCCTGCTGCCCAATCATGCAGGGCAGTGATGTCTTATGCTGCTCCACAGCGAATGCGGCCTGCTCCGTGCATACTGTGAAAACCGCGTGTGCATTGAACATGTTGATGGCATGCACAGCATGTCCATGATGGCGCCGTATTTCGCCATCGACTGCATCTTCTGACCGAATCGCAAACCCCAGACATAACGAAGCCCCGCAAGCGGGGCTTCGTGTCGTCGGCAACAAGCCTGGTATCGGGCCATCATCACCATGTTCAAGGGCTATCTCGGTTCAAGGTGCATCGGCCATCTCGACATCGGTGGACAGGTTGAGCTCGCCGTCTTCCAGACTAACGTGTACCACACCGCCATTCTCTGCCAGGTCGCCGAACAGGATCATCTCAGCCAACGGCTTCTTGAGTTTCTCCTGAATCAGACGTGCCATCGGGCGCGCGCCCATATCCGGGTCGTAACCCATGGTCGCCAGCAAATCACGGGCATCATCATCAACCTCAAGCTGCACTCGCTTCTCGTCAAGCTGCGCCTGGAGCTCGACCAGGAACTTGTCGACCACGCTGCGCACGACTGACGTAGGCAGGGAGTGGAACTGGATAATACCATCCAGACGATTGCGGAACTCTGGCGAGAACGTCTTGCGAATGACTTCCATCGCATCGGTAGAATGATCCTGATGCTGGAAACCAATGGAACGACGAGTCGCCTGCTCCACCCCGGCATTCGAGGTCATGATCAAGATGACGTGACGGAAATCCGCCTCGCGGCCATTATTGTCGGTCAAGCGACCATGATCCATGACCTGCAGCAGAAGGTTGAAGACCTCGGGGTGCGCCTTCTCGATTTCATCCATCAACAGCACACAGTGCGGCTGTTTGGTGATCGCTTCTGTCAACAGACCGCCCTGGTCATATCCGACATAGCCCGGAGGTGCACCAATCAGGCGTGATACGGTATGCCGCTCCATGTACTCGGACATGTCGAAGCGCACCAGCTCCACACCCATGATCCGCGCCAGCTGACGAGCCACCTCTGTCTTGCCGACACCAGTCGGACCCGCAAACAGGAAGCTACCTACTGGCTTGTCTGGAGCCTTCAGGCCCGCCCGCGACAATTTGATCGCCGCACCCAAACCATCGATAGCCTCATCCTGACCAAATACCAGCATCTTGAGGTCTCGCTCGAGGTTCGCCAGCAGCTTGCGATCCGAACTGGACACGCTCTTCGGCGGAATACGAGCAATCGATGCCACTACGGCCTCGACCTGATCCACATCAATCACATCGACACGCATTTCCGGCGGCAGCAGACGCTGATGCGCCCCCGCTTCATCGATCACGTCGATGGCCTTGTCAGGCAGGTAGCGATCATTGATGTAACGATCGGCCAGACGAGCTGCAGTATCCAGCGCTGCGTCGGTGTACTTGAGCTGATGATGCTCTTCGAAGCGCGAACGCAGACCCTTGAGGATACGTATCGAGTCTTCGACGGAAGGCGCCATGACATCCACCTTCTGGAAACGACGTGCCAGCGCCCTGTCCTTCTCGAAGATGCCACGAAATTCCTGGAAAGTCGTAGAGCCGATGCAACGCAGCTCGCCGGAAGACAACAACGGCTTGAGCAGGTTCGAGGCATCCATGACGCCACCAGAGGCGGCGCCGGCACCGATCACCGTATGAATCTCATCGATGAACAACACCGCATTGGGTAGCTTGCGCAATTCGGCCAGCAGACTCTTGAGTCGCTTCTCGAAATCGCCGCGATACTTGGTGCCAGCCAGCAATGCTCCCATGTCCAGCGAATAGACAACGGCGTCGCTGATCACATCGGGCACATCTTCCTCGACGATACGCTTGGCCAGCCCTTCAGCAATTGCTGTCTTGCCGACGCCAGCCTCACCCACCAACAGCGGGTTGTTCTTGCGACGACGGGCAAGAATCTGCACTACCCGCTCGAGCTCATGATCACGACCGATCAGCGGATCGATCTTACCCATCCGAGCCTGCTCATTGAGGTTGGTAGCGAAACCTGTCAGCGGGTTACCGCCTGATTCGCTACTCACTTCGTCGCCCTCTTCGGACTCATGAGGTGCCGAGGCCGGCCCCTGACCGTGGCCAGACACCTTGGAGATGCCATGAGCGATGTAATTGACAGCATCGACTCGAGCAACGTTCTGTTGCTTGAGGAAATAGACCGCCTGACTCTCCTGCTCGGAGAAGATGGCAACCAACACGTTGGCGCCAGTGACTTCGCTCTTGCCGGACGACTGGACATGGAACACGGCACGCTGCAGCACGCGCTGGAAGCCCAGCGTGGGTTGCGTTTCGCGTTCGGTCTGGTCCTCGGGAATCAGCGGCGTGGTGGAATTGATGAAATCCTGCAGGTCGGACCGCAGCTTATCAAGGTTGGCCCCACAGGCACGTAACACATCAGAGGCAGAGGCATTATCCAGCAACGCCAGCAGCAGATGCTCCACCGTCATGAACTCGTGACGCTTGGAGCGCGCCACCGTGAAGGCCGTGTTAAGGGTCAGTTCAAGTTCTTTGCTCAGCATGGCAGTCCCCTTCTCGCCGCCCAGGGCATTGCATCGGATCTTTCGTGGTCCGGCATCATCAACATCGGGCACAAATGCGATCGTTGCAAGTTATCTATCAACGATCACTCGCACAGCACACACCTATGCACATGCCGCCATCTCAATCTGCCGCTTCGATATCGCACAGCAGCGGGTGCTGACACTCTCTTGCATAATCGTTGACCTGATGACTCTTGGTCTCCGCGATATCGCGGGTAAAGATGCCACAGGTCGCCTTGCCGTGACTGTGCACCGTCAACATCACCTGCACAGCCGTCTCACCATCGAGGTTGAAGAAAGTCTGCAGGACGTTGACAACAAACTCCATTGGGGTGAAGTCGTCATTATGCAACACCACCTTGTACATCGGCGGTCTGGCCAGTTCAGGATCTGCCGTTTGCGTAGCAAGGTCGCCGTCATCCTCCTCGATGGGTTGAGGTGGCCGAGTCATCCCCCCTGCCACCGACGCCTGAATCCACATCAGGTCGCCATCACTTACCTTGATCATAAGCCTCACATTGTCTTCGACGCCACGCGACATGATAGCGAGAAGGGGCAGACCATTCGTACCTTCGACACTACTCCTGCCACCTATTTGACGCTGCTCGCGCGACGGGGTTCAGATTCCTGACTCTATTATCGGGCGATTTCTGGTCTTTTTCACGCAAAAAGGCCCTCACCCGATATCGGGTGAGGGCCTCGAGCAGTACAAGCAATCGCTTACATGTTGTCAGCGATGGCCTGGCCAAACTCGGAGCACTTGAGCAACTTGGCGTCGTTCATCAGACGGTGGAAGTCATAGGTGACCTCACCCTTGCTGATCGCCTTCTCGGTACCCTTGATCACCAGGTCAGCGGCCTCGACCCAACCCATGTGGCGCAGCATCATCTCGGCAGAGAGAATCAGCGAGCCCGGGTTGACCTTGTCCTGACCGGCGTACTTCGGAGCCGTACCGTGGGTAGCCTCGAACATGGCAACAGTGTCAGACAGGTTGGCGCCCGGTGCGATACCGATACCACCCACTTCTGCCGCCAGAGCGTCGGACAGGTAGTCGCCGTTGAGGTTCAGCGTAGCGATGACGTCATATTCAGCCGGACGCAGCAGGATCTGCTGCAGCATGGCGTCGGCGATGACATCCTTGACCACGATGTCCTTGCCATTCTTCGGGTTCTTGAAGGTCATCCACGGACCGCCATCGAGCAGCTCGGCGCCGAACTCTTCCTTCGCCAGCTCGTAGCCCCAGTCCTTGAAGGAACCTTCGGTGAACTTCATGATGTTGCCCTTGTGCACCAGCGTCAGCGACTCGCGGTCGTTGTCGACGCAATACTGCAGGGCCTGACGGACCAGGCGCCTGGTGCCCTCAACGGAAACCGGCTTGACGCCGATACCGCAGTTTTCCGGGAAGCGGATGTTGGTTACACCCATTTCCTCACGCAGGAACTTGATGACCTTGTCGGCTTCCGGGGTACCAGCCTTCCACTCGATACCGGCATAGATATCCTCGGAGTTCTCGCGGAAGATGACCATATCCACGTCGCCAGGCTTCTTGACCGGGCTCGGCACGCCTTCGAACCAACGCACCGGGCGCTGACAGACATAGAGGTCGAGCTTCTGACGCAGAGCAACGTTGAGTGAGCGAATGCCGCCACCCACCGGAGTCGTCAGCGGCCCCTTGATGGAAACGATGTAGTCCTTGACCGCTTCGAGGGTCTCTTCCGGCAGCCAGGTGTCAGCGTCATAAACCTGAGTGGCCTTTTCACCAGCGTAGACTTCCATCCAGTGGATCTTGCGCTCGCCGTTGTAGGCCTTCTGAACCGCAGCATCAATGGCAATCTTCATCGCCGGAGTCACGTCGATACCGATACCATCACCCTCGATGAACGGGATGATCGGATTATTCGGTACATTCAGGGTGTTGTCGGCGTTGGCAGTAATCTTTTCGCCGCTCTCAGGAACGACAATCTTCTGGTAACCCATGGAGAACTCCCCTGTCTGGTCTGTGTCAGTGGAGGGCGGAGTATAGCACTCCCCCCAGGGCCCGAGTAGAGTTTGTCGACAATCTTCCGCTTTCGCCCGTCCCCGGCAAGATCGAGGCGCCGGCCAGCTTCGATATCACTGGCGCTATCAGAGGATAAAATTCCTTTTTCACCATATAATTACCCCAATAAAGACGGTTAACCCAGCACTTCCATCACCCCTGAACAGCATTCCAAACCACATGAGTCGAATATATCTACTGCACAAACCCTACCGCATGCTGTCACAGTTCACGGATGCAGAGGGCCGAGCCACCCTGGCTGACATCATTGATGTCCCCGGGATATATCCTGCCGGTCGCCTCGACTACGATTCCGAAGGACTACTGGTTCTCAGTGATGACGGAGAGCTGATTCATCGCATCAGCCACCCTCGCCACAAGCAACCCAAGACGTATCGAGTTCAGGTGGAAGGACAGCCAGATGAAGCGGCCTTGCAGGCCCTGCGCAAAGGCATCACGCTCAAGGATGGGCTGACACTACCGGCCAGGGTACGGCGTATTGAAAGAAGCGGTCTGGCAGAACGTCAGCCACCACTCTGCGACAAGCGCCACCCGGACACCTGCTGGTTGGAGCTGACCATCAGTGAAGGCCGTAATCGTCAGGTACGACGCATGACAGCGCATATCGGGCACCCGACACTGCGCCTCGTAAGGGTGGCCATCGGTAGTTGGCGCCTCGATGGAATCGGCCCCGGCCAGTGGCAATGCCAGACGCTGCACGCTCCCGTGCAGAGACCAATACAAGGAAAGGGCCCTCAGAGTGCCCGTTCGAGGAGACGTCAATGACGCGCTGGACCCCCTATGTGACCGTGGCAACTGTGGTGGAACGTGCCGGGCGCTTCCTGTTGGTGGAAGAGGATCGTGGCGCACCACACACGCTGTTCAACCAGCCCGCTGGTCATCTCGAGCCGGGCGAGCGCATCCGCGATGGCGCTCTACGCGAGGTTGCCGAAGAAACCGCCTGGCGAGTCGGCATCACCGATTATCTGGGCATGTACGTATATGAGTCATCGGACGGCAAGACCTTCCATAGCCACGCCTTCTTTGGCATGGCATTGGCCCATCTCGGCCATGACCTTGACCGCGGCATTCTCGCCATACACTGGCTGACGCTCGAGGAAATCGAAGCCCTCGATCGCGATGGACGCCTGCGTAGCCCGCTGGTACTCAAGCGAATTCGCGACGCCATGGCCAACAAGTTCTATCCCATGGAAGTCCTGCACGAACGATAAGCGGCACACGCTCAATGCATACGGCCAGCTCGTAGCTCGTAGCTCGTAGCTCGTAGCTCGTAGCTCGTAGCTCGTAGCTCATGTATAATTCCCGCCCATTTGCCACCACCTACGTCCGAGAGTTGCCATGTCAGTGCCTACCGGCAAGGTCATCGTCGGCATGTCCGGCGGCGTCGATTCCTCCGTATCCGCACTTCGCCTACTTGAACAGGGCTACCAGGTGGAAGGCCTGTTCATGAAGAACTGGGATGAGGACGACGGCACCGAATACTGCACCGCCAAAGACGACCTGGCGGATGCTCAGGCTGTGTGTGATCGTCTGGGTATCAAGCTGCATACGGCCAACTTCGCCGCCGAATACTGGGACAACGTGTTCGAGCACTTTCTGGCGGAATACAAGGCGGGCCGTACACCGAACCCGGATATCCTGTGTAACCGCGAAATCAAGTTCAAGGTGTTCCTCGACTATGCCGAGATGCTCGGTGCCGAGATGATCGCCACCGGTCACTATGTCCGCCAACAGGTGCGCGATGGTCGCCCGCGCCTGCTCAAGGGGCTCGATCACAACAAGGATCAGAGCTACTTTCTGCACGCAGTCCCGGAAGCGGCTATCGCCCGCACCCTGTTCCCGGTCGGCGAGATCGAGAAACCCGAGGTTCGTGCCATTGCCGAGCGTCATGGGTTGGCGACAGCACGCAAGAAGGACTCGACAGGTATCTGTTTTATCGGTGAACGCCGATTCTCGGATTTCCTGCGTCAGTACCTCCCCGCACAACCGGGTACCATTCAGACTCCCGATGGCGACGTCATCGGTGAGCATATGGGCCTGATGTACTACACCCTTGGCCAGCGCCAGGGGCTGGGCATTGGCGGGCTGGCCAGATACCCCGAGGAACCCTGGTATGTTGCTGGCAAGGATCTCGAACGCAATGTACTGATTGCCGTCCAGGGCAAGCACCATCCGTTACTCTATAGCGATAGTCTGGCCACGGAAGCCATGGATTGGATAGCTGGTGAGCCTCCCGCCACCGAAGGCCGATTCACAGCAAAGACGCGCTACCGCCAGAGTGACGTGCCCTGCACCATTCGTACTTGCGACGATGGTGGTGTCGAAGTGCTCTTTGATGACCCACAGCGCGCGGTCACACCGGGGCAGTCGCTGGTGCTCTACGATAATGATATCTGCCTTGGCGGTGGCGTCATTCGATCCACCTGGAACGCACAGGAGCGGGCAGCATGAACGATTCAGTTCCCATTCATAGAGCCCCGCAGTCATCGGCTGCACGCCAGGCCATTGCCCTCGCCGGTGTCTTCCAGGCGGCATACCTGGTGGATGAGTTGGCACGCACCGGCCAGGTGGACAGTCGCGCCTGGGAAACTCAGATCAACGCCACCCTCGACACCAACCCACCTGATTTTGAGTCCATCTACGGCGGCCACCCCAACAACCTGCGCCTGGGCCTCGATACCCTTGGAGGCGTCGTAGGCAAGCGTCAGGCCAACCCAGTGGTGATGCGCTATGGCTTCAGTCTACTGATGCTGACAAGCCGCCTGCGCGCTCAGCCGACGATGATGGATGAGCTCGGTGCGCACCTGCAGCGCATCCAGGCCCAGGCCGAACATTTCGGCAACACTCACGAGAATGTGGTCGCCAGCCTGGGTGAGGCCTACCAGAAAACGCTTTCGACGCTCAAGAATCGCATCATCGTCCAGGGTGATCCGTCACTGTTGCAGTCGCGCATGATGCCTGAGCGCGTACGCACCTGCCTGCTGTCGGGTATTCGCTTTGGCCTGCTTTGGCATCAGCAAGGTGGCCGGCGTTGGAAACTGATGTTCCAGCGCAATGCTCTGAAGCGCGCCCTTGATGAACTCTGACAGCCTGTTCATCGCGCCAACTGAACTTCCTCACTGACCTCCAGAACCTGTAGCCGGACCAATATCATGCAACTCTCAGCTCTTACCGCACTCTCGCCCGTCGATGGCCGTTATGGCAGCAAGGCGGAATCCCTTCGCGAGCACTTCAGTGAATTCGGTCTGATTCGTGCCCGCGTCATCGTCGAGGTGCGCTGGCTACAACGCCTTGCGGCTCATCCCGAAATTGCCGAGGTTCCAGCGCTGTCCGCTGAAGCCAATGCATTTCTCGACCAGCTGTTGAGCGAGTTCAGTGAAGCAGATGCCCAGCGTGTCAAGGATATCGAGCGCACTACCAACCATGACGTCAAGGCAGTCGAATACTTCATCAAGGAAGCCATTGCCGAGAATGCCGAACTCCACGCGGTCAGCGAGTTCGTGCACTTCGCCTGCACCAGTGAAGACATCAACAACCTGTCCTATGGTGTAATGCTCAAGGATGGCCTCGCCAGCCTGCTGCCGACCATGCACCAGGTCGCCGACGAAGTGGCACGCCTCGCCCATGAGCATGCCGCACAACCGATGCTGTCTCGCACCCATGGCCAGACTGCCAGCCCGACGACTCTGGGCAAGGAGATGGCCAACAGCGCCTATCGTCTTCGCCGCCAGCTCAAGCAGATCGAAAGCGTCGAAGTGCTGGGCAAGATCAACGGTGCGGTGGGCAATTACAACGCTCACCTGACGACCTATCCGCAAATCGACTGGGAAGCCAACGCGCGCACTTTTGTTGAAGAGCTGGGGCTGACCTTCAACCCCTACACGACTCAGATCGAACCCCACGATTACATCGCCGAGCTGTTCGATGCCATGTGCCGCTTCAACACCATCCTGATCGACTTCGATCGCGACGTATGGGGCTACATCTCACTGGGCTACTTCAAGCAGAGAACTGTTGCGGGTGAGATCGGCTCCTCGACCATGCCGCACAAGGTCAACCCCATCGACTTCGAAAACTCCGAGGGCAACCTCGGTCTGGCCAACGCCATTCTCGGCCACCTGGCTCAGAAGCTGCCGATCTCGCGTTGGCAGCGCGACCTGACTGACTCCACCGTACTGCGCAACCTGGGGGTGGGCCTGGCCTACGGCCTGATTGCCTACCAGGCATCGCTCAAGGGCATCAGCAAACTCGAGGCCAACCCGGCTCGCCTCGCCGAAGACCTCGACAACAGCTGGGAAGTGCTGGCTGAGCCGATTCAGACGGTCATGCGCCGTTACGGTATCGAGAAACCGTACGAGAAGCTCAAGGAGCTGACCCGCGGCAAGCGTATCGATCAGGCTGGCTTCGCCGCCTTCATCGATAGCCTCGAACTGCCCGAAGCAGTCAAGGCCGAACTCAAGGAACTGACGCCGGCCAATTATATCGGCAACGCCGTCGACCAGGCCTCACGCCTGTAACGCGGACCTCCAGCCCCGACCAGCACGGCCGATGCCAAAGCCAAAGCCAAAGGCATCCTCCCAGACCCCATCCTCCTTCATGAGGGTGGGGTCTGCCCTTCAGGGGCGAGGAAACGGCTATGCTGACTCTGCAACCCGAGCCATCCATGGAAGTCACCCAATGTCCGACCCAAGCTCATCGCCAGATGCAAGCCCATCTACTTCCACCTCGTCTGCCACAACGCCACTGACCTTGCTTGGCGGCCTCTCCGCCGAGGATTTCCTGCGTGATGTCTGGCAGCGTAAACCGCTACTGATCCGTGGCGCTTTTCCCGACTTCGAAAGCCCGCTCTCGCCGGACGAGTTGGCTGGCCTCGCCTGTGAGGACAACATCGAGGCGCGGTTGGTGGAAGAACATGGCGAGAATGGCGCCTGGCAGATCAGCCACGGCCCCTTCGACGAAACAACCTTCGCCCGCCTCCCCGAACAGGACTGGACACTGCTGGTGCAGGCCGTCGACCACTATGTCCCGGAGGTCGCGGCTCTGCTCGAACACTTCAGCTTCCTGCCGCGCTGGCGACTCGATGACATCATGATCAGCTATGCGCCACCAGGTGGCAGCGTCGGGCCGCACGTCGACCAGTACGACGTATTCCTGCTTCAAGCCAGCGGCGAACGCCACTGGCAACTGGGCGGCAAGGTTGCCGACAATGCCCCGATCATCCAGGGCATAGACCTGCGCATTCTCGAGACCTTCGAGGTCAGCGCGGCACATGACTGGGTGCTGGAACCCGGCGATATGCTCTATCTACCCCCCGGTTGGTCACACAATGGGGTCAGCCAGAGTGACGACTGCATGACCATCTCGGTGGGTTTCCGAGCGCCATCAGCGGATGAGGCGATCACCTCCTTTGCCGACTACCTCGGCGAGCAGATGCCGTCATCACTACGCTACAGCGATGCTGGCATGCCCCCTCCCCGAGATGCTTCAGAGCTGGATGATGCGGCCCTGGAGCGCATGCGCACCTTGATCCTCGATACCCTCGACGACCCCGATCAAATGGCCCAGTGGTTCGGGCGTGTCATGACACAGCCCAAATATGTGGATCAACTGGCTCCCAGTGAGACACCCACCGATGTGGACGAGCTTGTTACTGCACTACAGAACGGCGAGTCTCTCGAGCGCGCACCGGGTTCACGACTGGCGTGGCGGGCCGTGTCCAGTGATCGTGCCACCCTCTTCGTGGACGGTGACGGAGTTCTCTGCGACATTCGCCTGGCTCGCGCCCTGGCCAGCCTCGACGCCATCGATGCCGAGTTGCTGGAATTGCCTGGTGCGGCCGGGGTCATCACACAGCTTTTCGATGCAGGCAGCCTGGTATGGCCGGATGAAGAGGACGACTACGATGACTGACCTGCGTGTCGAGAGCGGCAGCTGGGATCAGCTCGGCGAGGTCGCTGGAGCCATTCGCTATCAAGTGTTTGTCATCGAACAGGCCGTCCCTGAAGAGGAAGAGTGGGATGGCCGGGACCCGGAGTGTCTGCACTTGCTGGCCTGGCAAGGCGACCGGGCACTGGGAACCGCACGTCTGCTGCCCGATGGCCATATCGGCCGCGTGGCCGTACACGCTGAAGCCCGGGGCCTTGGCGTCGGCGCGGCACTGATGCGCGCCACTATCAATGCGGCACAGCAACTCGGTCACACAGAAGTGGAACTGGCGGCACAGACCCATGCCCTTGCCTTCTATGAACAATTAGGCTTCCACGCATGGGGAGAGGAGTTCCTCGACGCCGGGATTCCGCATCGCAACATGACTCTTCAACTCGACAATCAAGACTGAGTTCCGTTTCTTCCCGCGCAGGAAATATGACTACAGGAACCTGCCACCCATGGCACTTCCTGTAGTTATACTACAACCCCCCATACCCCCAAGTGTCAATGGCTAAACCCCGCAATCATGGGCCATAGTGGTGCTCAAGGTGGTTACGGAAAAGCACTTGATGAAGCCCCAGACAGTTCATCTGTAGTGAAGATTTTCCGTATCACCCGGGTTTCGTTCCCGTCATGAAAAGTCGACGGCTCATACATCGAAACCTGACTATACTTTCGCAGGTGCAGCATAGCGGCATTGCCCAAGCATTCGCCTCACCCCGCGAGATTACGGCGGCCAGCGGCCCGATTCGCGAACCGCGTTGAGCAATCATGTGATACAGGACGGCCCGACCATGACCTTCAATGAAGAACTCAAGGCACTGACACAACTGCGTGAAGCCCAGCGCGGCCAGTGGGACAACATCGACGCTGCCAGCGCAGCCCGCATGCGCGTCCAGAACCGCTTCCACACCGGCCTGGATATCGCCCGCTACACCGCCGCTATCATGCGCGAGGACATGGCTGCCTACGACGCAGACACCGCCAACTACACCCAGTCACTGGGCTGCTGGCATGGCTTTATCGGTCAGCAGAAGCTGATTTCGATCAAGAAGCACTTTGGCTCCACCAGGCGTCGCTACCTGTACCTGTCCGGCTGGATGGTCGCGGCACTGCGCAGTGAATTCGGTCCACTGCCCGATCAGTCGATGCACGAAAAGACCAGTGTTCCGGCGCTGATCGAGGAGCTGTACACCTTCCTGCGCCAGGCCGACACCTGGGAACTCAACCATCTGTTCCGTGCGCTCGATGAAGCGAAGGCGGCCGGCGACGACAGCAAGATCAAGGACATCACCGCGCAGATCGATAACCACGAGACCCATGTAGTGCCGATCATTGCCGATATCGATGCCGGTTTCGGCAACGCCGAGGCAACCTACCTGCTGGCGAAGAAGATGATCGAGGCTGGTGCCTGCTGTATCCAGCTCGAGAACCAGGTGTCCGACGAGAAACAGTGCGGTCACCAGGATGGCAAGGTCACCGTGCCCCATGAAGACTTCATCGCCAAGATCAATGCCGTTCGCTACGCCTTCCTCGAACTCGGTGTTGACGACGGCGTGATCGTGGCACGCACCGACTCCCTCGGTGCTGGCCTGACTCAGAAGATCGCGGTGACTCAAGAACCTGGCGACCTGGGCGACCAGTACAACAGTTTCCTCGATGGCGATGAAATCAGCTCTGCCGAAGACATCAACAACGGCGATGTGGTGATCAAGCAGAACGGCAAGCTGGTCAAGGTCAAGCGCCTGGCATCTGGCCTCTATCAGTTCAAACAAGGCACCGGTGAAGACCGCGTAATACTCGACTGCATCACCAGCCTGCAGAACGGTGCCGACCTGTTGTGGATCGAGACCGAGAAGCCCCACGTCGGCCAGATTGCCAGCATGGTCAACCGTATCCGTGAAGCGGTACCCAATGCCAAACTGGTCTACAACAACTCTCCGTCCTTCAACTGGACGCTGAACTTCCGCCAACAGGTATTTGATGCCTGGCAGGCCGAAGGCAAGGACGTTTCCCAGTACGAGCGTGCGGACCTGATGAACGCACGCTACGACGAGACCGAACTGGGCCAACTGGCTGACGAGTGGACACGTAACTTCCAGCGCGACTCATCCCGTGAGGCTGGCATCTTCCACCACCTGATCACGCTGCCGACCTATCACACGGCGGCCCTGTCGACCGACAATCTGGCCAAGGGCTACTTCGGCGACGAAGGCATGCTGGCCTATGTGGCGGGTGTTCAGCGTCGCGAGATTCGCGAAGGCATCGCCACCGTCAAGCACCAGGACATGGCCGGTTCCAACATCGGTGATGACCACAAGGAATTCTTCCACGGCGACGCAGCGCTCAAGGCTGGTGGCAAGGACAACACCATGAATCAGTTCGGCTGATAACCAGCCACAACTGCAGCGCATTCGAGGGAGGCCATCGCGCCTCCCTTTTTATTGTCCCGGGACATGCTCCAGCGATTAATCACACCAGAGCCTCTGGTACGGCAGACATTGCGGTGCCAAACTACCCCCCGATAGGGAACCGACCTGGAAAAAACGTGTCGAAATCCGCAATGAAGCATTTTCGAACAGCGTTCACAAACTAGCGACGCTGCATGTCACGCAAGGAGATATTCTCATGACGACCCGCATTCTTCCCGTACTGGCGCTCAGTGTCCTGACTCTGGCGGGCTGTGCCAACACCTCACAGTACTCGGGCAACGTCTATTCTGGCCAGGGCGCTCAGACCGCACAAAGCGTTGAGCTCGGCACCATCTCAGCACTGCGCCAGGTACAGATCCAAGGCGAGTCCTCCGGCATTCTCGGTTCCGGTGGCGGCGCGGTTCTCGGTGGCTTGCTCGGTCACCAGGTCGGCGGTGGCTCCGGCAAGGATATCGCTACCGCAGTGGGCGCTATCGGTGGCGCCGTGGCCGGCAGCAAGGCTGAACAGGCCGCCAACCGTACGGCCGCCTGGGAAATGGAGATCCGCAAGGACAGTGGCCAGACCGTTGTTGTGGTGCAGAAAGCCGATCAAGCCTTCCAGGTGGGCCAGCGTGTGCGTCTGATCGGCAGCGGGTCGCGTCTCAGCGTTGCTCCTTACTGATCATTGCCCTATTTACTGATCCCCGATCTACTGATCCATTCTCCGATACCTGAAACACACGACCCCGCAGCCAAGGCTGCGGGGTCGTGTGTTTCAGTCCAGCATTTCACAAGTGCCGAATCGTCAATGCCGCCCTGCAGGCTCCAGGATCAGTGAAACTTCACCTTACCCATTACCCAGCAGCCCAGCTTGATACCGATCAGCAGCAACAGCCCGATAACCAGCAGCGTCATCAGCATGTCAATCGGCGATACAATCGTGGTAGCGACCAGTACAGCAATCGCTGGGCACCACACCCACCGGTCATCATCACTACGCAGCACGGCCGGGAGTAGACGATCCAGAGCCGCATTGACCGACGAATCCCAGTTCTTGATCAGCAAGGCAAGGATCACGGCAAAGGCAATCAACCAGATCACGGATAACAGCATCATGGACTCCACTGAAGTGACGTAAAGAAGGCTTTGAATGGGAAGCCTGTCAGAGGGTAGCCCCACCGCCAATGGCACGCAACTGCCACAACGCTGAGGTTGAATCTCGCTCAGGCTTTGACATCTCAAACTGAAATTTGTCCCATCCCATGACAGTGCCTTCCCTGACGCGTTACCATGGTTATTTACACGCACTCACCAAAGGTTCACCAATGCAGATTGCGCAGAATTCCGTTGTCGCGTTCCACTACACCCTGACCAACGATGCAGGTGAAGTGCTGGACAGCTCTGAAGGCCGCGAGCCGCTGACCTACCTCCACGGCGCCGGCAACATCATCCCCGGTCTGGAGAAGGAGCTGGAAGGCAAGACAACTGGCGACAAGCTGACTGCCAACGTCTCACCGGCCGAGGGCTATGGTGAAGTTCAGGAGCAACTGGTTCAGGAAGTGCCGCGCGATGCCTTCCAGGGTGTCGAGAGCATCGAATCAGGCATGCAGTTCCAGGCTCAGACTCAAGGTGGACCTTTGATGGTCACCGTGACCAAGGTTGAAGGCGACACCGTCACTGTGGATGGCAACCATCCGCTGGCCGGACAGAACCTCAACTTCGACGTCGAAGTCACTGAAGTTCGCGAAGCGAGCCAGGAAGAGATCGAACACGGTCACGTGCATGGCCCGGAAGGTCACGAGCACTAATATGTCATAAGTGCCCGGGATGTCATAAGTGCCTGATCGCACGTGACAAACCGTAAGCACGTGACAAGCTGCAAGTAAGTGCCAAGGCACGGTTGGTGTGTTTCCAACACCTACTGCACATGCCCAGAGCACCTTACTCACAACCCCTGATGCATTGGCTTGCATCAGGGGTTGTTGTTTTCCAGCATTGTTTACTGGAAATTATTTCTCAGGAATTGTTTCCAGAGCTGTTTCCAGCATTGCCTCAAGAAGTACCGATCACTCCCCTGAGCGTGTAATAACCTCCCCAGATACGGGTGGCCGTGGTCACCAGACAAGCGGCTGCAAAGGCGTAGGCCAACCAGCCAAAGTGCTGTGGCCACAGGCAGAAGGCAATCAGCGCCAACACGGTCTCGGTACCTTCTGTCAGCCCATTCAGGTAATAGAACGCCTTGCGCTGGAAATGCGGGCGCTGCAGATCGTATCGCGCCGCCATGATCGCAAAGGCCAGAAAAGACGTGCCGGTGCCAATGAATGAAAACAGCAATACAGCCGCCGGCAGCGCATTACTCTCGGTATCAGCGAGAGCAAACCCCAACACCACTGCGGCATAGAATACGAAATCCAGCCCGATATCGAGAAACCCACCCGCGTCACTGGTCCGGCCAGACAAGCGCGCCAACGCCCCGTCCAGGCCATCCCCCACTCGGTTCAGCACAATCACCAGCAGCGCCCAGCCATACACCTCCATGGCCAGCAGCGGCAATGCCAGAATACCGACAAGAAAAGAGATCAGCGTCACCTGATCAGGGGTCGCACCATACTGATCAAGAACACGGGCAACCCGTTGCAACGGCTTCTGAGTCAAGGGCATGGCCCAGCGATCAAGCATCAGGTCTCCCCCCCTCGCTGTCTTGTCCACCAACCACCTCGCCCGGTCCTCAGACCGAACGAGGCTGCAGATTCCCGTGCGGAAACCACAGGCCATCCAACCCACTCTTCCATCAATTCCCACCTCGCCGCCACGCGAAGTAGCGCGCGAGATACCCCAGCAGCCTTTCCGGCTTATGGGCATTCTTCCAGACTCCGGCAGTTGCCTTGACCGACTCGGAGTACGTCGGATAGGGATGGATGGTACCGAGCAGCTTGTTGAGTCCGATGCCACGCGTCATGGCCAAGGTGAACTCTGCCAACATCTCGCCCGCCCCAGTACCAACGATAGTGGCTCCGAGAATACGGTCCTTGCCTGGTACGGTCAGAACCTTGATCACTCCGTGGGCATTGCCGTCGGCTATTGCCCTATCCAACTCAGACAACTCATACCGAGTCACCTCATAGGTGACCCCTTGCTGCAGGGCCTCCGTCTCATTGAGACCAACACGGGCAACTTCCGGATCACTGAAGGTCACTGCCGGCAATGCTCGGTAATTGACCGAGAAACGCTTGAACTCACCGAACAGCGCGTTGACCGTTGCGTGCCATGCCTGGTGCGCACTGGCATGGGTCAACTGGAAGGGACCCACCACATCGCCACAGGCCCAGACATTCGGCAACACCGATTGCAGAGCACCATCGACATCCAGCGTGCCGTTGTCGCGTGTGCCGACGCCCAATTCCTCGAGACCCAGCCCTTCCACATTGGCTTGCCGCCCAATGGCCACCAACAGCTCGTCGAACTCGATGGACATCATGCGCGCTTCACCATCCTCAACGACCTCTACTTCGAGCAGATGACCGTCACTACCACCACCGGCAACGACACGCAGTGCCCGCGTCGACAGCTGTACCTGCACACCATCGTCACCAAGCCCCTTCAGCACCCACTCAGCAACATCGGAGTCCTCACGGGGCAGCAACTGACTGCCCATCTCGACCAGGCTGACAGTACTTCCCAATCGCGCAAAGCTCTGTCCCAACTCACAGCCGATTGGCCCACCCCCCAGTACCACGAGGCGCCTGGGTAGAGCGTCCAACTGCCAGAGATTATCCGATGTCAGCACAGCGATATCGTTGATACCCGGCAGGTCGGGAACACGTGGACGTGCCCCGCTGGCAATGATTACATGGCGCGTCGTCAGTTCCTGGTCACCGATGCGTACTCGCCACGGACTCATCAGGCGCGCTTCACCCTCGACCACATCGACTCCCAGACTACGATAACGCTCGGGGCTATCGTGCGGCTCTACGTCACGGATAGCCGTTTGCACATGGCCCATGACCCGCGCGAAATCGACTCTCGGTTCACCAGCCTCAACGCCGAAGCGCGACGCCTGTTGTATTTCCTTGACGGACTTCGCCGCACGAATCAGCGCCTTGGATGGGACACAACCGGTATTCAGGCAGTCGCCGCCCATCCTCCCACGCTCCACCAGCGTTACCCTGGCCCGCACTGCGGCGGCGATATAGCTGGCCACGAGACCTGCTGAGCCAGCGCCGATCACGACAATATCGCGATCGAACGTTGCCGGACGATCATACTGACGTGCCAGCCGACGACGCTTGAGCAGCCCTACCAGAGCACGAGCCAGCCAGGGGAAAACCCCGATCAGCACAAAAGACACCAGCAATCCCGGTGACAGGATGCCCGACAACGAAGATAAACCGCCCAGTTCCCGTCCCGCATTCACGAATACGGCAGTGCCTGGCAGCATGCCAAGCTGGCTAACCCAATAGAAGGTCCGCAGACGCATACGCGTCAGCCCCATCACCAGGTTGATGACAAAGAATGGAAAGATCGGAATCAAGCGCAGCGTAAACAGGTAGAAGGCTCCCTCACGCTTAACTCCAGCATTGATGCGCTTGAGTTGCTGGGAGAATCTCTTCTCCAGGCTATCACGCAACAGCGTCCGGGCCAGAATCGTGGCCAGAGTAGCCCCGATGGTGCTGGCAAAGGAAACCAGTACCAGCCCGGTCCAGAACCCGAACAAGGCGCCTGCGAGTAACGTCAGCAGCGCAGCTCCCGGTAATGACAGGGCAGCCATGACCACATAGATCAGCAGAAAACCACCGGCGACAGTCCACGGAGACTCCTGCCACCAGAGTTGGAACTGCGCCTGCTGTGCCTTGATCGACTCGAGCGTAAAGGCGTCATTGGCGCCACTGAGAAAGAAGGCAACAACCAGGGCGACCAGTATGCCGACCAGTAACCATTTCCTTGTGTTCTTCAACTGCGCCTCCTCGTTCGGCACCAGATAAATCAATGGCAACGCATGACAACAAGAGCAACTTCATCCTTGATCGTCAGCATTGCATCAGTCTACTCATACACTGTCGACAAATGAGGTACTTTCTTTACACCACACCATCGCCTACACAGAAGAATTCGACAGTATCCCGTATGTAAGTTGTGCAAGACTGTAACGACAAAAGGTCATCGCCAGTTTTTCCCGACCACTTGTCTGCAATGGAGTCATTCACTATGCCAGCATTCAAACTTGCCAGCTCCAGCCTGATACTCGCTCTGGCCGGAGGCCTTTCCCTCACCAGCAGCCTGGCCATGGCCGATACACAAAAGGCCGTCTTTGCCGGCGGTTGCTTCTGGTGCATGGAAGAAGCTTTCGACAAGATTGATGGCGTGCTCGAGACTACGTCAGGTTATATCGGTGGTGACACCGATAATCCCACGTACAAGGAAGTAAGCGCAGGAGGCACGCATCACGCCGAAGCCGTGGAGGTGGAATATGATACCGATGTCGTAAACTACGACGACCTGCTCTACGTATTCTGGCGCAACATCGACCCGTTCGTGGAAAACCGTCAGTTCTGCGACTCCGGTGATGCCTATCGCAGCGCACTCTTCCCTATCGATGATGGCCAGCGAGAGAGCGCCGAGGCCAGCAAGGAAGCAATTGCCGAGCTCTTCGACAATCCCATTGTTACCGAAATCAATGCATCGGCTACTTTCTATCCTGCAGAGCAATACCACCAGGACTACTACCAGAAGAATCCCGTGCGCTATCGCCTGTACAAGAATGGTTGCGGTCGCCCTGATCGACTCGAGGAAATCTGGGGAGACGAAGCCTCACCCAGCGTGATTCCAGATCAGTCACACTCCTGATGCACCTCCGGGGCACCGACATCACGCCGGTGCTCCGGACTCAGGGGCTCGCGTCAAGCACCGGCTGCAAAGCTCGAGCCTGACGATGCCTCAACCAGATAGCCAGACCAAGAGTAAAGATCAGCACCAACCACGAGGACAGCGCGATTCCCGCCCAGTGGCGCCATAGCCAGAATGGCTCCATCCATAGTGGCCCAAGGCTTGCCCCGAGGTAATAGAACACCAGATACAGTGCCGAGGCACTGCCACGCGCATGAACCGCCTGACGCCCCACCCACCCCGAAGCTGTGGCATGACAGAGGAAGAAGCCAAAGGCACTGATGGTCAGGCCGACCACGATCAACGGCAGAACCGGGGCCAGCGTAATAGCGGTGCCGCACATCATGATCAGAATACCGGTAAGCATATTACCGGTAGCCGATAGCCGTGCCGCCACACGGGCGGAGATCGAAGAGCCCAGGGTTCCCCCCAGGTAGGTAAGAAACAGCAATCCCAGCCAGTGAGCATCCAGCTCGAAGGGAGCTTCGGCCAGGCGAAACGTCATGTAGCTGTACTGATTGATGAATACCAGAAAGTTGAGACCACCAATCAGATAGGCGCCCAGCAGCAGTGGATTGCGCAAGTGGCCGAGCAAGCTCCCTGCTGCTTGCGTTAACTGAAATGGTTGCGGACGAAAGGAGTCAGCCTGCGGCAACAATCGCCAGAAGATTGCCACCCCCATCAGCGTAATACCACCGATGCTCAGAAAAGCCACCTCAGGACTCCACCAGTCACCGATGGAGCCGCCCAACATTCGTCCACCAATCCCGCCGAGCGTGTTGGCAGCAATATACAGCCCCACTGCCGGGGCAATCGCTGCGGGATGAAACTCGTCCCCCATCCAGGCAATCGCGACCGCCGGTAGCCCACCCAATGCCAACCCCTGCAACGCACGCAGCACCAGTAGACTATTGATGTCCGGAGCCCATGCCAGTAGTAGCGTGACGCCTGCGGCCCCCAGCAACGACAGACGCATGATGCCTCCACGACCAATGGCATCCGACAATGGCCCATAGACCAACAATGAAACCGCCAACGTCAGTGTCGCCAGCGACATCACCAGACCAATCATCAAGGTCGAGACCTGATACCCGGCACGCAACTCCGGCAACAGCGGTTGCGGCGCATACAGGTTGATGAATACCAGCATGGAGCCAAGACAAAGGGCCAGGGTCGCGCGCCACCAGGCGGCGGTTCGAGCTTGAATCATGACAATCTCCGATTGGATAACGGCATGATCCATGTTTCACTTCCATCGTGCCAGCAGAAGGAAATGATGCATTCCATCATGTTTACTTATGACCCACGCTTTCGATCTACGCGCCCTGAAAGTCTTCGTCGCAGTTGTCGAACACGGCAGTTTCAGCGCAGCGGCACGTGCCCAGCACACCGCGCAATCAGCGGTCAGCCAGACCATCGCCGGACTGGAACGACGCCTCGACACACTGCTGTTCCATCGTCAGGATCGCCGAATCTCACTGACACCTGAAGGAGAAGTACTGCTCGACCACGCCCGACGCCTGCTGGCACAGGCGGATGCCACACAACTGGCAATGAGCGAGCTGAAAGGCCTGGTCAAGGGTGAAGTGCGCATCGGCATCCCATCCATGCTCGGCTCCTATTACTTGCCGCCTCTGCTGATGGGCTTCAAGTCCAGCCACCCCGGCATCAGACTTACCGTCATAGAGGCAGGCGCTCGCCGCCTACAGGGGCTGATTGCACAACGACAGCTGGATCTGGGCATCATCGTCGATGATCGAGTCAGTCCGGAGATGGAGTGCCATCCACTCCTGACGGAAGAAATGGTCGTCTGCATGCCTCGCGAGCATCGCTTCGCTGAATTCGACAGTATTCGCCCGGAGGATTTCTTCGCGGAACCTCTGGTGCTGTTCCAGGACGGCTATTTTCATCGTGAGTTTATTGACCACATGGCGGAACGCTTGAACATGCAGCCCGATGTCGCCTTCCAATCCAACCTGATTCCTCTGACCAAAGCTATTGTGCGACAGGGCTTCGGTATCACAACGTTTCTGCGACGGGTTATCGACGAACCAGACCTTCGAGCCGTGTCCTTTTCACCACCCACCTGGCTGACGCTTTCGTTGGCCTGGCAACGTGGCGGCTACTTATCCCGTGCAGAACGCGCTTTTATTGATTACGCCATTGCGCACAGCGACGCCCTATAGAAACCAGTCGATACAAGGAACGGGTAGGGTATGAAGCGCGAATGGCCGGACTCCTTGAGTCCGGCCATTCGGGGGATATCTGCGCATCAAATTCGGAAGAAGCTTATCCGCCGTAGCTGCTGCCATAAGCTAGCTGGCGCAGTGACAGCTCAGTCGGCTCCATCGGGCGGCGAGCCTGCCAATAATAACGCGACCAGTATCGATTATTGAGCTTGGAGATCATTACTCCACGCGAGGATGATGCGTGCAGGAAGCGTCCATCTCCGACATAGATACCAACATGACGGTTGCCGGGAGGACGGAAGAAGACCAGGTCACCGGGCTCAAGCTCGAAGCGCGAAATAGCAACCCCAGTATTCACCTGGCTACCGGTAGTGCGAGGCAGCTCAACCTGGAACGCCTCACTGAAGACATTCTGTACCAGCGCTGAACAATCAATACCACTGAAAGAGGTGCCACCCAGACGATAAGGTGTTCCCGCCCAACGGTCATGTTCATCCATCAAGGCCTCACGAATGGCCCCGGCAGGATTGGTCAGATAGCTGTCCTGTGCAGCCAGTGACTGAGCAGAAGACACCCGGTCAGCTAGCGTCGGCATGCTACGTGAATAGTAGTCGTTGTCCGCCACATCCTTTTGGCTATTGGATGCACAACCGGTCAGAGCCCCTGCTAGAAGAAGAAGTACCGCAGCAGCACCATATGTCGTTACGACACTCATTCGAAAGTAACCCTCGTTCCCTGAGCCAAACCAAACCTCGAGACTCAGTCTCGATGGAGGCCTGAGAGCCGCTGTGGTAGTGACGCGAAAAAATCGAGCATCACTGCCATAGCGCCCCGTAGACTCACTAAATTGGCGTAATGGGCTTTCTCTTTACGGAAAGCCTTCTGAACTTGTCAAGAGATACTAGCCAATATCAAACGATTTGACGATAGCCTGTATCACATTTTTTGGCAATTTCTACCATAGTCTTTTGCTCAATGCAGCGTACGACCATCCCCGGGTAGTGTATCGATATGCAAAGGCGCCCAATGACGAGGACGCGCGCCGGGGAAATCAAGACTCGCCCAGCTCCCGGCGAGAGGTGGAGCCGCAGTCAACCAACTCACCAGTGCCTGGCGGAAACTCGCCAGGAACGCGTCCCGCTCATCGGTTTCGCCCATGAAAAAGGAGAATCCAGCGTAAAGACCCTGAGCATAATCCTGCCAACCGGCATAATGATGTGATGCAAGGTTGTGCGCTCTTTCCAGCAACGACCGAAAGTCATCTACCGACAACCAGCCAAGTTGCCGGCCGGCAATTGCCAGATCGACTGCCTGAGCAAGATCCCAGGCACAAAGATCTGTGTCATTACAGCCTTCGACGTTGTCTCGCACTCGTGTCAGGCGAGCCAGATGGTTACGCTCTTCTTCATTGCATTCGTCCGACTCCAGAGTGGCGATTTCCGAACTCAGACGTGCTTCATTCAGCGTGTAAGGTGCGTAATTGATCTGGTATTCCTGACGGTCCCCTGCCTCGAGCAGAAAGTTGACGAAGTCGATAAGTTCCACAGCACTATGTAGCCCATAGTGACTGTCGATCCAGTCAAGAATGGAGGCTGACTCACGCTCGCTTTCCACGTGCGGCATGTTCCACGCCGCACTGTTGAGCGGACCAACCAGCGATAGTGCAGTGAAATGCGTCAGGCACGGCCGTTCTCCCGGCTCCTGCCACGTCTCACTGGTCCAATCCAACCAGTGGAAAAGACTGCCTGGATCATCAAGGTGCCAGCGAATTTCCTGAGTCAATGCCGGCTGGTCCGGCTCCGGAAGCAAGGCATCCCAGCAGGCCCAGGCCTCCAGAAGACGCTTGGGAGATGAGTAGAATCGGCACAGAACATCCTTGAGACTGACCGCCATCTTCAGCAGTTCTGCGTCATCAAACTGACCACTGTCCATAGACATCAGCAAGTAGAATGCATACTTCTCGGCCATGTGAATGGTGGCCGAATGCCGTGTTGCAGTCGCCAGAGAATCCCGCGCCGAGATATCGTTGGGCGACACACTACCGAAGGGCGTATTGGCAGCCGGTAACGAGCGATGCGAAGCGTCTGCCGCCAACTGATTGAGATGGTGCGCCTGCGCCGGCAGCCAATAACGAACCAATGATCGGGCGCCCTCATCGGCATGCAACTCAAGGCTGTCGACAAGATACTTGCGTGCTTCCAGAGCTCGGCTTTCGGGAACCTCTGGCGTGACTCCCTGGCGCGTCGCCAGTTCAGGCTCACGCACAGCAGCCAGAGCCAATACCCAATGGCGCGCATCCCCCCGCCATTGCCGGATATGTTGCCGCGACGTCTCAAGGCTTTCCGCATCCAACACATCATGCAAGGGCATCCGCCACGGACTGATCGGCGACGTCATCAGCAATTTCCAGTCCTGAGCCAGTATCGGCAAGCGATCCAGCCCCTCGAACAAACTCCGCCCTCTCTGCCAGGAACGGGCCAGAGCACTCCAGTCACTGTAGCGACGCAACACCAGGTCACCAGCATGTGTTGCCAGCAGACGGCTTTCCTGTTCATCCAGCCAGCCAGCACAGAGTCCAGCCCAGGCAAGGTCAATGGCTCGCAACCAGTCCCAGGCGGCCCATTCCAGCGGCTCCCCCTGCTCTACGTATTGGCACAACAAGCGACCGTAGCCACGCTCTTGAGGCCCCAACCCTTCACTCCAGGCGAGTCTTTCCTCGGCGCTGACTGACATCAGTCTTGCGGCATCTATATCCCAACCCTGTCGATCACCCTGGCCACACAGCCAGAAAATGGCGCGTACCAGATCGTCATGACCGTGAATTTGCCACATCTCGCCCAGCCAACCCGTTACATCCTGCCAATCAAGCTCACTCGGAGGAGTCGCCAGCACAGGAGCGAAGCCAGCACGTAGTCGCCAGACACGCTGATCAGGGGCATCTGGCCAGATGGCCGCAGCCGGAGCTGCCGCTAGAGCGGTAACCAGCATGTCCCAGGTGACGCCTTCGTTATCCGCCTCGATCTTCGACAACGCCTGGCAGGACTCGAGCAACCCGCCATCGCCAACCACCCAACCATCCTGGCTACGCGCAGCGCACAGCGCCTGGAGCCAGTCATCGAGATCGGCATAGCGCTCATGAATTGTCCGACAATGAGAATGCCCCCAGCACCGAGCCTGATCATGACTCAGCCAGCCTGCGGCTCCGGCCAGAGCGGATAGCTCCAGACCAGCCAACAGATGGGCAGCAGATACATCCACCTCTGCCCGCTGCTCGACAAGGCGCCAGGCCAATTCACCACGATCCGCCACGCCCAGCGCAGCCAGACGCTCGCGTGCTGCCTCTTCAGACAACATCAGGGGATCAGGCATGAAAGCCCAGTCACACAGCACCAACTGCTGGGCCCACCAGGCATCAACAACGTCAACCAAGGCTCACCTCGCCAATAGGGTCTTTCGGCACCACCGACGCCGAGATTCGGCGGCGCAGGAATTCGGCGACACAGTTTACCTGAAAGCAACCTCCACGCCGATGCCTCGAAACAACCACAACCATAATTTGCTTCATTACGAAGTCGAGAAGGAAAAATTCGTCACGGCCTCTTGGCGCACTGTTTCAAATAATGCACACTCGTCAAACATGACACAACACACCCCTGCTTCGGAGCGCTACATGCCCAGCTATCAGGATCTGATCATCGACAAGGCATTCATCGGCGGCCAGTGGTGTAGCGCCGAGCGTAGCTTTGCCGTTACCGACCCCGCCAACGGCGAAACCCTCGCCCATGTCCCAGAACTCAGTGCCGATCAGGTACGCGATGCCGTCGCCGCCGCCGATGCTGCCTGGCACCCCTGGAAGCGCAAGACGGCCAAGGAGCGCTCTGCTCTCCTGCGGGCCTGGTTCAACGCCATCATGGCCAACCAGCAGGCTCTCGCCGAGTTGATGACCCGCGAGCAGGGTAAGCCACTGGCTGAAGCCATCGGTGAGGTCGCCTACGGAGCGGCATTCGTTGAGTACTACGCCGAAGAAGCCAAGCGTATGGCAGGCGAGACTTTGCCAGGGCATGGCGCCGACAAGCGTATCCTCGTGTTCCGCGAGCCAGTCGGAGTCGTTGCTGCCATCACTCCCTGGAACTTCCCGCTGGCAATGATCACTCGCAAGTGCGCCCCTGCTCTCGCCGCAGGCTGCACCGTTGTAATCAAACCTGCCGAAGCAACGCCTCTGACGGCCCTGGCACTGGCTCGCCTGGCCGAGGAAGTCGGCATTCCCGCAGGTGTGATCAATGTCGTCACTTCCAGCTCACCGCGCGAAGTCGGCCCGGTACTGACTGGCGACGCACGAGTGCGCAAGGTGTCGTTCACCGGCTCCACCGGTGTCGGCAAGATCCTGCTGGCGCAGTGTGCAGACACCGTCAAGAAGGCCTCGATGGAACTGGGCGGCAATGCTCCCTTTATCGTATTCGATGATGCAGACCTCGATGCGGCCGTTGAAGGGGCAGTGGCTTCCAAGTACCGCAACTCCGGTCAGACCTGTGTATGCACCAACCGCCTGCTGGTCCAGGATGGTGTCTATGATGCCTTTGTCGAGAAACTGGCGCGCCGAGTCGCAGAACTCAAGGTCGGCAACGGACTCGAGCCGGGCGTCCTGCAGGGGCCACTGATCAACGCCGCAGCGGTCGACAAGGTGAAGACGCACATCGCCGACGCGGTCGACAAGGGCGCCCAGATTGTGTGTGGTGGCAAACCTCATCAACTCGGTGGCACCTTCTTCGAGCCGACCGTATTGCGTGACGTTACCCCGGAAATGCGTGTCGCCCGTGAAGAAACCTTCGGCCCTCTGGCACCGGTGTTCCGCTTCCACAGCGACGACGAAGCCATCGCCATGGCCAACGATACCGAGTTCGGTCTGGCCGCCTATTTCTATGCCCGCGACTATCGCCGCATCTGGCACACGATGGAAGCGCTGGAGTACGGCATGGTAGCGGTCAACGAAGGTATTCTTTCCACGGAACTCGCGCCCTTTGGTGGCGTCAAGGAGTCAGGGCTGGGACGCGAAGGCTCCAGCCACGGTATGGATGAATACACCGAACTGAAGTACGCCTGCGTCGGCGGGCTGTAAGCCTCTGTATCACGATGCGGGTAGCGACAACAGCAACTACGCTAATCAGTCACCCTCCAGTGGAGACCAGTCATGAACAATGCACAGCTCAACGAACTCAAGGAACGCTACGTCGCCAAAGGCGCAGCCAGCCCAGCCACTGCCTTTGCTGATCGCGCGGAGAACTCTCTGATCTGGGATGCCGACGGCAAGCGCTTCATCGACTTTGCTGGTGGTATCGGCGTTCTCAATATTGGTCACCGTCACCCAAAAGTAGTGCAGGCCGTCAAGGACCAGCTCGACAAGGTCATGCACACCTGCCAGACGGTGATGCCCTATGAAGGCTATGTGAAGGTTGCCGAGAAACTGGCACAGGTCGTGCCGGTACGCGGTGATGCCAAGGTGATGCTGGTCAACTCCGGTGCCGAAGCACTGGAAAATGCCGTCAAGATCGCCCGTGCCGCTACTGGCCGCAACAACGTGATCTGTTTCGACGGCGGCTACCATGGCCGTACCTTCATGACCATGGCCATGAACGGCAAGGTCGCTCCCTATGCCAGCGATTTTGGCACCATGCCCGGCTGCGTGTTCCGCGCGGGCTACCCGGTTCCCGAACACGGCATCAGCGAGGAAGAATCCATCCGCCGTCTGAAGATGGTGCTCAAGACTGACGCCAACCCGCGTGATACTGCGGCTATCGTCCTTGAGCCCGTGCTCGGCGAAGGTGGCTTCTATGCTGCACCTGCCAGCTTCCTGCGCAAGATCCGCGAGATCTGCGACGAGCACGGCATCATGATGATCGTCGACGAGGTACAAAGCGGCTTTGGACGTACCGGCAAGCTGTTTGCCATCGAACACAGCGGCGTCGAGCCGGACCTGATGACCATGGCCAAGAGCATGGCGGCCGGCATGCCAATCTCCGCGATAGTCGGTACTGACAAGCACATGGATGCTTCCGGCGCCAATTCGCTGGGTGGCACCTACGCCGGCAGCCCGGTGTCCTGTGCTGCCACCCTGGCCGTACTGGAAGTGTTCGAAGAGGAAAACATTCTGGCCCGGAGCCAGGCGCTGGGTGACAAGCTGGCCGCACGCTTCGCCAAGTGGGAGCAACGCTTCGATGCCGTGGTCTACCCGCGCAACCTTGGCTCCATGGCCGCCTTCGAACTCAATAATGAGCAGGGTGAACCGGCGCCGGAGCTGGCGGGAGAGCTTTGCAAACGTGCCCGCGAACAGGGTCTGATCCTGTTGTCCTGCGGTATGTTCGGCAACACCATCCGTTTCCTGATGCCGGTCACCATCGAGGACGAGATCCTCGAGGAAGGCATGGCCATCATCGAAAACAGCCTCGAGGCAATGGTCGGTAGCAAGGCCTCCGCGACTGCCTGAGGAGTTTCATCGATCACCAGCATGTGACCTTATGCCACCGGCCTCGCCGGTGGCTTTTTCATGTCATGAGCTACGAGCGTCTCCAGTGTCACGCTACAGCTCACAGCAAGCCCGGAGCGCCTTGCTGCTCAGCGACTGCGGAACTTCGCCACGCCCCACAACAACAACACCGAGCCGACCACCGCCGTGACCAGCGAGCCGATGAAGTTACCGGCGGACAGCCCCAACAGGCTGAACAACAAACCACCCAGCAGTGAACCGACAATGCCAACGGCAATATTGCCGAGCAAGCCGAACCCACCGCCACGCATGATGTTGCCGGCAATCCAGCCCGCCACGCCACCGATGATCAACCATGCAATGAAGCCCATACCTGTCTCCCTTTATTCATCCTGAAGCGATTGCTGAATTATAGAGACTGCACTGCTTACCGAGAAAGCTGCAACACCCAAGCGAGCTAGAACGACGAGCCCGGCTGAGACAGAAACTCGATTTCCTCGGCAGTGGACTCACGCCCCAACACCTCATTGCGATGAGGGTAGCGACCAAAGCGCACCAGGATTTCGCGGTGTCGATGCTCGAAACGCAGGTTATCTTCCAGACCCGGCTGATCAAACAGGCGCAGCGCTTCATCATGAACCACCAGCGACTCGCTATGCATGAACGGCATGTACAGGAATGCCCGCCATGCCACATCCAGACAGCGATCAGACTTGTGCCCCACCGCCTCCTGAGCCAGTGCCAGAGCCTGGCCATCATTGGCAAAAGCTTGCGCCGAGCCTCGATGAATATTGCGCGAGAACTGGTCAAGCACCACAATCTCCGCCAACCGACCTCGTGCCGAGGTACGCCATTGCCAAAGCTCACCGGCAGCGGCCGCTTCAAGCGTCCTGCCGAAGGTTGTATGTATCTGTTTGTCCAGCGCTTCGTCTCTGGTAAACCACTGACGAGCGCTCAAGGTCTGAAACCAGAAATCAATAACCTCTTCGGGCCTTGGTGTCGGCTTTGGCATCGCTGTTCTCCGTTGGCATTGCCTGGTGGGCTGCTGTCTTTTTCCGAGTGACGAGGTTCAACGTACTCGTGCTCGCTGGCATCAGGGTAGGCTGTTTCCAGCCACATCATCACGGCAACACAACCGTCACTGCAACCATTGGAACTTCGCCCGCTGTGCGTTTTCAGCACTCGGTTTCAGCCCCTTCCCTTCGGTCCAGTGCCCTACCGCGACGGCGACGCGTTTCCCCATTGTTGTCCTTGCTCAGAAGCCACGGAGCTGACAGCCCGGCCATCGTATAAGACAAAAGGCGAATAGCTGTCGCAGTCAAAGTGGCTAGACTACGCCGGTTGTAGTTAAGCAACGTTTTTGTCGCTCTTCTTAATCCATTAAGTAGCCATCTATAGGAAGCTTGTCCGTAGGTTTCCCTAACTACTCCCATTGGCTACACATTGTCGATCATTGACTGGGAAAACTCCCCCGGTTTCTCGACAGTCACAGGATCTACGCTGAAGAGCAGAAGGATAGACCACCAGCTTGAACGTGACTCCCGATAGCTGGTGTGGTGTTTCGCATCTGAGCATGGTTTCAGCGCGTCCCGGGGAAGATATCAAGCACCAGCGGTGCTGTGTTGCCCCCAGACCAGGATGATCGATATGGAAGGTGGAACGTCTCACCCCAACGACACCTGATGGCTCTGAGGCACAATGTTCTTGCGAGACATCACACTGGAATTGACTACAGTAGACTGTCTGCGTCTCACAAGGCACAGCATCCCAGACCGCAAGGAAGTTACCCCATGCCTCTACTGACCTTTGCGTCCTTCCTGTTCTTTACTGGACTGGTCGCATTCATTACCTGGCGCATCACGCGCCGCGACGATCATGCCAGCACCAACGGTTTCTTTCTCGCTGGGCGCAGCTTGACCTTTCCGCTGATTGCCGGCTCCCTGTTGATGACCAACCTCTCCACCGAGCAGATGGTCGGTCTCAACGGGTCGGCCTTCAGCGATGGCCTCAGCGTCATGGCCTGGGAAGTCGTCGCGGTTATCGCCCTGGTGGCGCTCGGCCTGTTCTTCCTGCCGCGCTTTCTCAAGAGCGGCATCGCCACAGTTCCCCAATTACTGGAGATTCGCTTCGACAAGGGCACTCAGTTGATCTGTAACGTGATCTTCCTGATTGCCTACGCGGTGATTCTGCTGCCGATCATTCTCTATTCCGGCGCTATTGGCCTGCAGGGAATGCTTGATCTGCAGTCCCTGACCGGTATCGAATCCAGCACAACACTGTTGTGGCTGACGGTGTGGATTGTCGGCATTATCGGTTCCATCTACGCTCTGTTTGGTGGCCTGCGTACCGTTGCCGTCTCCGATACTCTCAATGGTGTTGGCCTGCTGGCCGGTGGCTTCGTGATTGTCTATTTCGGCCTGCAGGCCGTCAGTGACAACACTGGCATCATGGCAGGCTGGGAGATCCTCAAGGAAACCAACCCTGACAAGCTGAACTCCATCGGTGGCTCGGACCAGCAGGTGCCCTTCTTCACCCTGTTTACCGGTGTGTTCCTGATCAACCTGTTCTACTGGACGACCAATCAACAGATCATCCAGCGTACCTTCGCTGCCAAGAACCTTGCCGAAGGCCAGAAAGGTGTGCTGTTGACCGGCTTCTTCAAGCTGTTGGGACCGCTCTATCTGGTGCTGCCCGGTATCATTGCCTATCACCTGTATGCCGACCAGGGCGTCAAGGCCGACGAAGCCTACGGTCATCTGGTGTTCAATGTTCTGCCTGCGCCGCTGACCGGCTTCTTTGCCGCCGTCATGGTTGGTGCGATCCTGTCGTCCTTCAACTCGGCGCTGAACTCCACCACCACTCTATTCAGTCTCGGCCTGTACAAGGCTGTGCTGAAGAAAGACGCGACCGATGAGCAGGTGGTCAACGCGAGCAAGGTCTTCGGTTGGATCATGGCGGTCTCGGCGATGATCATTGCCCCACTGCTGGCCGGCCAGGAAAGTCTGTTCGGCTACCTGCAGAAGATGAATGCCATCTATTTCATCCCGATTCTCGCCGTGGTGCTGGTCGGCCTGCTGACTCGTCGTGTACCGCCGATGGCAGCCAAGATCGCGCTGGTTGGCGGCTGCCTGCTGATCTTCGCCGGCTACTTCATTCCGCCGTTCAACAAACTTCCCACCATCATGAATGAGTTCCACTTCGTGGCGCTGGTGTTTGCGCTGCTGGTGATCATGATGCTGGTAATCGGTGCACTGCGTCCGCGTGCCGAGTCCTGGATACAGCAGGACGTGGGTGCCGTCGACCTGACGCCCTGGAAGGGTGCCGTTCCCGCCGGTATTGCTCTGGTGGTGCTGGTCATCGCCATGTACATCGCCTTCGCCGGTGGCTGACCGTCGATTGCCTGCCCAGGACCCGGCGCCCCGCTCAATGCGGGGCGTCGTCGTTTATCCGCATGCAATGTCCTTATCGGTGGGATATTTGACATTGAGGACATGGAAAGACTGACGCACACTCCGAACACGACAAGTTCTTCGGGGTCACCATGACCATGCAACCATCCCCACATCAGCCGAAGCCCCGCCATATAGCGCTGGTCGCCTATGCGGACTGCCAGGTACTCGACGTCACAGGCCCCTGGCAGGTCTTCGCCAGCGCCAATACGCTTGCAGATACTCGACTGTATGATCTGACTCTGGTCGCTCGCGGAGCCAGGCAGGTCACCACCAATGGGGGGTTGGCGCTGCAGGCCAACCTCGATTGGCAGGGTCTGGAACTCATCGGGGCTCCCGATACCCTATTGGTCGCCGGCGGTAGTGGTGTCTTCGAGCAGTGCCGCCACCGTTACCATATCGACGGGCTCCGCCACATGGCCGATAGCGTCAGACGCCTTGGGGCAATCTGCAGCGGTGCTTTCCTGCTCGCCGAAGCAGGACTGATCGATGGCCACCGTGCCACGACGCACTGGCGCCACTGCGAGGAGCTGGCCAGGCGCTATCCTGACGTCGAGGTTGTTGCCGATGCGATCCATGTCGAGGATCGCGGACGCTATACCAGTGCTGGAGTGACCGCAGGCATCGACCTGGCGCTATCACTGGTCGAGGCCGATCATGGTCATGAGTTGGCCGGACGCGTCGCGCGGGAGCTTGTCATGTTCCTGCATCGCCCGGGCGGCCAGTCACAATTCAGTGAGGCTCTACTCAGCCAGCAACGTGCCGGGCCGCGTCTACGGCCACTGATCAACGTTCTGCATGCCACTCCCGGGGGGGAGCACGACATCACCTCCATGGCCGAACGGCTGGCGGTGACACCGCGCCATCTGTCGCGACTGTTCCAGCGACAATTGGGAACGTCACCCGGTGAATACCTGACCCGCCTGCGCCTTGAAGCGGCGCGTAAAGAGCTGATCACCGGAGAGCCTTCACTGGAGCGCCTGGCGGCACGCTGGCGACTGGGCGGCAGCGAGCAGTTTCGTCGCCTCTTTCAACGCCAGTATGGTGTGTCGCCCTCCATCTACCGCGCGCGCTTCTCCAGCAGATCCACCCCTGTTCCATCTCCCTGACACCCCACAACGAGGACTGCCATGTTCCGCTCACTTCCATTACCGGTAACGCTGCTGTCGTTGTGCCAGGCGCTGCTGGTCACCGGCAATATCCTGCTGATTGCCGTCTCGCCGCTGATCGGCGCGGGACTCGCGCCATCCGACTGGTTGGCGACGCTTCCGGTTGCCGTCCAATGGCTGGGACTGATGAGCGCTACGATCCCCGCCTCGCTATTGATGGCCAGACTCGGACGGCGCAAGGGCTTCACGCTGGGTAATATATTAGGGCTAGGTGGTACTCTGGTGGCCATTGTCGCGCTCCAGCGTGACAGCTTCATCCTGTTCTGCGTCGCCACCTTTGCCATCGGCATCGGTATCGGGTTCGGCCAGCTGTATCGCTTCGCCGCAGTAGAGGCTGCTCCTGCCGAAGCCCGTGACCGTGCCATTGGGCTGGTGATGGGTGGCGGTGTGCTGGCGGCCTTCCTTGGCCCCTGGCTTGCGCGCCACAGCCATACACTCGCCTCCACCGAGTTCGTCGGCAGCTTCATCGGCCTCGCTGCCCTCTACGCCACCGCGCTGGTGATAGTGCACTTCACCCGTCTGCCGGGTCCGGTCGCCAGCCAGATGTCCGGGCAGTCACGTCCCCTTCGTCAACTGTTGCGTCAACCGCGCCTGATACTGGCCATCGTCAGCGGTCTAATCGGCTATGGCGTGATGACACTGTCGATGACGGCGACACCGTTGGCCATGGCCCACTCCGGGCACTCGTTCGACCATGTTTCGATGACCATTCAATGGCACGTCGTGGCGATGTTCGCGCCCTCATTCATTACCGGCCGGTTGACCTCCCGATTGGGCGCCGAAACCATGATCGTCCTGGGTTGTCTGCTGTTGATGGCCAGTGCCGTGGTCGCCATCTTCATGCCCGACCTGATCGGCTACAACATCGCCCTCGTTCTACTCGGTCTGGGCTGGAACTTTACTTTCCTTCCCGCCACCGGCCTGCTTACCGAGTGCTATCGCCCCGAGGAGAAAGCCTCGGTGCAGGCTACCAACGAATTTCTGGTGTTCTCCACTGTCGCCATCACAGCACTCACTTCTGGACCGTTGGTATCGATCGCCGGCTGGCAGGGGCTCAACCTGTGGATGCTGCCGCTTCCGCTATTGCCGATCGCTGTTATCATCGCTCAACGTCTTGTGTTTACGCCCCAACGCCCCCAGATTGGAGACTAATTGAGCGAAGGGAACCATGCATGCCCCAGGACCTGACCCGTGATCTGATGGACCTGATCGAACGCGGACGTGACCGCCAGCTACGCCTGGCGGTCACTGGTTTATCGCGTGCAGGAAAGACGGCCTTTCTGACCTCGCTGGTCGACCAGCTACGGCATGCCGGCCTCGAAGCGCGCCTCGATCTCCTCAGCGCCAGCCGCAAGGGACGTCTGCTCGGCGCCCAGCGTGTCGCTCAGCAGGATTTGGGTGTGCCGCGCTTTCCCTTTGACCAGGCACGCGCCTCGCTGGAACAGGATCCACCCTGCTGGCCAGAGCCGACTCGCGGCATCAGCGAGTTGCGCCTGAAGATCCGTTATCGCCCTTCTCGCCAGGCATGGCTGCGCCCGGAAACCGTCGAGTTGACGCTTGACCTGTTCGATTATCCCGGTGAGTGGCTACTCGATCTGCCGCTGCTCGAACATGATTACCTCAGTTGGAGCCAGACCCAGTTTGACGAGGCGGGTCCTACTCGGCGCGCGATGCTCGCCACCTGGGAACGTGAGGCAACCCAATTGGCTCCCGACGCTGACGCCGACGAAGCACGGCTCGCCGAGATCAGTGAACTGTATGCTTCGGGGTTACGACAGGCGCGCGAGGCAGGCTTTTCCAATCTTCAGCCCGGTCGCTTCCTGCTTCCCGGTGACCTGAGAGATGCTCCAGTGCTGCAGTTCTTCCCCCTGCCAGGTCTGGCGAACTGGAGTCAGGAGCGCCTGGCAGCGCTGCCGGAGTCAAGTATCTACGCAAGCCTCGCTCGACGCTTCCGCTACTATCAAGAGCATGTGGTACGCCCTTTCTATCGCGAACACTTTCGACGTTTCGATCGTCAGATCGTGCTGGTCGACGTACTCGGCGCCCTGACTGCTGGCCCTGAGCGCTTCGAGGATCTTTCACAAGCCCTGGCGCGGCTGATGCAGAGCTTCAACTATGGACAACGCAGCCTGTTCTCGCGCCTGTTCACGCCGCGTATCGACCGCCTCGCCATCGCTGCAACCAAGGCCGATCACGTCACGCCGGAACAGCACGTGCGCCTGGTAGGACTGCTCGAGGCGTTACTTGCTGAGCCATTGAAGAACCTCAAGTACGCCAATATTCCCGTCAAGGCCATGTCGCTGGCATCAATCCGTGCTACCGAAGCCCGTGAGGTCAAACATCAGGGCCGCATCACTTCGGCGCTGAAAGGTACCAGCATGGACGGCGAACCCTTGTTGACCTTCCCGGGCGAAGTCCCTACACGTATTCCTTCGGCAGACTTCTGGGAGCGCCAGGGCTTCAACTTCATCGCCTTTCGTCCGCAACCCTCAGCACCCGGCGCCCTGCCCCATATTCGTATGGATGCTGCGCTCGAATGGTTGCTTGGAGACAAGCTCGAATGACATCGAATTCTCGGGATCCTCGTCCCGCCATGCATTTCGAGGACGAAAACTTTAAAGAAGTCCCACCCGACGCCGCCGACCCTCGTCCCGGTCTACGTTTCGACGCCGAGCTGGAAAGCCGTGCGCTGGTCAGTCAAGAGCCGGAGCAGGACAGTACTCATGCGCCGCTGGAAAAGGTGTTGTCTCGCCCGCGCAAACGCCGCTGGGGACTGTTGGCGGTACTTGGTGGCGCACTCGGCCTCGGAACCGCAGAATTGGTCACCGGCCTGCCGGCTACGCTGGTCGGTGGCGACTGGCTGGCTACCGGCTGGCAGGTTCTGGGACTGGGTGTCATCACGCTCGGTGCCACGTCCCTGACTCGCGAGCTATTCCGCCTGCGTCGTCTGAAGAACCACGATCAGTTGCGTGAACAACTGTCTGAGTTACCACAGCTCTCGCCACATGCAGCCAGCAGTCTGGTGCAACGCCTCAAGCAACAGCTGGCCATGGCCGATGATGACCCGCATTGGCAGGCCTTCGAGGCAGCCCGCGAGGCGCACCACGACGGCCAGGACATCAGCTCGCTGGTCGAACACCATCTACTGGCGCCACGTGATCGTGAGGCGCGCCGATTGATCTCTCGCATGAGTGGCGAGACGGCTGTGATGGTGGCAGTCAGCCCGATGACCCTGGTCGATATGGCACTCGTCGCCTGGCGGCATCTGGCGATGATTGATCGCCTATGTCGGCTGTATGGCCTCGAACTGGGGTATGGTGCACGAGTTCGCCTGTTACGCAGCGTGCTCTACCAGATGGCATTTGCCGGTGCTACCGAACTGGCTGCCGATGCCAGCATGCAGATGCTGTCATTGGATCTGGCTGGCCGCCTGTCGACCCGCGCCGCCCAGGGACTGGGGGTGGGCCTGCTTGGTGCACGTCTCGGCCTGCGCACGCAGCGTCTGGTACGACCGCTGGCCTTTGCCAGCGAAGACCGCCCGCGCCTTACCGATCTGCGCAAGGAAGTCTGGCAGCAGCTACGGCGCATGGAACCCTCGGGAGGCGAGCGCTCCTGAATTGAAGCCAAGCATCACGGGCAGTCGCAGCGAATACCGCACATCTCGGCTGCCTGTGACAGAGGTCTTCTCTCCCTCAGGCGAGGCGCTGGCCGCTCTGCTGATCAAACAGCACCGCGCGCCGCATGTCGATGCTCAACATCAACCGCTCTCCCGGTTGCGCCTTGCAGTCCGGCCCCACGCGCGCAGTCACTTCATTCTCGCCGAGCAGGATATTGATCAGCACATCAGCACCAGTGGGCTCTACCACACTAACCTGTGTATCCACCTGTACCGCTTGCTGGTGACCAGTACGCTGATCACCAGCTTCGGCGAAATGTTCCGGACGCAAGCCCAGCAGCACCTTCTGTCCACACTGATCCGCCAAGGTCTGGTTGGCACGCTCCTCCGGCCAGGGCAACAGTAGCTCGCCGCCTTCTGATGCAGCGATACGCAGTTGCCAGGCCCGATCCCCCTCCTCCAGCTGAGCGGTGATGAAATTCATCGATGGTGAGCCCATGAACCCCGCCACGAACACATTGACTGGGTCATTGTAGATCTCGTTGGGCGTGCCCAACTGCTGGATCTGTCCATCACGCATCACTGCGATGCGATCCGCCAGGGTCATGGCCTCGATCTGGTCATGCGTGACATAGACAATGGTGGTGCCAAGTCGTTGATGCAACTTCTTGATTTCGGTGCGCATCTCGACACGCAATTTGGCATCGAGATTCGACAACGGCTCATCGAACAGATAGATCTGTGGTTCACGTGCCAGCGCCCTTCCCATCGCCACACGCTGGCGCTGGCCACCGGATAATTGCGAAGGCTTGCGATCCAACAGATGAGAAATCTGCAGCAGATCGGCCACACGCTCCACAGCAGCCTCGCGTTCGGCCTTGGGGACCTTGCGCATTTCCAGCCCGAAGGCGATATTGCCGCGCACCGTCATGCTCGGATACAGCGCGTAGGACTGGAAGACCATGGCGATGTCACGTTCGGATGGCGTTTGCCAGGTCACCTCCTCACCACCGATAAGTATGCTTCCTGAAGTCACCGGCTCGAGGCCGGCAATGGCATTCATCAGGGTCGACTTGCCACAGCCTGACGGCCCTACCAGGATCAGGAATTCCCCGGAGTCAATCGCCAGACTGACGTCCTTGAGCACCTGGGTTGCCGCGAAGTCCTTGCACAGATGTTGGATTTCCAGAGCGGACATGTGTGAGTTCTCTTGTCTTGTTATGGTCTGTCTAGATAGGTCTTGTTATGGTCTGTCTAGATAGCGCCTTGCGCCAATCAGCCCTTGACCGCACCAGCCGTCAGGCCGCGCACGAAGTACTTTCCGGCCAGCACATACACCACCAGTGTCGGTAACGCCGCAATCATGGCAGCGGCCATATCGACGTTGTATTCCTTGGCCCCGGTCGAGGTGTTGACCAGATTATTCAGGGCCACCGTGACCGGCTGAGTGTCATGCCCGGAAAAGGCCACCCCGAACAGGAAATCGTTCCATATCTGGGTGAACTGCCAGATGATCGACACCACGATGATCGGCGCCGACACCGGCAGCAGAATGCGCCAGAAGATACGCAGGAAACCGGCACCATCGAGCTTGGCCGCAGACACCAGCTCATCGGGGATAGCGACATAGAAATTGCGGAAGAACAGTGTGGTAAACGCGATACCGAAAACCACATGCACCAGTATCAGGCCAGAGCGAGAACTCGCCAGTCCCAGCCAGCCCAACGTCTGGGCCATTGGTAACAGCACCACCTGAAAGGGTATGAAACAACCGAACAGCATCAGTGCGAAAACCAACTCAGAGCCCTTGAACTTCCACTTGGTCAAGGCGTAGCCGTTGAGAGCACCGATCAGAGTAGAAATCGCGACCGCCGGTACCACAATGGCAATCGAGTTCCAGAAGTACCCACCGACGCCATCACAGCGCATTCCGGTACAGGCTCCGCCCCAGGCCTTGAGCCACGGCTCCAGTGTTGGCGCCTGTGGCAGCGACAGCAGGTTGCCCGGCGTGATCTCAGTGAGCGGCTTGATCGAGGTCATGACCATCACCACCAACGGCAGCAGATAAGCCAGCGCGGCGGCAATCAGAATCGCGTACAACACAGCACGCAGGACTCTTGCCCCCGGCGTTCTGCGCCGAATGACGCCATCAGGCGTACGACTATTCATGGCGTTTACTCCGTAACTCGCTATACAGGTAAGGCACCAGAATCGCCAGCACCCCACCCAGCATCAGCATGGCACTGGCAGAACCCAGCCCGATCTGGGCGCGCGTAAAGGCATGCGCATACATGAAGGTCGCAGGAAGGTCTGAGGAGTAACCTGGCCCACCGCCGGTGAGTGCCACCACCAGATCAAAGCTCTTGATCGCGATATGCGACAGGATCATCACCGCACTGAAGACCACCGGACGCAGACAGGGCAGGATGACACGCGCATAAATACGCGGCAGGCTTGCACCATCAAGCTGAGCGGCCTTGATGATCTCGTCATCAATGCCGCGTAATCCGGCCAGGAACAGCGCCATGACAAACCCCGACGCCTGCCATACAGCGGCAATGACCAGGGTGTAGACTGCCATCTCCGGACGCACCAGCCAGTCGAAGTTGAAGCTTTCGAAGCCCCAGCCCCGAACCATGGCCTGAATTCCCAGCCCGGGATTCAGCAGCCACTTCCACACCACGCCGGTCACGATGAAAGACAGTGCCATCGGATAGAGATACAGCGTACGCAGGGCGCCCTCCTGACGGATACGCTGATCGAGCAGGATCGCCAACCCCGCACCAATCACCAGACACAACATGACAAAAAGCCCACCAAACACGGCGAGATTCGATGCTGCGACCCACCAACGCTCGTTGGCCATCAGCCGCGCATACTGACCAAAGCCAACAAAGTTGTAGCTGGGGAGCATTCGCGAGTTGGTCAACGACAGGACAAACGTCCAGATCATGAAGCCGTATACAAAGAACAACGATACGGCGACAGACGGTGCCAGCACCAGTTTCGGCAACCACGCCTGAAGACGTGCCGATGAACTGCGCGGCTGCCGCGGAGGCGCCGATCGCGCTCCTGCTGCAGAACCGGTTGTAAAAGCCATCACGGATTACCTCGGCCAACACGTCCAGTTATCTGGACGCGCAAGCCATCTTGATGTCATCGAAGAAGCGATCATTGAAGCCGGAATTCCATCGCAAGTACGGCACCAACCGACAGCCTGATGGCCGGGGTGCCGCCTTCCTTTTACGGCGTCAACTCACAGTGCCAGGCTGGCTGCCTGAGACAATCTCTGCGCCGCCTGTTCGGCGGTCATCGACTCGTCATTGAAGTAATTGGTGATGATGTCAAAGAAGGCACCTTGCACGTCGCTGCGCATCGCCATGCGGTGAGCAACACTCGGCACCAGGGTATTGCCTTCACTGGCCGCCTTGAAGTCATCCAGAGAACGCTGCGCGCAACTATCGAAGCCACTCATGTCCAGATCGGTGCGAGCCGGAATCGAGCCCTTCAATTGGTTGAATGTCTTCTGAAATTCGGGTTGCAGAATCAGGCGTGCCAGCGTCTTCTGCGCAGCAGTAGATTCCTCATCTTCCAACTGGAACATGGCGAAGCTATCGATATTGAAGATGAAATCGTCAGCAGTGCCCGGTACAGGTGCACACAGGTAGTCACTGCCGGCCTGCATATCTGCCGCGGTGAACTCACCCTTGGCCCAATCGCCCATGATCTGCATCGCTGCCTGGCCATCGATGACCATTCGGGTCGCCAGATTCCAGTCGCGTCCCGGCATGCCCTCATCCATCAACTCACGCAGACGCTTGAAGGTCTCCAGCGCTTCGATCATGGTGTCGCTCTCGAGCGTATCCTGATCAAGCTCAACGAAGGCCTGACGATAGAAGTCCGCTCCGCCTAGACTCAGCGCAACGGTTTCGAATACGGTAGCGTCCTGCCAGGGCTGGCCGCCATGAGCGAGCGGGACATACCCAGCCTCACGCAGGGCATCACCTGCCGCGAACAACTCGTCCCAACTGGTCGGAATCTCGACACCGGCATCCTCGAGCACCGCTGGGTTAGCCCACATCCAGTTGACCCGGTGCACATTGACTGGCACCGCCACATAATGACCGTCATGGCGCATCATATCGGCCACTACCGGAGACAGCAGCTCATCCCAGTTCTCTTCGGCCGCAACATCATCAAGATTGCCAAGCAGACCCAATTCACCCCACTCCTGGATTTCCGGTCCGTTGATCTGTGCCGCGGACGGCGGATTTCCGGACATGGCACGCGACTTGAGCACCGTCATTGCACTATCGCCAGCCCCACCGGCAACCGCAAAATCCTTCCAACTGTGACCTTCACTCTCGAGCAGGTCACGCAGCGTGCCCACCGCCTGAGCTTCACCGCCTGAAGTCCACCAGTGCAACACCTCTACCTCTCCGGCCTGGGCGGTTGACATCGACATGCCGGCAGCCGCCACCAGCACCGCCAACGGGCGGCGCAAGGAACGGATGGAGCGTGAGTGAATCGAGCGCAAACGTGTAGTCATGTCATGACTCCTGTTTCATTGTTATTGATCATGTCAGGTATTGGTCAGACAAAGCCTACGCCATTCATCGGTCAGCGAGGGTTACCTAATACTGAGTAGTATTTCCTGTGTCTTACAGCGTTGTAATATTGGCGATCGGTTGACCACGAGCCAGCTCGTGGCTCAACAATTATTCAGGATACGCATCACATCCTGGCAGGCGCCCATGGTGTGATAGTCGACCTTGCCGGCGGGGCTCTTCTGATCAGAGTAGTGGCGGTTGTCCGCGCTGAGGATGCGAAACCAGGCGCCGTGACGATGGTCGATCATATGCTGCCAGCTGAAGTCCCACAGCCGGCGGTACCAGCGCCAATACAGCGCCTTTCCGGTGTGTTCGGCAAGCATGGCTGCCGCCGCAAAGCTCTCCGCCTGTACCCAGAAATACTTGTCACCGTCACAGACCCGCCCCTCGAGATCGAGGCCATAGACCAGCCCACCATGCTCGTTATCCCAACCCGCGCTGACAGCAGAGACAAACAAGCGCTCGGCAGCTTCGATCAGGCTTGAGTCACCACCGCGCTCGGCGAGCAACACCAGCAGTTTGGCCCACTCGGTCTGATGCCCCACCTGGTAACCCCAGGGGCGGAACAGGTGCTGCGGGTCGTCACGGTTGTAGTCGAGGTCACGCTGCCAATTGACGTTGTAGTGCTCCCAGATCCAACCATGAAGATTTTCGCGATTGGCTTTCAACAGACTCCGGCCAATGCTCAACGCCTGATCCAGGTAATGCGTCTCGCCGGTGGCATCATAGGCCGAGATCAACGCTTCGCAGGCATGCATATTGGCGTTCTGGCCACGGTAATCCGATAGCTGCCAGCAGCAATCGGCTTCATCAGCAAAGCGCTGCCACTGAGGCTCCCAGAAGCGGCGCTGTAACATCGCGTGTGTCCGGGCAATACCGTCCCGCGCTTCCTCGACCCCGGCCAGGTGGGCCTCGGCGTAGGCCAGCAGGACAAAGGCCAACCCATAGCAGTGGTGGGTCTGATCCTCGACAGCGCCATCGTTCAACGTCCACGCATAGCCCTGATAACGCGTCTGGTAGTGCGCCTGCTCCAGATAAGCGAGCCCATGCCGCGCCCAGCGTAGATACTCCGCTGCCGCATCAGGGGATGTGCAGTGATAGCGAGCATAACGCGCATAGGTCACCACGAAGCGCGCGCTGGACACGAGGTGGCGATGACTGGCGTTGTAGACCTGACCATCATCACGAAAGTAATGGAAGAACCCCCCGCTCGGGTCGATGGCCCGCGGGTGATAGAAACGCATGGTGCGCTGCACATGACGCTGAAGAAACTCGGGATCGAAACAATTCATCAACCTACCTCAATTCGATGACACTGCAGGACCGCCATTGCTGGTCCTCTCTCACCACATCAGGGTACTGCATGCCTGTGCGGCGTTCTCTTACCAAGTATTACAACGAGACCTGATGATATCGACCACATCCAGGTTATCTCTCAAGCCGGGTTGTCTCTCGATTACTGTCGGCAAAGGGCCCGGGTCGTGGCAGTTGAACGAGGACTTCGAGCCCTGCGTCGAGGCGATTACGCAGTACGATTCGGCCACCATGGGCCTGCATGATATGTCGGGCGATCCCCAATCCCAGACCACTGCCTCCGGTATGTCGGCTGCGCGATGGCTCAAGCCTGACAAAGGGGTCAAAGACCTGTTCAATCCGGTCATCGGGGATACCTGGACCGTGGTCGACGATACTCAGCTCCAACTGATGTGTGCTGTCGGAGATAGTGACTTCTGCCAGCTGGCCATAGAACACGGCGTTCTCCAGCAGGTTGGCGAGTGCTCGCTTGAATGCCAACGGCTTGATCATCAACGGCTTGGCATGCCCCTGAATCAGTACCTTGCCGCCGAGGATGTCCATCTCGCCAGACAGCCGCGACAGCATCTCATTCATCGACATCAACTCTGCCGTTTCGTGCATGTCGAGGCCTCGCACCGAATCCAACGCACCACGCACAAGACAGTCGAGTTCATCCAACGATGCCGAGAAACGCTCCCGCTGTACCGAGTCATCAAGCATCTCGGCCCGCAGTCGCATCCGTGTGATCGGTGTCTTGAGGTCATGGGAGATCGCCGAGAACATTCGCGCCCTTTCATCAACCTGATGCTGCAAGCGTCCTTGCATACGATTGAAGGCCACTGCCGCTGTAGCCACCTCTCGTGGCCCTCTCTCGCTGAGCGGTGGTGCATCGAGGTCATCTCCCAGGCGCTGCGCGGCGCGCGCCATGCGATCGAGCGTCCGCGTTGCACTGCGAATTCCCAGCGCCGACAGGCCGATCACGGTCCCCAGCACCACCAGCAGCACAAACAGTCGGTCCGCGGATAGCCAATGTGGACGATGAAAGGCATCGGGCATCGGCATCAGGGTCGCGACATACAGCCACTGCTGCTGGCCGAGCGGCAGTTGCACTACCAGAATCGGTTGGTCAGCGGAGGCCGTCAGCAAGGTATGTTGCCCCCAGCGCGGTGGCATCTCTGTCAACAACACTTCCGCACTGAGCAGGCGCAGCGTATCGGGGCGTGAGAACTCCACTTCCACAGCATCAATGCCAAGCTCACGTCGCAGGACATTGCGCAGTTTCTGCACCACCAACGCCTTTTCCGGGCCATCGCCGATGTCCTGCACCGGCAGTCGATGATCGTTGACGCTGACGAAGAAGCGTGTCCCGCCCATATCGCGCAATTGATCCAGGGCGACGTGACGATAGGAATGAGGAAGCGAGCGAAAGAAACGCACCGTAGAAGCCACACTGTAGGCCAGAGTGCTGGAGACTTCGTCAAGGCGCAGCCGCTGATCGCTGCGCTCCTGAGCGCTCCACCAGGCGTAGCTGGCCAACTGGGCGCCCATTACTCCTACCACCATGATCAGCAGGAATCGTCCACGCAGGGAGTGCGGTAATACGCATGCCCATCGTCGCCGCGACCGACGCCAGTAACGTCGCAGCGAGAGACTCGACATCAAGTCACCACATCGACACGGGCTGCCAGCACATAGCCCTCGCCACGCACGGTGCGAATCAGCTGAGAATGTTGAGCGTCCTCCCCCAGGCGCTGGCGCAGGCGACAGACATGAACGTCCATGGAGCGATCCAGTGGCGGGGCCGGACGCCCGCGGGTCAATAGATAGAGATCATCGCGTGACAACACTTGTTCCGGGCGCTCGAGAAACACCTGCAATAGTTGGAAATCGGCACCACCAAGTGCCAGACGGCTGCCGCTGCCAGCAATCAACTCGCGTGTCACTCGATCGAGTTTCCAGTCACCAAAGGCGACCACGCGTGCCCGCTCGGGCGACTGGCCTGTCGCTCGTGGCAGGCAACGGCGTAGGACGGCCTTGATGCGCGCCAGCAGCTCTCGTGGGTCGAATGGTTTACACAGATAGTCATCAGCGCCGAATTCCAGGCCAAGGATTCGGTCGGTATGGTCATCACTGGCGGTAAGCATTATCACCGGCGTGTCACCATTGCGGCGCAGGTTCTGACAGAGCGCAAAACCATCCTCGCCGGGCAGCATCAGATCCAGAATCACCAACGCAGGAGTGTGCTGCTCGAGCAGGCGATACAGCGCCGTGCCATCTTCCGCCGTCAAGGCATGGTAGCCATGACGCCCAAGGTAATCCGCCAGCAACTCGCGAATTTCCGGGTCATCATCCACCACGATCAGGAGAGGGGCTTCCATTGTTGTCATCTATCGCTCGTGGGCTGCCACATTAGCTATTTCAGTTGAGCGTGACGATTGCACTATGGTGGCAGCGCAGGGCATAAGGCCTGTTTCAGGCAGGAATTCTCAACGTATCCGGAGTGCCTCGCGACAGGCGTCAGGCGTCGAGACCAAAGCGCTCGCGCAGATGCAATGCCACGGCAGTCTCGGCATGGTGGCCAATCACCTGGGCACCGGAAAGCAACCCGCTCAATTGTGGGTGAGCATTACCCATCACATGCGCCTCCCCTGCCAACGCCAGCATTTCCAGATCATTGAGGTTGTCGCCAAAGGCCAGACAGCGACTGGCCGGTATCTGGAGATCATCCAACAATGCCTGAACGGCACTGCCCTTGTTGACACCAGCGGCCATGATTTCCAGCGAGTTGATCATCGAATAGGTGATGTGCAGTTGGTCTGCCGCCAACTCGCGTGCCGCCGTTTCGATCTCGGCGAGGTAATGCGGCTCACCGATGTACAGTGCCTTGCCGATGCCTTGCGGGTGCATTTCATCTGCAGCCTCGATGCGATACTCGAACCCCGTGGCATCATGTAAACCCAGCAGAGCGGGGGCCGCCTGATCGATCAACCAGGCATCGTCACGATAGAGGTTTAGACGCACATCGGCGGCGCGTGGTAGGCGAATCAAAGCCTGAGCCAGTTCCTCACGCAGGTAGAAAGAACGCACCCGCTGGCCCTGTGGGCCCAACGTCCAGGCGCCATTGCTGCTGATGATGTGGGCATCGATCTCAAGCCGGTCACGAAATGGTTGCATATCGATGTGGTGCCGTCCGGAAGCCAGTGCAACCTGATGCCCCTGGGCTGCCAGCTCTCGCAAAGTGGCGATGGTCAACTCGGCAAGGTCATGGTCTGCGCCCAGCAATGTGCCATCAAGGTCGGAAACAATAAGGTGGGGGGCCATGGCTTCTCCGCTGGCTGAATCGTTCAATCGTGGATCGATGTTACCGTTTCTCAACGATAACGGCACGCCCGAAGGCGTGCCGTTATCGTCTCGCTGATGAAGTACACTTCAGTGGCTACCAGACGCCAGCCCAGCATGTAGAAGACCTCCAGCCAGCCCTTCGGCATCCTTGCCGACCACCAGATGCCAGGTGCCCTCAGCGACACGCAGCACACCCTGACAGCCAAGCTGCGCCAGTGCCGCAGTATCGATGCGCTCATCATCGACAACTTCGATACGCAGACGGGTCACAGCTTGAGGCTGCAGGGAACGAAGATTCCCATCACCGCCGAAGGCCCGCTGCCAGACGGCAATTTCCGCGTCATCCAGTTTGCGTACCGAGGTTGGCACCCGGCGAGAGGATCCTTCCATATCAGGCTCTCCTACCGTGTTGCTGACTCCATCAACAACAGGGGCAGCTTTACCAGCAGCAGCCACGGCTGCGCGAATCTCATCCGCCACAGAGTCTGCGATTGGGCCAAGGATCACCTGCACACCACCCCCACCCAGGCGCATGATGCCGCGCGATCCCAGCGACTTGAGCGCGCCTTCGTCAATGCTGTCTGCGGACTCGAGCACCAGCCGCAGACGCGTGGTGCAGGCGCCCACTGCGGTGAGGTTGGCAGCGCCACCCAGCGCCTTGACGAAGGCTGGCCCACGCTCTCCGAGGTCCGCTGCCGGCACCAGCACCTCGTCGGTCTCCGGCTCGCGCCCCGGTGTCGGCAGATTGAAGTGGACGATAGCCCAACGGAATACCAGGTAGTAGATCAGCCCCATCGCCAGCCCCACCGGGATCAGCAACCAACCGTTGGATGACAGACCATAGGACAATGCATAGTCGAACGCTCCGGCCGAGAAGGTAAAGCCCAGTTTGACATCAAGCAGTTGCAACAGGGCCATGCTGATACCGGTCATCAGCGCATGGAAAGCGTAGAGTGCCGGAGCCAGGAACATGAAGGTGAATTCAATAGGCTCCGTCACGCCGGTCAGGAATGCCGTCAATGCCAGAGACATCAACAGACCGCCTACCTGGGCACGACGATCCCTCGCCGCCGTGTGATACATAGCCAGCGCCGCCGCCGGCAGGCCGAACATCATCACCGGGAAGAACCCTGCCATGAAGCCCCCAGCAGAAGGGTCTCCAGCAAAGAAACGGTTGAGATCACCCGTCGCCTCTCCGAAGCTGCCGAACACGAACCACACGAAGCTATTGAGCACATGGTGCAGACCGGTCACGATCAACAGGCGGTTGAGCGCCCCATAGACGAACTTGCCGATCGCACCGGCATCGATCAGCCAGTGGCCCAGCGTGTCGATGCCATGCTGGATCGGTGGCCAGCCCCAGCCAAACACAAAACCCAGCGCCACACCCGCCAGCCCGGTGGCAATCGGCACAAAACGCCGTCCGCCGAAGAACGCCAGATAGTCCGGCAGTTTGATCGCCTTGAAACGGTTGTAGAGCAGGCCAGCCACGATCCCCATGATGATGCCGGCCAACACTCCCATGTTGATATCCGGATTGAGGCTCTTGAGCACCGCATCGAGCACCAGATAACCAATCACTCCGGCGAGTCCTGCTGCTCCATTACTGTCGTCGGCGAAACCTACGGCAAGGCCGATGGCGAAGATCAATGGCAGGTTGGCGAAGATGGCATCACCCGCACTGGCGATGAAGGCAATATCCAGTAGATCCGGTTGCCCCAGACGCAGCAACAAGCCAGCGACCGGCAAAACGGCAATCGGCAGCATCAATGACCGCCCCAGAAGCTGGAGCGCTGCCATGATGCGAGATCCAACGGTCGTATTCATGACGGAATCCTCTCGAGTCCAACTTCAGCGACCAGCGCTGACTCAACCAGTGGTGCCAATGCCTGACGCACACTGGCGGCATCGGGCATAGCCAGCAATGTATCGATTTCACGGGCGATGACACTGGTATCCAGACGCCGGATTCGCGCTTTTACGGCAGCTACTCGTGAGGGCTCCACCGACAGCTCGTTGACGCCCATCGCGACCAGCAGCGGTCCGACCAGATCGTCACCGGCAGCAGCACCACACACCGCGACCGGGCAGCGCCCAGCGGCACCATTGAGGGTGGCCTGAATCAGGCGTAGCACGCCGGGGTGCAGTACATCCGCCTGACTGGCCAGCAGCGGGTCCTCACGGTCCATGGCCAGGCCATACTGGGTCAGATCATTGGTACCAATTGACAGGAAGTCGGCGACATTGGCCATGCTGGCGGCGCACAGTGCCGCACTCGGCACTTCAATCATCGCCCCCAGCAGCGGCAGCTCCGTCAGGTGCATTTCGGCGGCGAGGGCCTCCATACGCTTACGCACCCATTCAAGTTCCGAGGCGTCACTGATCATCGGCACCATCACCCGTAGATAGCGCAGCGGACGCACACCCAGCAGCGCACGCAGTTGGCTGTCGAGCAGCTCCGGTTCGACCTGCCACAGGCGCATGCCACGTACACCGAGAGCCGGGTTGGGGGATGGTGGCAGCTGCAGATACGGCAATTGTTTGTCGGCACCGATATCCAGAGTGCGAATCACCACCGGCTTTGCTCCCAGAGCATCGACACTGGCCTGGTATTCGCGACGTTGTTCCTCTTCGCCGGGCGCGCTGTCACGGCCGAGGAACAGGAACTCGCTACGCAGCAGTCCAACTGCATCAGCGCCGCTATCGGCCGCTAGTTGCGCTTCCTCGCTGGAACCGACATTGGCCGCCACTTCGACAAAGCAACTATCGCGCGTGAACACTTCAAGGTGGGATTCGGCACGTTCGGCGTCGGCCTGCCTGCGACGGACTTCCAGCAGATGGGTAACTTGTTCAAGACGTGCCGCGTCTGGCGCCATCTCGAGCTGGCCCTGATCGGCATTGAGCACCACGACCTCGTCGTCGAGTTCGAGTAACGCATCGCCCATCGCCACCAGACAGGGAATACCCCGTGCTCGGGCCAGAATGGCAACGTGCGATGTGCTGCCCCCTGCGGCCAGGCAGAGTCCGGCGGGGTGCTGGTCACACAGCGAGACGAAGCCGGATGGCGTCAGATCGCTCGTCGCGACAATCGCATCCGGCGCCAGCTCGCCGAATCCCTGGTCGGGGATATCACTGAATTCGGCCATGACTCGACGCTGTAGATCGCGCAGATCGGCAATGCGTCCGATCAGGATCGCATTGCCAGTGGCCTTGAGACGTTCGACTTCGGCGTCAAGTGCTTCACGCCATGCCTGCCCCGGGCTCAAACCTTCCTGCAGCCGGGTCATCGCTGACGCCACCAGGTCGGGGTCTTCCAGCCAGGCTTGATGGGCTTCGAAGACCTCGGCTTCGGCCTGCTGGCCGGTACTCTCCGCCTGGATGCGCGCGTCCTCGAGTTGTTGTCCAACGATCCGCAACGCGGTGAGCAGACGTGGCTTTTCGACCTCACTCCCCTCGCCGGTCAAGGGCACCTTCGGTAAGCCCAGCTCGAGCCTCACCAACCGACCACTAACCAGACCAGGACTTGCCATCAACCCGCCGAGGCGATTGCCATCGAGTGGCTGTTGCGGGGCCTGCTCTTCGACATGGCTCGGTGCTGCATGCCCTTCCGGCGTAGTCAGCAATGCCACCGCCGCCGCCAATGCGGCTTGCGCCTGCTCGCCTTCGGCAATGACCAGCGCCCGGCTGCCGCAAATCAGGCCAAGATTCATCAGACCGCTGACGCTGTTGCCATTGGCGGTATGCTCATCGCTACGCACCAATAACTCAACGTGGTAATCGCGACCGATATTGCGCAACCTCGCGGCAGGGCGAGCATGCAGTCCAACCTCCAACGCCACCGTCAATTCCTGTTCAACGCGGATGCTGGCAGCGTTTTCCACACCCGCTACCGATGACTCGGCCATCCGTGGGGACAGGGTCAGCAAAGGCGCTCCCACCTCCAACAGCTTTCCGGCCTCCGCTGTGTGGTCGTCCACACGCCAGGCGCCGGTATCGAGAAGGATCAAAGGCGTGACCAACGAGGTCGCGCTGCAGGCAAGCTGATCCATGTCGAACTCACACAGCAGATCCCCCACTGCCACCTGCTGGCCCTGTTCGACACAAGGGTAGATACCACGCCCTTCCAGAGCCACGGTATCCAGACCAAGATGCACCAACACCTCGATGCCTTCTGCGCTGCGCAGCGTATAAGCATGATGCGTTCTGGCACATTGAATGACTTCGCCACTGATCGGCGCATGCAATGAGCTGGCCAGTGGATCCAGGGCGATGCCACTGCCCAGAGCGCCTTCGGCAAACACCGGGTCCGGCACTTCCGCCAGCGGCACGACAATGCCCTTGAGCGGAGAGGCCAATATGACATTGGAAGATGACATGCTCGTCTCCCTATCTAATTGTAATCATTTCGGGCCGACATCCAGCTACGGCCCGCTACATGCCTAGAGCGTGCACGTGACCTTGCGCAGGTGACGCGGCTGGTCGGGATTGATGCCACGAGCTGCGGCGAGATGCGCCACCATCGGGTAGAAGCTCTGGATGACCGACAACGGCTGCAGGGCCTCATGACCGGCATCCGTCAGCGTCAGATGGCGCCTGGCAACGCTGGCATCCGCTGCCAGCAACACCCTGGCGCCTACGCCTTCCAGCCACTCGGCCAATTCCAGCAAGCCAGCCTGCTCTGCTCCGGGCGGCGCAAACACCAATACCGGATAGCCCGGTTCGATCAGGGCCATGGGGCCATGACGCACTTCTGCACCACTGAAGGGTTCCGCCTGAATGGAGCAGGTCTCCTTGAACTTGAGCGCAGCTTCCTGAGCAATGCCCAGACCAGCACCACGGCCGATGACCATCAGTCGCTCACAGTCCTTGAGTGCATCAACGGCAATTCCCCAATCCTGAGCACCGGCTTCGACCAGCCGGTCAGGCAGTTCGGAAAGCGCGCTCACCAGCAGCGAGCTCTCGTTCCAATGGGCCACCAACTGCGCGGCAGCGGACAGTGTCGCCAGATAGCTCTTGGTCGCAGCGACGCTCCGTTCCTCACCCGCATACAATGGGACCTCGATATCGCTGGACTTGCCCAACGGCGACTCGGGAGTGTTGACCATGGCGATGGTGGTGGCTCCGCCTTGCCCGAGCGCCTTCTGGCTGGCGACTAGATCAGGACTCTGGCCAGACTGGGAGATCGCTACTGCCAACTGGCCCTGCAAACGCCAGGGAGCCTGGGACAATGTCGATAATGAAGGCGGTAGTGAGGCCACCGGGATACCGCGTGTCTGCATACACAGATAGGCGAAATAACTGGCTGCATGGTCGGAGCTGCCACGTGCCACCGTCATCACGGCGGAAGGATCCTCAGCACGTAGACGGGCCCCCAACTCACCCAGCATCGACTGATTGCGCGCCAGTTGACCACGCAGACGTTCCGGTGCATTGATCGCTTCTTCAAGCATGAGCGACATGGGATTCTCCTGATACCTGGCAGCCATCCACATGCACCGCCGTGAGATTGAGTTCGACATCAAGGGTGACGACGTCAGCCCTGGCACCACAGGCCAGACGACCAATGTCGTCACGGCCAAGGAATTCCGCGGGATACCGCGATAGACGGTGCGAAGCCTCCTCCAGCGTGAGTCCGATTCGCACCAGGTTGCGCAGCGCCTGATCCATGGTCAGCGTGCTCCCCGCCAGGGTGCCATCGGCAAGACGTACACCGCCTAGACACTTGGTCACGTTCTGCTCCCCCAGCTTGTAGTCGCCATCCGGCATGCCGGCGGCGGCAGTCGAATCGGTAACCGCATACAACTTCGGAATCGAGCGCAATGCGGCACGAATGGCTCCCGGATGAACATGCAGCAGATCAGGGATCAGCTCGGCGTACTCGGCATGGGCCAGCGCAGCACCGACCATGCCCGGCTTGCGGTGATGAAGACCGCTCATGGCATTGAACAGATGCGCGAAGCCGCAGGCACCGTGCTCCAGGGCCGCCACCCCATCCTCATAACTTCCCAGGGTGTGGCCGATCTGAACGCGAACGCCCCTGTCGGCCAGATGACGAATCACCTGTTGATGCCCAGCCACTTCCGGGGCGAGGGTGATCAACGGCATCGCCACGATCTCAAGCAGAGCATCGAGTTTTTCGATGGTCGCTACCTGAGCATGTGCCGGCTGAGCGCCGAGCTTACCGGGATTGATGTAGGGGCCTTCCAGATGCACACCCAACACCCGCGTGGCCAGGCCCTGCGCGACAAGAGTCGGCTGGTGATCGATATAGCGGGCGATCTCGGCGAGCACTTCACGTACCTGAGACTCCTCGGCAGTCATGGTGGTCGCCAGCAGACTGGTGGTGCCGAAGCGCACATGAGTTCTCGCCAGGGTTGCCACAGCGTCATACCCTTCCATGGCGTCGGCTCCACCACCGCCATGCACGTGCAGGTCAATGAAGCCGGGTACCAGACGCGGTAACTCGTTGCTGGTCGGGTCTACCGGCTCGCCGGTGATTTCAGCGATACGTCCCTTCTCAACACGCAGATCCCCCAGATACCAGCCATCGGGAGTCAGGATATTGCCGTGCAGGATGGTTGAGGACATGGCCATGCAAATCTCCTATCGGGCCAGTTCAACGGTGAAGTCGTAGTAGTCGGTGCGACAGTAGGTCACCGTCAGCTCTGCCGGGGTGTCATCCGCCAGGTAGCCGATCCGGGTCACCTTGAGTAACGCCTGTCGGTCAGCGACACCAGCCAGTTGAGCAAGGCTCTGGTCAGCATTGATTGCCGTGACATGCTGCAGGGCACGCACGATGGGTCGACCAGCCGCTTCGAGCCATTGATAGAGCGAGGTCTCCACGTTCTGCGGCTCTGGCACCATGCTGATCGGCAGACAGCTTTCTTCCACCGCCATTACCACCTCGTCGGCCAACCGCAGTCGTTTGAGTCGCGCGACCTGGGCATTCGCCGACAGCCCCAGACGCAGGCTTTCCTCTCCCGTCGGGGTATCCAGTCCACGCAGCAGCCATTCAGAACGTGGTGTAAAACCTCGTCGGGTCAACATTTCACTGAAGCTGACCAACCGCGTCAGTGATTGATTGACGCTGGGCCGAATAAAAGTACCGGAACCGCGGTCACGACGAATCAGACCGCTCTCGGCCAGCTGGTCGATGGCATTGCGCGCGGTGATACGTGATATCGACAGCGCCTCGGCAAGGCTGCGCTCCGAAGGCAGCGCCTCCCCGGCACTCCACTCGCCGGAGCGAATCGCCAGTTCCAGTTGATTAGCCAACTGGCGGTACAACGGTGTCGCCAACGATGCATTGGGCTTCAATCGTTCGAATCGCGGATCCATGAGGTCTTCTCAGGCAGCGTTGAATAGACACACTATAGACCCACTTAAATACCAATTAAATACCACTTTAATACCACATTAGTCGCAACACGCAGTGCCCTGACCTCTGGAGGTAGGGCCGATGCACGGGCGTCGGTGCCAACATCTTGATTTTCCGCAGTCACGTGCAGAGGGTTTGGCCCACGCCCTTTCTATCCGTATAGTGGCTTCCCTACCTCTCGCCACTCGATCTTGACCATGCTCCAGAACAACGCCTTGCTGACTCAGCTCAAGCAACAGATTCGTGACAACACACCTCGTGTCACGGGTGTCATCAAAGCCACGGAAAAGGGCTTTGGTTTTCTCGAAACCGACGACGGTGAGTCGTACTTCGTTCCCCCTCCCGCCATGAAGCTGGTGCTTCACGGTGACCGGGTCGAGGCCATCCTGCATGAGGACGGCGAGCGCAAGTCGGTGGAACCCGATACGCTCATCGAAACCGGCATGCAACGCTTCATTGCTCGCGTACAGAACCGCGATGGCAAATTGGCGGTGATTCCGGATCACCCTTCGGTGCGCAATGTCCTCAAGGCCCGCATCAAGCGCAGCTTGGAAGGCCAGGAATTCAGCGAAGGCGATTGGGTCGTGGCACGCCTGGTGCGTCACCCGCTCAAGCCCGATGACCGCGCCTTCTTTACCCAGATCGATGAGCTTGTGGCGAAGGTCGACAACCCTGCAGTGCCATGGCGAGTCACTCTGGCCCGCCACGCCCTCGAACAGGATTGCCCGGATGCCGGCACCGACTGGCCTCTGCACGAGGAAGGCCTGGTTCGTGAAGATCTGACCGCGGTGCCCTTCTTCACCATCGACGGCGAAAAAACCCGCGACATGGACGATGCCTTGAGCATTACCACTCGCGAGCAAGGTGGTTGGACGCTGAGCGTGGCCATTGCCGACCCCACTGCCTATGTAGAGGAAGGTCATGCTGCCGACCTCGAGGCCCGTACCCGTGCCTTCACCGTGTACCTGCCGGGACAGAACGTCACCATGCTGCCCGAGCAGTTGGCTGATGATCTCTGCTCGCTGCACGAGAACCAGCAACGTCCAGTGCTGGCCTGCCAATTGGATGTCAATGCCGATGGCAGTCTCGGCGATTACCGCTTCTTCGCCGCCACCATGTGCTCTCACGCACGCCTGGTGTATGACCGGGTATCCGATTGGCTGGAAGACAAGGGCGACTGGGCACCCGATGAGAGCGTCGCGGCTCAACTCAAGGCGCTGCGCGATCTGACTCTGGCACGCAGTGGCTGGCGTGCAGAACACGCTCTGGTGTTCAAGGACCGTCCCGACTATGCCTTTGATCTGGATGATGCCGGCAACATCAAGGCCATCCTCATCGAGGAACGACGCATCGCCAATCGCATGATCGAAGAATCGATGATCGTCGCCAACGCCTGCTGCGCCGACCTGCTGGCTCAACATGTCGGGCACGGCATCTTCAATGTGCACCGCGCCTTTGACGACGAGAAAGCCGAGGCTGCACAGAACTTCCTTGCCAGCCAACAGATCGAGGTCGAGCGCGAGGCACTCACCGACCTGAACCGCTACAAGGAGCTCAAACGCGCTCTGGAAAGCCGTGATGACGCCTGGCTGGATGCGCGACTGCGCAAATTCCAGGGCTTCACCAGCATGTCGGCTCAGCCAGGCCCGCACTTTGGCCTGGGGCTACCCGCCTACGCCACCTGGACCTCCCCGATTCGCAAGTACGGTGACATGGTCAACCATCGCTTGATCAAGCGAGTCCTCAAGGGCGAGCAAGCACCGCCCGAGGCCAGCCAGCAACTCACCGAGCAGCTCACCGAGCGCCGCCGCCTCAACCGCATGGCCGAGCGCGACGTCAAGGACTGGCTCTACGTACGCTACCTATCCCCGGCCGCCGGGACCGGCGATGTCTTCGATGCCGAGATCATCGCCATCAATCGTGGCGGCATGCGAGTACGCCTGACTGCCAACGGTGCCACCGCCTTCGTCCCGGCTCCGCTGATGCACAGCGACCGTGACAAGGTTGTCGTCGATGACAAGGAAGGACGTATCCAGATCGAAGGTGAGGAACGCTACAAGCTGGGTGATGCAGTGCGTGTCGCCCTGACAGAAGCACGTGAAGAAACTCGCTCGCTGGTAGCACGTCCAGCGGACTGATCCCACCACGTCGACTTATCTGCAAGCCTCAAACGGCGGCCCATGGCCGCCGTTCTTCGTTTTCCCCCACCAGTGTCTCAGAACTGTCGTAATTCCCGCTTAGGCTGAACGCGGAGTGCTCAGTGGATGATTACCACGGGTCTAGACACATGGGAGGGAACCTTGCATATCGCCGACGTCACCATGTTCCACGCTCCGGCCAGTGGCGGAGTGCGCACTTATCTGCAGGCCAAACATCGCGTGTTCTCTCGCTATCCGGAACTACGTACCAGTCTGCTGGTTCCTGGCGCCGAACGAGATAGTCTCGGCGATCATCACACCCTGCCCTCACTCAAATTGCCTCTCGGCCAGGGCTACCGCTTTCCACTGAGTCGTCGACGCTGGCGTAATGCATTGCTGGAGCTATGCCCGGATCTCATCGAAGCAGGCGACCCCTATGTGACTGCCTGGGCCGCTCTGGATGCCGGCCAACGCCTCGGTGTGCCGGTCGTCGGCTTCTACCACTCAGACCTGCCGCGGCTGATGGGCGATCGTTTCGGCCCGCTGGTCCAGCGTCACCTGGAGCGCTATGTTGTCGACCTCTACTGTCGTTTCGACAGCATTATGGCGCCCAGCCAGGCAATGGCCGACCGTCTGCTCTGCTGGGGTTTGCCGCGGGTCCGTGTACAACCGCTGGGCGTGGATCTCAATGCCTTTCACCCCGACAGGCGTGATCCGACCTTGCGTGACCGTCTGGGACTGAATCAGCAGACCCGCCTGCTGATCTTCGTGGGTCGCTTCTCGCGGGAGAAGAACATCGACATTCTGCTGGCCACCATGGCACGACTCGGAAAACCCTATCACCTGCTGTTGATGGGGCCCGGCATGCCCCGCAGTGTGCCAGCCAATGTCACGGTGATCGATCACTGCTGCGGCACCCATGAGGTTGCTCGAGCTCTCGCCAGCAGCGATGCCATGCTCCATGCCGGAACCCGAGAGACCTTTGGCCTGATCGCTCAGGAGGCCATGGCCAGTGGAATTCCCGTGATTGGAGCGCGTGCCGGCGCTCTCGCCGAGAATGTGCCGCTGGGTGGTGGCATCCTGTGCCAGCCTCTCGACCCTGGGGCCATGGCCGATGCCACCGAAGCACTGTTCGCCAACGACATCACGGCCAGTGGTCGTCATGCCCGTCGTCATGTCGAGCGCCATTTCGACTGGGACAACGTCATGGAACAACTCCTCCATCACTATGAAGACCTCATCGATCCGGGCAATGAAACACGCCGGCGCTATGGTTGAAAATGATGGCTGAACGCCTTGCCACACCGCTGCGCTGGCACCCCTTTCATGGTCTGCTGTTACTGCTGGCCATCGGCATTACGCTGCTTCTGCCATGGTGGTTTGGCGGTCGCGGCACCATGACAATGGCCATGGCTTTCCCGCCCTCTTTGCTGCTGCTGATGGCGGTGATTGCTGTGTTGTGCTGGAACCTCAATGCCGCGCGTCTACGCCTGATGCTGGCGGGACGCGCCGGACACCTCGGGCAAGGCGGAGCCCTATCGATCGAGATGTCGGCCAAGTTCGCTCTATGCGCTACGCCAGGCGGCACTGGCGGCGCAGCCACCCTGTTATGGCTGCTGGCACGGCGCGGCTACTCACCATCGCGTGCCTCGGCGATCTTCCTCGTCGATCAGGGTTGCGACATGCTGTTCTTTACCTTGATGCTGACCCTACTGCTTGGCGTCGCTCTGGGGGGCACTAGCCAATGGCCACATCAGGCGCTGATCGAGATCGCGTTACCGGGGCTGGTAATGGCAATCCTCGCCCTGGCGTTGATCATTGCCTTCTTGCCACACCTGCTACGACGCAGACCCTGGCTGCACTGGCCTGGCCCACGTCGACGGCGCTGGGTCGTACGCCGCCTGCTGCGCTGCCGGCATGCACTGGTCGTCACCCTGCGTCTGCCACGCCATATCCTGATCGCCATCTTCCTGCTGTGCTGCATACACTGGCTGTTGCGCTACAGCCTGTTGTATCTCGCAGTACTCGGTGTGAGCGGCCATGCAGACTGGGCCTGGACATTCCTTGTACAAATGCTGGCAATGGCCGCCAGTCAACTGAGCATCCTGCCGGGTGGTGCCGGTGCCGCAGAAGTCAGTGTCGGCGCCCTGCTGCTGCCGATCATCGATCGCGAACAAGCCGCCGCCGCGATAGTGATATGGCGCCTGGTCAGCTACCACCTGTATCTGGTCGCGGGAGCGCCAGTGTTTGCGCTATCAGTATCCAGATTGCTCTCATCCCGCAAAGGATCGGCCGTCAACCATAAGCCGTAAGCCGTATGCCGTAAGCTGGAAGCTGCGAGCTGTACAGTGCCACTTCGCCACTCACATACAAAGGCCCAGGGTCCGGAGTGACTTACTTCTCACTTCTTACTTCTTACTTCTTGAAACTCGTAGCTCGCCGCTACCCCCAACAACGCAAAAAGGCCACCCGAAGGTGGCCCTTTGTACAGGAATGCGTGGCAGAAACTTACCAGCCAGTGGCTTCCTTGAGTGCATCGCCGATTTCGGCCAGCGAACGCACGGTCTTGACGCCTGCAGCTTCCAGAGCAGCAAACTTCTCGTCGGCAGTACCCTTGCCGCCGGCAATGATCGCGCCAGCGTGGCCCATACGCTTGCCAGGAGGAGCAGTAACACCCGCGATGTAGGAAACGACCGGCTTGCTGACGTTGTCCTTGATGAAGGCTGCTGCTTCTTCTTCAGCAGTACCACCAATTTCACCGATCATGACGATGGCTTCAGTGGCCGGGTCCTTCTCGAACATCTCGAGGATGTCGATGAAGTTGGAGCCCGGAATCGGGTCGCCACCGATACCCACACAGGTGGACTGACCAAAGCCGTGGTCAGTGGTCTGCTTGACCGCTTCATAGGTCAGGGTGCCGGAACGCGAGACGATACCGACCTTGCCAGGCTTGTGGATATGGCCAGGCATGATGCCGATCTTGCTCTCACCGGGAGTGATGACACCGGGGCAGTTCGGGCCGATCAGGCGAACGCCCAGCTCGTCACACTTGACCTTGACGTCGAGCATGTCGAGAGTCGGGATGCCTTCGGTGATGCACACGATCAGCTTGATGCCGGCATTGGCCGCTTCGAGGATGGAATCCTTGCAGAACGGCGCAGGAACGTAGATCACACTGGCTTCAGCGCCGGTCTTCTCAACGGCTTCCTTGACGGTGTTGAACACCGGCAGGCCAAGGTGCTGCTGGCCGCCCTTGCCCGGGGTCACACCGCCGACCATCTGAGTACCGTAGGCGATGGCCTGTTCGGAGTGGAAGGTCCCCTGGCCGCCAGTGAAGCCCTGGCAGATGACCTTGGTGTTCTTGTCGATCAGGATACTCATTACTTGCCCTCCGCTGCCTTGACGACCTGCTGAGCCGCATCGGTGAGGCTCTTGGCAGCGATGATGTTCAGTCCACTGGAGGCCAGCTTCTCGGCGCCCAGTTCGGCGTTGGTGCCTTCCAGGCGCACCACGACAGGTACGTTGACACCGACCTGCTCAACGGCACCGATAATGCCCTCGGCGATCATGTCGCAACGTACGATACCGCCGAAGATGTTGACCAGCACGGCCTTGACGTTGTCGTCGGAGAGAATCAGCTTGAAAGCCTCCGCAACACGTTCCTTGGTCGCACCGCCACCAACATCGAGGAAGTTGGCCGGCTTGCCACCGTGCAGGTTGACGATGTCCATGGTGCCCATGGCCAGACCTGCGCCATTGACCATGCAGCCGATGTTGCCGTCGAGCGCAACGTAGTTGAGCTCCCACTTGGCCGCTTCGGCTTCACGCTCGTCTTCCTGTGACGGATCGCGCATCTCCACCAGATCCGGGTGACGATAGAGTGCGTTACCGTCCAGGTTGATCTTGGCGTCGAGGCAGTGCAGATTGCCTTCGTCGGTGATCACCAGCGGGTTGATCTCGAGCAGCGCCAGGTCCTTGTCATGGAACATGCGCGACAGGCCCAGGAAGATCTTGGTGAACTGCTTGACCTGGTCGCCCTTCAGTCCCAGGGCAAAGGCCAGTTCACGAGCCTGATACGGCTGTGCACCAACCAGCGGATCGATCTCAGCCTTCAGAATCTTCTCGGGAGTTTCCTCAGCGACCTTCTCGATCTCGACACCACCTTCCGTGGAAGCCATGAAGACCACACGACGGGTGCCGCGATCGACAACAGCGCCGAGATAAAGCTCGTTGGCAATATCAGTGCAGTTCTCAACCAGAATACGCGAGACCGGCTGACCGTTCTCATCTGTCTGGAATGTCACCAGGTTCTTGCCCAGCCACTGCTCGGCAAACGCCTTGGCTTCTTCCGCGCTCTTGATCAGCTTGACGCCGCCGGCCTTGCCGCGGCCGCCTGCGTGAACCTGGGCCTTGACCACCCACATGTCACCGCCAATTTTCCTGCAGGCCTCTGCAGCTTCTTCCGGGGTGTCAACTGCAAAGCCCTTGGAAACAGGCAGACCATAATCGGCAAACAGCTGTTTGCCTTGATACTCGTGAAGGTTCATCGATTCATGCCATTGGTTGCATGTGACTCGAACAGCGACCAGGCTCAATTTCGTAGAAATGGGCCAGTGGTCGCCACCGACCACCTCCGGTACATGGCCGGAGGCGATGCGACACCGAAGGAAAACCGACGAGCCCGCAACGAAAGCGGGCTCGCGACGCCAACGATGACGCTAGTTGTACGACTAGCGCTTTTTGCGGTTGGCCATGTGAATAGCGTGTCCATCCACCGCCAGGGCGGCTTCATGAACAGCTTCTGACATGGTCGGGTGCGCATAGCAGGTCAACGCCAGATCCTCGGCGCTGGAGCCAAACTCCATGGCGATCACACCCTGAGCGATCATCTCACCGGCATGCTGGCCGACAATGTGCATACCCAGCACACGATCAGTTTCCGCATCGGCGATAACCTTGGCCTGGCCTTCAGTGGCGTTGTTGGCCATGGCGCGACCACTGGCAGCAAACGGGAAGCTACCGGTCTTGACCTTGATGCCGGCCGCCTTGGCGTCCTGCTCGGTCATACCGACCCATGCCACTTCAGGGTAGGTGTAGATGACGCTGGGAATAGCATCGTAGTTCATCTGTGCCTTGTGGCCGGCAATGATGTCGGCAACCATGACGCCTTCTTCGGAAGCCTTGTGCGCCAGCATTGGTCCACGTACGCAGTCACCGATTGCATAGACGCCCGGCACGCTGGTACGGCACTGGTCATCGACGTGAATGAAGCCACGCTGATCCAGCTCAACGCCCAGGCCGTCAGCGACCACGCCCTTGGTGTAGGGGCGACGGCCAACACAGACGATCAGCTTGTCGAAGGTGACAGTCTGCTCGCCTTCGCTGTCCTCATACTTGACGACAACTTCCTTGCCCTTGACCTCGGAACCGGTCACGCGAGCATTGAGCTTGATGTCCAGACCCTGCTTCTTGAGCAGTTTCTGAGTCTCCTTGGCGATGGCGGTATCGACCATCGGCAGGAAGCTGTCGAGTGCCTCAAGCACGGTAACTTCACTGCCCAGACGGTTCCAGACGCTGCCCAGCTCCAGGCCGATGACGCCGGCGCCGATCACACCCAAACGCTTGGGCGCTTCCTGGAATTCCAGCGCACCAGTGGAGTCGACGATCAGGTCGTCAGTCATCGGCGTCGGCGGAATCTCAACAGGTACGGAACCAGCGGCAATCACGATATTGGACGCCTGGTAGGTAGAGGCCTTGCCATCGAGGTCTGTGACTTCAACCTGATCCTTCGCCACCACCTTGCCGGTACCTTCGATGGCTGTGACGCCATTGGCCTTGAACAGGCCAGAGATACCGCCGGTCAAGTTCTTGACGATCTTGTCCTTGCGGGCAACCATCTTCTTGACGTCCATCTGGACATCACTGGCCTGGATACCCATATCATCGAAGTCATGCTTGGCTTCGACGAACTTGTGAGACGCTTCAAGCAACGCCTTGGACGGGATACAGCCTACATTCAGGCAAGTACCACCGTGTGCGACCTTGCCATCCTTGCCGATCCACTT